>JAHRFX010000017.1 GCA_019084405.1 Methanobacterium sp.
ATCTTGACGAATCGGCTTTAAGGACCTGATTTAGGGAATAATATGATAATTAAATGTAAATTAATTCTCCTTAATCAGGGGGTTCATTAAGACATTTTTTAAATTGAACTGCATCCACATGTAATTTTAATTGTTCAGAAGCTTCGTTTGGATTTGTTTAATCCAGTACTGGGTCGAGTTTTTGTTGAAATTGAAGATTTTAAATTAGATCCCGGAATTAACACATTTGCTAGTACGTGGGATAAAGAAGATATGAGACTGTTTATGAATGGGAAGAAATTGGGATTTAAGGAGTTAAAATAAATTTATAAATAATCATTATAATTATCGTATTGGCTGTGCTGTTGAAAAACCTTGTTCATATGGTATTTCATGGATACGATGGTTGGGACTTATGATCCTGTTTGAATCTTATGTTTTTCCGAAGTAATTGTTATCCTCTAGTTCAATTGATCACTTTAATGATATGTAGATTCATATTTATATGGGTGATGGTAAAGGATGTTAATATTACTAATAAAGGATCCTTTGTGGAGTCTGTTCAATAGTCATAGAACTTTCCTTATTCTGTTTTCTTATTAGTATCCTTCTGGCTCTTCCGGTTCCTTGGAGATATCATGGGTCCCAGATTAGATATAATTTATTTTTAATTTTAAAATAAATGTTAATGAGAATTTACAATATTCTTAAATTCAAACAAATTAATTATTTATATGCTATTGTTAGAAAGTTGAATATAGGTATTTAAGTAAGGTTATTTAATCTAAATTAATAAAATATACATCCCTTGGTGAATAATGAATCAATATAAGACGTTTGTGAATAGAATAGGCTTAATAGGAATATCTAATGTATTAGTTTAGTATAAGCGCAATTATTTTATTACCAATATTAACAAAAAATCTTACTATTGTGGATTATGGAATTTGGGTCCAGCTTATTGCTACGATGGGATTGATACCTAATGTTACAAATTTGGGATTAACTTATTCTATGGTCAGATTTTTCCCATCAATGAAGAATCATAAAAAAGAAATTCAAGAAGCTTTCTATTCGATATTCTTTGTTGTGTTGATAGTATCTATTTTAGTGTCTTTAGGATTTTTGTTATCATCGAAAACAATTTCTATATTATTTGGTAATAATATTGTAATTACATTGATTTTACCATTCATACTATTATTTACAAGTTTAAATTTTGTTTTTCTTAACTTTTTTAGAACATTTCAACAAATGAGAATGTATTCATTGTTTATGCTCCTTCAAAGTTATATTAATTTGATTATAGCAGCTTATTTGGTGATTTCAGGTTATAGCATAATATATGTGGTGATAGGGGTTCTAATCACACAAATTTTAATTTTTATTCTCATGGGTCTACTTTTAATTAAAGAAATTGGAATTAAAGTTCCAAAATTCAGAAATATGAAGGATTATTTATCTTTTGGTGTACCGACGATTCCTACCACCTTATCTTTTTGGATTGTAGATTCCAGTGATCGTTATGTCATAAGTATTTTATTAGGAACTGCTTTTGTGGGATATTATTCTCCAGGTTATACTTTGGGTAATTTAATCCAGAGGATTGTAGTGCCGTTTGCTGTGATTTTACCATCCCTTTTATCACCTTATCATGATAAGAACGAAATCAATGAGATAAAAATCTTTTTAAAATATTCTTTAAAATATTTTTTAGCATTAGGAATTCCCGCAGTATTTGGATTAAGTGTTTTATCAAAGCAAATATTATTAATATTGACAACACCAGAAATTGCCATTCAAGGATATTTAATAACCCCTTTTGTAGCTTTAGGAGCGTTATTCTTTGGGATTTATGGTATATTCAGCCAAATATTCATCTTAGAAAAAGAAACAAAGATTGTGGGGTTAATATGGATTATAGCATCGATTTCAAATCTAATTTTAAATATTCTTTTAGTTCCATATTTTGGATTTTTGGGAGCTGCAATTGTAACTTTATTCGCATATTTATTTGTAATGATTTCTGTGATAATTTCATCATTTAAATACCTAAGATTTGATCGTAATATCCAATTTATAGTAAAGAGTACGTTTGCTTCTGCAGTGATGGCAGGATTTATTATAGGATTAAATCCAATGGGAATTATAAGTATTATTCTTACAATTTTGATAAGTATAATTATTTATATAGTGATTTTATTAATTCTTAGAGGGATAACAAAGCAAGAAATTGAGTTATTTATGAGTTATTTCAAAAGCAATCCTTGATAATTTTTGAAATTTTCAAATTAAAAACACCGGATGAGGTAAATTTAATAGTATAAATGTTAATCATACTATTAAAGAATCAAGTTTTAAATTAAAATGAGTTTTTGAACCTTTGATGTGATGATGATGAATGTTAATAATAATGACAAACCCCCCTAGTTTCAATAATAATACTAAACTGGAATAGCTGGGATGATACAAATGAGTGTTTAGAATCTCTCTATCAGATAGATTATCCAAACTATGAAGCCGTAGTGATAGATAATGGCTCTAAAGATAATTCTCTTGAAATGATACGAAAATACGCTAAAAAAGAAATCATTCCCACCTCAGAATTTTACAATCATATTCCCAATAAAGAGCCTATTAATATAATCGAATATACTCGAGAAGAGATGGACGCTACTCTGGATAATGATAAAGAATCGGAAATAAAGGATATTGATTCAAATAAGAAAATGGTACTCATTAAGAGTGAAAAGAATTATGGTTTTCCTGAGGGTTGTAACATTGGAATGAGATATGCGCTCAAAAAAGGAATAAAACATTTTCTTTTACTAAATAATGATACAGTGATGGATAAAAAGTTTTTGACTGAATTAATGAATATCTCAACATCTGATGATCAAATCGGAATTGTGGGTTCTAAAATTTTATACTATTACCACCCTGATGTCATACAGGCCAGATCCTTTCTTGATAAACAGCTCCTTGGTGAGGTACTTGTAAGTATTTATGAGGACTGTTCATATCCCCATGGTTTGTCTTCCTAAGTCTGCATTTACTTGCTCATCTCTGCCAGTTTCTGGGAGGTAGAACAGAGATTATTTTCTTTTACAGATGCCTGAAAATGGTAAATTATAAAATGTTATTATATGTCTACTTACATTTTATTACATAATAGAATATAAATTTAATAAATTACAAAGTAGAATTAGAATATGGAAGGAGATAACATGGCTATAAAATATATCTATGACTCAAAGGGTAAAAAAACTGATGTCATAATTCCTATTGATCTGTGGAATAGAAATAAATCAACAATTTTGAAAAATAACCAGAAAAAAGACACAGAAAAAGTCTTTAAACCTTCTAAATATCGAGGCATCTACAAGGATATGAAGCTGGATCTGGAAAAAGAAGCTAGGAATTTAAGAAAGGAATGGGAAAGAACATGAAGGATTATCTGGTGGATACTAATATCCTTATTTACTATTTTGCAAGTGCCATTCCTGAAAATGAACTTAATAAAATTGAAAAAATTTTTGATGAATCATTTACTGTTTCGGTTATTACTCAAATAGAGTTTTTAGGATGGGACAAACACACTGAGAAGGGATTCGAAAACGCTAAAGAATTTCTTAACCAGGCAAATGTGATAACCATAACTGATGACATAGCTGATTTAGCTATTAGAATTAGGAAAAGTTCAAAAATAAAACTTCCCGATGCTGTAATAGCTGCAACCAGCTTGAATGACAATTTTATTTTAGTAACTCGAAACGACAAGGATTTTAGAAATGTTCCTGATTTAGAAATTTATAATCCCTTTCATCGAGTATAATAATCCTCAATCCGCACCGTATCGTCTGGATGGGGCGTGGAAACCTCATGCAGAACGGTGTTTTCCATGGCCACGATGGTGTGGGGGACTTCTGGTTCAATTCGGATGTTGTCGTTTTTAGAGAAGTATTCTTTCTTGTTTTCAAATTCAATATAGCCGGCCCCGCCCATGATGTGCATGGTTTCGTCTTTATTGGGGTGATAATGGAAGGATGTCCAGATATCCTTCTTTGATAAACAGTTCTTTGGTAAGGTATTTGTCAGTATTTATGAGAACCTTTTCATATCCCCATGGTTTATCTTCCCGGTTGTGGTATTCCTTTCTTATTTCTTCAAGTTCCTTGGAGGTATCGATGGGGGGCATCAGAATTATTTTTCTGCAAATCTTGAGTTGTCACTAAAACTGTTTATCAGGTTATATTCCTGCTCGAGCAGCTAAGGATAAATCGGGGATATTTTAGGTGATTAAGCTCCTGGGTTTATTACTTTCTTTTATTTTAATTAGTTATCAGAATAAATTCTCTAAAACAAACGAAATATCTTAAATGAATGAATTATTTCGTTAATTTTTATTCAGAAATAATTATTATTAAATATATAAATAGTATTAATTTCTATTAATATTATTTAAGATATATATTCGAATCAAATTTAGAGAGGCTGATCTATATAGAAAGACCAAAACCAATCCCGGGATTTTATGAGTTTAATTCTAACAAAGAATTTTATGAATATGCAAAAAAGCACTTAAAACATGATAAATGCCTCTTTGATGCCAAAGGCAAATTAAATAGTAAAGGAAAACAGTTAGAGATTTATAAAAGCAGGGATAATGATTGGCACTCTAAGGCCAATATGGCATTAAGAGAGATTAAAGATATTGAAAAAATTCCAGAGGATCTTAGAAAAGAAATTAGACTATTAGACGCTACATTTGCTGGTAAATTTATTGATAAAGACATAGTTGTATATAGATACATGGGATATTTTGATGATCTTGGCGAATTGGATGAAAATGATATTTTCACTGACTGGGGTTATATGTCTACAACTTGTTCTCTAGATTATGCTTCTCAGTTGTAGGATGAGGAGAATGAAAAAGGTATATAGGTGGATACATTGTTCGGATAAGAACTCCTAAATATTCGGCAGGAATACAAATTGAGACTGCTCTTAAAAGAATGAATAAATATGATGAAGGAGAATGGTTATTTCCAAGGGAATCATCTTTACTAATTGATAAAATAGACCATAATATAAAGTGGATTGAAGCAACTTTAATCACATAAATATATTATTAAATAAAAACATAATTTATGAAGAGGATACAAATGAAAAACAAAGTAGATAAAAAAAGATTTGATTATTTTTGTTCTCCAGTAAATAAAGGGCGGATTATAAAAGCAAAAGACTGGGAGAAAATGACTCCTGAAGAAAGAAAGAAAGCCCTTAAGCCGCGGAAAATTTAATAAGTGACTCTTATGGAAACAGAATTGATGCTTCAAAAGATTTGATTATTTTTATTCTCCCATAGACGAGAAAAGAATTATCCAAGCTGCAGATTGGAAAAAATGACTCCGAAAAAGGAAGAAAGCCATTGAACCAATGAAGATTTAGTTTTAATTTTGTATTTGTTTAGCTTGGTTTTAGGCAGAGTTTTTGTGTGAGTAGTTTTTTGAGTTCGTGGTATATGTTTTTTTCTTGTAGTTTCCATGTTGCAAAGAGTGAGGCTGTGTACTGGTAGTATTTGGGGCCTGTTTCGGATCGGAAGGTGCCTATGATTTTTCGCATGATTACGTGTTCTCTGAATGGCTTGTTCGCCTAGGTTGTTGGTGGGTTGCATTTCCGGGGGTAAAGGAGGCAATGTGTACCAGTGCTCTAAACCGTTTTTGATGTAGGTTACTGGTTTTTTTTAGTTCATCATATTTCTCAAATTGTTTCACTAAATCGGATAGTTCTTATATCCCATGTGATTTTTTGTTGTATTCGTTCTTCTGTGGATGGTGGTGGGTTTTTCCACTGGAATTCTTTTAATGCATCGAATTTCTCATGAATAATATCGGACAATTCTGTTCCACCTTTTTTATCAGTGTAATTATCTACTTCTCTTAATAAGGTGTGACCAGCATCGTTGTAATGCGGGTAGAAGGTTGTATGCTCTCCAACCATTCAGTCACCCCTGGATTTGTGGGTTTTATTGCCGAAAATTTCTTTTAAAACCTTCTGTCCCCTTGATGGTCTTATGCATACCACCACTTCATTTTTGTTTGTTCTAAAGAGCCATAACCAGTATTTTTTTGCCCTAAAACCTTCATACTGGTTTCATCAATGATAGTTCCACTGTGTGTTTCTCACTTTCTTTTATATTGACTTTTATATTCTTCCTCACAGGCTTTTCCAACTCGAAAAATAGCATCCTGAATTCCTTTGGGGGCTGATTTTGAAATGGTTCATATGGGATGTGAAATCTCCGATTTTGCGGAGAACACCTCTGAGGCTGTATTTCTGCATTGTTAAATACATGAGTGTGTTCACACCAAAATCTGCCCCTGTTGGGTGCATTCCTCATGTTTGGCAACAAAATCATGCCCACAATCACTGCAACTGTAAACACGCTGGTTAAACCTGGATAACCTCAATTTTTGGTGGTGGAGGCATCTCCTCGATAGTTTTCCTTGTAATACCTTTTTCCTCCATAGTTACTGCTGCCACACTTCTCACAAAGTTCTGTTGTAACTATCCACCACTCGATCGGGTGGTGGAGTCGGTCTGGTAACGCCTTTATGGCCCTTAGGAGCACCTCTCTTCCTAGAACCCTTAGATTTTCGTTTTTTTTCTCTTTTTTTAATCGTTTGAGCAGAGGGAGGAGTATGAGGATTTTCATACAGTGCAAGCCTCGAATTCAAATCCTCATTAATCAACACTAACTCTGCATTCTGTTTTTTTAAATCATAATTCTTTCGGGCAAGTATGGCATTTTCCTTCAGCAAATATATCCATTTCGCCCCTTAAAAACTGAAAAATTACTTGTCGGATCTAGGTGCAGAGGATTATTTGTCATTTTAAACCATCAAGCAGCTTATTCAAAAAAAAAAAAAAAGATTGCCCTCAGATAAAATCGTAAAAGTTTAAGTTGGTTGCCCTCCCAATAATTGATTGAGAGTGAGGTATTGTTTGTTTTACCATTAATTAACATATATTCTGCTCTCATTCTATCTAAATTTTTTTTGGTTTTAAAGCTAATTCACCAAACAATTCGAACGTTTTAACCGATTTCAACATATCACACCCACCCCAACATTGGAAAAATATCAGGAAAAAAATTAAACAAAAAAAAGTTAGCTAAACAAATACATCCTCCTTACTTAGAATTTCACCTTTTAGCACACTTATCCAGTAATCCTAGTGACTTCATCATCTCACTGGACAAATCATTTTAAATTTATTAAGATATACTTTAGCTTCTTCTAATTTACCCTCATCCAGGAGTAATTCACCTTTACGCAGATAGACGTAAGGATATTTCGGGTCATGGGTTAATACATAATCCAGTATTTGGTGGGATCTTTTATGATTACCTTCTTTACTAAGGAGGCAGGCTTTATTAAGCTGCGTATCTTTCCGGGAAACATGGAGTTTAAAGGCTTTATTAATGTAGGCTGCTCCTTCTTCTAATTTTTCCTGTTTCAAAAGAAGATAACCCTTGATATTAAGGGGTAGGGGATACATGTCATTAAATTCCAGGGCCTTATCTGCATACTCCTGGGCCTGGTCATATTCTCTTAAATTTTCCCAGGAATTGGCCAGGATGGAGTAAAAATAGCTCATCTGGAGTTTTTTTATAAGGGGCCAGGTTTTTATTTTACCCTGCAGGGCCTTTTTCCGGGCATATTCTAACTTCTCATATTCTTTTAGCCGGGATAAAGGCAGGGTTAAGGCACACCAGGCCATTCTATCTTCGGGATTTTTTTCCAGTAAGCTTTTGAAAGCTGCTTTTGATTTTGTAAAATCACACCGGTCATATAATGATAAACCTTCCTGGTATGGTTTCCAGAATCGGGATAATAAGAGGTTAGTTATGATCATGAAGCTGATCATTCCTATAATATACAGGGCAAAAGCCAGGGCCATTAAAAATTCCAGGGTGTCACTTGATGGTAATATTATAATTAAGCACCAGAGAATTAATGCCAGGATTACTATCCGGATTTTATCTTTATAAAAAATTATTCCGGTATCCCACAGGATATTATTTTCCATAAAATCATCGGATATGGTAAATATTAAGCTGATAATCAGATTTATAAAACCTATAATCCATAAAATATTGATTTGGGTGGTTAAAAGGAGGGTGGGTATGAATAAGATGGTCAGGGGATAGGTAATTACAAGCAGGATATCTTTTAACTTGTAGTTTGGGATAGGGGATGATTTATTCATTCTGGTGGATTTGTTATTAAAAATATTTAAATATTGCGATGATTAACTACCACTCTGCTGGATTTAGTCCAGTTTAAGGGATATTTGACTTTAACATTCTAGTCGGGATACATTAATTTGCAGGGAATGGATTATTTTTTTAAGATATTTGCGGGGTTCAATAATATCCTCCTGGAAATGGAATAAAATCATTAAAGAAGTTAATCCTCATAGTTTGATAGGAGTATGTTTAAATTGAAAAAGAGGATTACGGAGTATGTTAGGGTTAGAATCATATGATATCACTATCAAGCTAAGGGGGTCAAATACATTCCCCGTTATGATGAGGGGAATTTGGAATTTAAGTAAAGAATGATTTTAAGGGGTTTTTGTATCCAGATGAATGCGCTGTATGGATAACTAGTAAAAGCAGTATTTATGATTCCTTAAATAAAAAAAGGAATGATTTTTTTTTAAAAATCAATCATGGTTAACTGACGCCCACACCCTGATAACAGAAGCCCAGTTTTTTAAGACTATCAGGATCATAGATCCGGCGACCATCCACCACTAAATGTATATTCATGACTTCTTGTATCTTTTCAAAGTCCAGTTCTTTAAAATCATCTCATTATCATGCCCTGATACTTCTACCCGACAGATTAACTTTTGGTGGATGAGTATTGGTGAGTATCAAAATCTAAATGATAGAATATCCAGCTGTGGTCATTAGTCAGCAGTATTACTCACCTTTTTCAAAGTGGGATAACCAATTAACTGGGATTTTTTATCTTACTTTTAAGCCATTATTGAAATTTTAATTTCAATAAACATTTTATTGGTTTTATTTAGTATCAGGACATAATCCACTTTTTTCCTGCAAAACCATACTCATGGTTATTTCTCGGGATCCTGATTATTAAAAGCCCGTATACTTAGGAAATGTGAGGAACATATTTTTAAATTTAAAAAAATCTTTTTTTGGTTTTAACTTTTAAATAAGTGCTCCTATCTCTGCCAGGGCATCAAAGACCATAATATCCACTCCATTTTAATAGTACATATAATATATTTTTAAGTCACATATATTTTTATATGTCATTTTTTAAATTGCTTCGAAATAAATTAAGGCAGGGAAATTTAATCTGCCATGGCATACCGGAGCGATCATTTAAAATAAAAGGACACATGCTCCCGGTATGTGCCCGGTGCACTGGTTTGTACCTGGGTAGCTTTTCCTATATACTGCTATTAGTTACTTTCAACTGGGGCTTTAGCCTGCCTGTTTTTATAACAGGAATTATACTCATAATACCCACCTTTACAGATGGAATAACCCAGATATGTGGTGTAAGAACAAGTAATAACACACTGCGGTTTCTAAGTGG
>JAHRFX010000116.1 GCA_019084405.1 Methanobacterium sp.
AATCTTAAAAGATAAGGCCGAAGAAGAAGAAGAAGAACGAGTGATAAAAGAAAAAAGCGGTGAAGAGTGCAAGGAATGGTTAAAAAAGGAGATGAAAGCCTTTAAGAAATTTGTCCATGAAAAAAAAAGAAGGAACACCGACGCAAGGGACAAAACCTAGAACAAAGATTCTACTTTGACGCATTACAAACATTCAACACCCTAATGGATGGAATAGACTCATTCGACAAAGCTATACAGAAAAGACTTCGTAAAATAGAGAAAAAACTGGGAAAACTATCAAAAAACTTCGTTTTTGATGCATCAAAAATCGTAGATTTTTAAAGGATCCACAGCTTTTTACTTTATTAAAGGCGCACCCGCCCACCAACAACCTTCTGGAAAATTACTACTCCACCAGCCTTAAAACACACCGAAAAAAAAACAACTAAGAACGGACAAAGGCATAAAAAGCCATATAAAACTTTCAGCCATGAAAAGAGCCGGACAACTCATCAACAATGGAAAAACACTCCTAATGTTCACACCCTTCCTAGAATTTAGGCTAAAAACTCATCCACAAACCCATAAAGTAGGAAGAAAAAACATAGTAGCGTTAGCTATCATCTTTTTATTCCAAAATGGGCTATTTTCAAGGTTTTAGCAGTGTTTTGAATGGGGTTACTGAGGAAGTGGGATGAAAAGTCCATATTCTATCGGCTTGAGATGGTTTACCAGATGCAGATGAGATGAAAATTTTGGACAGGTGAGCAAAAAGTTTAAATATCACTAGATTATTAGATAGTGCCATATATCTTATAAATTGACTTTATTTATTATGCTGGTGGGGTAAATGTCTGAAAAAACTAAAATTATGGTTGTGGGGGATGTTACTAAAGATTGGATAAAATGGGATAATAGCGATTCCAAAGATTATCCCTATGAACCATCCAATCGTGAAATATACAAAGGATACGACATTATAGAAAGAATGGGTGGGGCACTACTAATTTCAAAAATGATTAATGAAGGTAAAAAAGATCACCTTGAATTAATCCAATATGATGAATCTGAAATAAAAAAGGAAATGGATCTGACCAATTCTAAAGATCTGATTAATAGTATGTGCATTCTGGAAAAATATAATCCATTACAGGATAAGATATTGATTTTACCTACCGTTTTACCACAAAATAAAGAAAAAAATCTGGTTAAAAGTTTTTC
This sequence comes from Methanobacterium sp., assembly GCA_019084405.1. Lineage (GTDB taxonomy): Archaea > Methanobacteriota > Methanobacteria > Methanobacteriales > Methanobacteriaceae > Methanobacterium_F. Next base: position 1,204 of record JAHRFX010000116.1, read on the forward strand.
AGGATTTAAAAACCCGGAAAAAATCATAAAACCAGAACTTAATTACAAATTTGATGATACCAATCCACCAGATATAGTGGTTATACATGATGATAATAAATATTTCCGAAATTCAAAAAATCTGTGGAGCCCTATTGATATTTTAGATGGAAAGAAAAGTTTATTTATACTTAAAATGAGCCGTCCTTTGGCCCAGGGAGATTTATGGGAATTTCTAAAAAATCAACCAAATTCAATTGTCATAATAAGAGCTGATGATCTAAGAGAAAAAGGTTTACGTATAAGTAGAAGTTTATCATGGGAACGTACTGCATATGATTTTTTAAATGAAATGGAAAAAAATCGAAAGGGAGAAGGTAATCCTGATATTAAGGATATTAGTAAATGTACAAATTTGATTGTTCGTTTTGGAGTAAATGGGGCAATATTATGTCAATATGATGGAGAAAAAGCTAAATATACTCTATTTTTCGATCCTGAAGTTTTTGAAGGAGCCCTTGAACAAAAAAACGAAGGCCGTTATATGAAAGGATTACGTAGTGCCTTTATTTCCGGATTAATATATGAAATTCAAAACAATCCTCAAAATTATGGTGATAAACTGATTGATGGCATTAAAAAAGGAATAATTGTCAGCCGTAATCTTCTTGAAATAGGTTTCTTACCTGATAATGACCATAAGATGGATTATCCTTTTAAAAAAATGTTTTTAAATCTTGATCACCATAAAGAAAAAATTCAAGATGTTGAATTTCAGGATGATATTAACTGGAAAATCCTGACACAGAAATTGAAAAACGAAACAGAGGTTTCTAATGCAGCTTGTGAGTATGTGAAATCTAAAAAAAGTGTTTTATTACAATCTCCTGTTGCTGAGTTTGGGGAATTGCGTACAGTTGATAGAAACGAAATTGAAACCTTTCATAATAGTAGAAACCTGATACTGGAGTATTTATCTAAAAAGAATATAAAAGAACCTCTTTCCATAGCAGTTTTTGGGCCACCTGGTTCAGGAAAATCATTTGGTGTTACTCAAATAGCCCGGACAATTTCGGAGGATATAGAACCTATTGAATTCAATCTATCCCAATTTCAATCCAGGGGTGATTTGTTTAGTGCCTTCCACATCATTCAGAGTACCTCCCTAACTGGTAAAACACCCCTTGTATTTTTTGATGAATTCGATTCTGATCTGGATGGTGTTCCCTATGGCTGGTTAAAATACTTTTTATCTCCTATGAATGATGGTAATTTTAAACAGGGAGATATTATCCACCCTATTGGTAAATGTATTTTTGTATTTGCTGGAGGTCGGAATAAAACTTTTGAGGAATTTGATAATGATAAAGATAAGGACCTGGTAAAAGGACTGGATTTTATTAGTAGATTACGTGGTTATATTGACATTGCCGGGATTGATAAAAATAAGAAAAATGATTATCTTTACATGATAAGAAGAGCCATGGTACTAAGATCCATTTTAGAAAGAAAAGCAAAAAACATTTTTTCTGATTCCCATGCAAATATTGATCCTTCTGTATTAAATGCATTGATTAAGGTACCCCAATATAAGCATGGTGTCCGGTCCATGGAGGCTATTATTGAGATGAGCATACTTTCCAATATGTGGCATTTTGAAAGATCAGCCCTGCCCTCTTCTGAACAATTAAAATTACATGTGGATGCAGTTCAATTTAAAAAATGTCTTAATGAACCCCCTGATTAAGGAGAATTAATTTACATTTAATTATCATATTATTCCCTAAATCAGGTCCTTAAAGCCGATTCGTCAAGAT
>JAHRFX010000039.1 GCA_019084405.1 Methanobacterium sp.
ACGCTTCTTTCCAAAGTTTATTCTTGATTTCAGGATTATTCTTTTTTTGATTAACCTGCTACTTGCTGATTTTATAGGAGTTGATGAAGTTTAAGTAATACCGTATCTGGTTTAGCTTTAAACTGAAAGTGTATATGGTCTGTTTCATAGTTACTTTCCTGTAATTCAATATTATAGAGCTTTCCGATATTTTTGAAGATTTCTTTTAATCTAAAATATATTTTTGAAGTTATAACTTGCCTACGGTATTTTGTAACGAGTACTAAGTGGTATGTTAATGTGTATACTGAGTGTTGATTTTTGTCTAAATTCGGCTTCATCATTTATTATATTTGATTTCATAGTATTTAATCTTTTAGTTCAACTATTAGTCTGAAATTCATCTATGACTTAAAATAGAAGTCATAGTATTCTTTCAGGTCTGAGATAAAAAATATTATTATTTATTCAAAGTAGATAAAGGCTCATAATTATTTAATTCTTATATATCTATAATACATTAGGGGGATTTTATGGGAGTAAAATCAGATAAAAATCTTATAAAGGAATATAAACAAACAAATGCAGTTTTAATAGTTATTAGTATACTTTTAGCGATATATTCTATGGATATGAGTGGTATTAATGCTACACTAACCTTCGTGGTGGCCCTGCTGGCTGGTATTAATGGAGCCTATAATTACTATAAAAAAGAAGGAAAATTTGGGCTTTTTATCCTTATTATCATCACGCTATGGGTTTTAGGATCATTAATGAAGAATTTAAGTTTTTTTTGAAAAACCCGGTGCTATTAAAAATAGACTAAAAGAGGGTCATCATGGTCTAAAATTTTCAAAACCACACCTAAAATAAATTCAGTTGAAATTGTAGTTCCATCATCTAGTTTAATATATCTAAAACTATTTTTAGTAAAGATTTCATTTATTCGGGCTAATTTGAAGGGAATACCCCCCACCAGCTTCATCCGGGAAAACCAGTAAGTGGATAAAGGACACTCCTGAGGTAACAACACCATGTCCTGGACTTTCACCGAGGAAGGGTTTTTTCGGACCAGTACAAAATTATTATCATCCTTAAATGGCTTAATTTTTTCTTTAATCTTTATAATGGACACTTCATCATATTTCAGAGTCCGCTGTAATTTATTGTTATTTTTTTCCAGATATTTAACCACCATAAGGTCCAGATTCGCCTCATCCTCACCAGGCATTGATTCTTTTATGCCTTTTTCCAGAGCAAGGTTGATGCTTATCCATGCTTCTACTTTTTGGCAGTAGGTTTTTTCTTTATTTGAATGCTGGGGACATTTCCAGCAGTATTCTTCATCCAGAATATGCATTATCCGGGAGTAATATTCTTCACAAAGGAATTGAAATTCATCAAGCCCCTCTTTTAGATTTCCCATGGTGTTTATCCTCTAATCTATTGTTTTTTAAGTGGTTTTAATTTATCCAGAAGCCCTGATTTTCGGGCATAATGGAACAGATAAAGCTGGGTGTAACCAGCATACTCCCCGAAATGTTCCTGTCCAAATTCTCTTATTTTATCCACTTTAACATCCTTTCCCTCAAAATAAAGGTGAGAAATTATCCTTTTAATCCATATATCAGTGGGGAAGGCCTCACCCCTACCATAACCATACAGAAGTATGCAGTCGGCTACTTTAGGCCCCACACCAGGTAAGTCCAGTAAGGATTCAAATGCTTTTTCATAACTCATCTGACCTAATTCATGTAAGGAGATCCTTTCGGTAACCATTTTAGCAGCATCTTTCATATACTTGCCCCTGTATCCCACCCCACAGGCTTTTAAGTTATGGATGCACTCTTCAATATTTTTTTCGCCACCACACATCTCCATTTCTTCAACTTCGTGTTCTGGTAATTGTAAAATAGTTTCAGAGGTAGGAAAGGTATAAAACCTTCCTGAAGGTAAGATACAAGAATCTCCCCATTTTTGCCTCATAGTGCCTATGGACCTGCTCCAGCGGATAATGGAATTGTTAGCCGAGCATATAGATGAAATCAAACATTCAAATACGTTATGGGCCTTGAATAATCTTAAACCATTGCAAAAATCAATGGTGGGAGCCAGAACAGGGTCTTCTTTTAGAAATTCATGAAAGAGAGTTAGATTAAAATCCAGGTCAAAGATATACCGTATTTCTTCCATTACTGGTTTAAAAGAAAATTCATTATTAGATTCCAGCTCCATTAGCACTGCTCCAGTGATTTCATCTGTAGAAAGACGTACCAGCACTGGTTGATTATTTACAATTAATAGTTCCTTAAAATAGTTCTCCTCATTTATCCAGGCAGGTTGGGAGGTTTGACCACTGTTAATGGTAATATCCAGATTCAGTGGTCCATTAAATTCCTCAGGAGGAATTGAAGATTTGATTTTCATATTATCTATTATAAATAAACCTTTTTTATAGTCTATTCCTTTATTAAAACTATTAAATCCTATCTCTTGTGCCCATTCAAGTGAGCATGTTGAACTACCATGACCTAAAGAGGTCAATGGATTCCTAATCCACCAACTAACGTGTTGATTTTACTAAAGGCAATCCCCGTAGTCCCTACGGTTAGAATATTACAAGCAGACATCTCATTAGGTTAATCGATTAAGCTTGGTTTTCGCTTATAATCTAGT
>JAHRFX010000096.1 GCA_019084405.1 Methanobacterium sp.
CATAGAAAATACTATGCTCCCCTCATTATAAAAGTTTTTAGGTTTCTATTCCTGAAAATAATGAGTTTAAGACAAATAAAAAAGATTGTTTATTAAAACATCAATTTCAAAAACCCCCAAGTTTTTGACAGTGCCTGTTGTTTATCCAAAATTAATTAAAAATGAATATTTAAAATAACTTACATACTATTTTATACTCCTTAAATTTCTATATTCTAATATAAGCTTTAAAAACACATATTTTTGATAAGAACCGTTGAATTATTGTTTAATTTTTAAAAAAGTTTTCAAGGATACCATGAAGAACAAGATCAAATTTTTAATGGATGGATTGGAGTTTGAAGCAGATGAAGGAACCACCATCCTTCAATCAGCCATGGAAAATGATATTTATATTCCCCATCTTTGTTATAATTCCCAGTTAAAACCTTATGGTGCCTGCCGCTTATGTCTGGTGGAGAATGCTGATGGCCGGCTGATAACTTCTTGTGAGAATCAGGTGGAAGAGGGAATGGAAATCAAAACCCACGGCACGAAACTAAACCGGGTTAAAAAGATGTTAATATCTTTACTTATTTCTAATCATGAAAAAAACTGCCTTAGCTGTACCCAATCGGATAATTGCAAGCTTCAAGAAGCAGCATCTTATTTTCAGGTTGATGAAAACGAACTGGAAAACTTAAGACAATCGGTTAAGGATGTACCCCGGGATGAATCAAATCCTTTTTTTATCAGGGACCTTAAAAAATGCATACTCTGTGGAATCTGCGTTCAGGTATGTGGGGATATAATGGGAGTAAATGCTATTGATTTTGGTTTTAGAGGATATGATACCCGGATAACCACCTTTGGTGATAAGGATATTCTGGAATCTAACTGTGTATCCTGTGGTGAATGTGTGGAAGCATGTCCGGTGGGTGCTCTGGTTTCCCGCAATTCTCTAACTCCTTCTCGAGAAGTTAAAACCATCTGCCCCTATTGTGGGGTAGGTTGTGGCATATATCTGGGAATCAGGGGAAGTGAAATAGTCAGTGTAAGAGGTGATCCCGACAATCTGGTAAATCCGGGAAAACTCTGTGTAAAGGGCAGATTTGCTTATGAATTTATTAACCACCCCCAAAGACTTAAAAAACCTTTAATTAAAAAACAGGGCGAATTTGAAGAGGTTGAATGGGATGAAGCCCTAGACTTAATTGCAGATAAATTCTCAAAATATTCTGGGGAGGAATTTGCGGCCATTGCCTCTGCCAAATGTACCAATGAAGAAAATTATCTCTTACAAAGTTCACCCGGGGGGTAATGGGGTCCCCTAATATAGATCACTGCGCACGCCTTTGCCATGCTCCTTCGGTGGTGGGCCCTCTTCTATTTTATACACCATGGGAATTACCCAGCACTCTCATGGAACCGACAATGTTCTGGCGGTTAGTAATTTAGCTCTTCTTACTGGCAACCTGGGAAGAGAATCTTCAGGAGTCAACCCCCTTCGAGGCCAAAATAATGTACAGGGGTCCTGTGATATGGGCTCCCTTCCCAATGTATTCCCGGGATATCAATCAGTAGAAGACCCTGAAATTGTTGAAAAATTCCAGAAGGCCTGGAACATGCATCTAAAACCCGTCAGTGGTATGATGTTATCTGAAATTTTTGAAAAAGCTAGAAGTGGGGACCTCAAGTCATTATATATCATGGGTGAAAATCCATTACTCAGTGAACCGGATATTCAGAAAGTAAAAAAGGCTCTGGAAAATGTGGAGTTTTTAGAAGAAAAGATTCTGGAAAAAGCTCAAGAGCTTAAAGCATCTAAATAGATTATTTAAGCCCTCCTGGGCTTAAATTTATTTTTTTATATTTTAAATTAATGTTCAAGACCTATTTTAAAGCAATACATGCTTTTCTATGCCCTATATCTATTATTTTTACATTAATATCATAAACCTCTTTCATGTTATCCTCGTTAATCACTTCTTCTGGGGGTCCTATATCAATGAAGGACTTTCCTTTCATTAAAGCCACTTTTTTGGCTGAAAGAAAAGCATGATCTGGAAAATGAGAAGACATTATTATAGATAGTCCTTTTTTAGCCAGCTGGTCAACAATATTCATGGTTCTTATCTGGTTTCCAAAATCCAAATGAGAGGTTGGTTCATCTAAAATTAAAACATCGGGCTCCTGAGCCAATACACGGGCAATAAAAACCAGCTGTTGTTCTCCTCCACTTATTTCAGTATATGCTTTATCCTTCATATGGTAAATTTTAAGATCTTTTAAGGATTTCTTGGCTATTTTACTATCCCTGGTGGAGGGAGAAGAAAAGGTATCAATATGGGGGGCCCTCCCCATTAATACTACATCTAAAACTGTAAATGGAAAGGTTGAATTATGTATCTGAGGAATATATCCCATGCTTTTAGCTATTGTCGAAGGTTTAAGACCCTGAATATCAATTCCCTTCAGCATCACTTTTCCAGAATCAAGATGAATTAGACCATTTAAACATTTAAGCAACGTTGTTTTTCCAGCACCATTAGCACCTAAAATGCATAAAACATCCCCTTTTTTCAGCTTAAAGCTTATTTTTTCAAATACTTTCTCTTGTTTATTATAGGAGAATGTTCCATCAACCATTTCCAGCAAGTAACTCATGCCCAAACCTCTTTACTTTTCCTTAAAAGATAAAGGAAGAAAGGTGCACCTATTATTGCTGTTAAAATTCCCAGCGGAATTTCGGTGGTGGTAATTGTACGGGCAACATTATCTATTAAAAGGAGAAAAAAAGCACCTAAAATGATACTGACTGGTAAAAGTACTTTATGATCTGGACCAACAATCATACGGCCTACATGTGGTATTACAAGGCCAATCCAGCCAATTATTCCACAAATACTCACTGCTGATGCAGTAATAATGGTACAACAGAGGATTATGATTCCCTGCAGTCTTTTAGTATTAACTCCCAGGGTTTGAGCTTCTTCCTCCCCCATGGAAATCACATTTATTCTCCAGCGTATCATTAAAAGGATAATAGATCCTATTATTATGGGGATACCCATGATGAATAAATCTTGATTATTAACTGCAGCTAAACTTCCCATCAACCAGAAAACAATGGTCTGTAGCTGCCCATAGGGGTCAGCCACATATTTAATAAGCGATAAAAGCGCGGAAAACAAGGATGCAATGGTAATACCGCATAAAACCAGGGTGAGTATGGATGTACCCTTAAATACCCTTCCTAAAAAATAAGTTAATCCCACAGCGGTCAATCCCCAGAAAAATGCGGAAAATTGTATCATGAATACACTTGCTGAAAATAGAATAGCAATGGCAGCTCCAAAACCAGCCCCGGCAGAAACCCCCAATTTATCTGGAGAAACCAGAGGATTTTGAAATAATCCCTGAAAACAGGCACCAGCTAGAGATAAAGAACCACCAACCATCATAGCGGCCATTATACGGGGTAACCTAATGTCAAAAATAATGGTATTTACTGTAGCAGGTAAGCCAGATTCCATAAAAAATATTTTGGAAATCAATGCGACAATTACATGATAAGGAGAAACGGGATATCTTCCAATAAGAAACGAAAGGAAGAATAAAATAATAAGGAGGATTGAAACTAAGGCTGCCGCTGATATTTGGTGCGTTCTAATTCTATCCTGAATATTAATTTTTATCATCATATGCACCACTATTTAGAATTCTTTAAGACCAGAGCGCCTTAAAATACTGGTAACTTCATCATCTGTAAGATTGTAATGATAAAACTCAGCATAAAATTCTTTAGTGAGGCTTTTAATATCAAGGTCTTTGAATTGATCAGGATAAACTACTTTAGCTGTCCATGGAATCCCCATTATTGTGTTAGCTCCCGGTGGACCCTCAAACCAGTTGAAAGGAGACGGGGGAACCAGATATACTTCTTTATTTCTCACTGCTTCGATGTTCTTCCACTGGGGATGAGAATAGATACTCTCATAGAACTGTGCATCGCTGGTTATAATTACTTCCGGATTCCATTTTAAGATTAATTCCATGGAAACTCCCACCCCTCCTTTTGTTATAGGGGCTTCCACTACATTCTTACCTCCGCACATAGTTATTAGGTTGGCATGCTGAGCTCCCGGGGCATAAGTCTTTAAACCATCAGGGTCTTTTCCATAATAAACTTTTTTTCTTTCATCTTCAGGAATAGATGCAATTGTACCGTTTACCTGGCTTAAGACCTTATCATGGAAATTTATAAGCTTTCTTGCTTTTTCAGGCTCTTGCAAAATACTTCCCATAAACTCAATCGAAGGAATGATACTGGTTAAATTATTATCTCCTTCTACATCTAAGACTGGTATCTGGCCAAATTTATGCTGTATTTCTTCCACAACTTCCACAGTACCTCCATGCCCCACCAGGATGATATCTGGATGAGAAGAAATAATGGATTCATAATTAGCATCTTTTTTTCCACCACCCAGAACTGGTAGACTTTGATATTCTCGGGGCATGTACTGATTTTCTTTTTTTCCCCTGGCAGAATCCCAGCCTACCATTTTATCTGGCGCAAGCATGTAAAGCTGTACCGTGGTCGAGGAACTCAGTGAATACACTTTATTTATATATGAAGGCACTGGAACGGTCCTGCCCAACATATCTGTAATCTGATTACTTTCACCAGAAACTGGAGGGTCCTGGCTTAAAAATGTTCCGATTAAACCTGCAGATAGTAGAAATATTATAAATGATGCTACGATTTTTTTATTTACCATGAAAGGGACTCCCCTAAAATAGAATAATTTTTATTTATCGATATGAATTTATAAACTTATTGAGATTTAACTTTATTTAACCAAAAAATACCTTAAAAAACGTTTTTATATAAATTATCAGTATCGATATGTATATATATACATTACTAAAAATTAGAATTATAAATACTCAAGCGAATTCTAAACAATACTAAATGAGGAGAAAGGTTAGGATATATTCAATCAAAAAAGAACGTATAAAAGTTAATAATCGCTATCAAATTTATTTATCCTTTAATTAATCAAATAGGGGCCGAATGAATGAATAAATCAATAATTAAGTTTATATTAATCATGGTTATAGTCTCCTCAATATCGGGATTGACTTATGCATCCGAATCGGATAGTGTTAATGGAACTTCTAATGGAACCAGCAGTGGGAAAGCCAGCGCTAAAATTAGCATCAATTTTGATAGAAGCGAAGCAAAAGTGGGAGATACAGTAATTATCACCGTTGCCATTATCAATGATGGATCCATAGATTTAACCAATATATTGGTTTTAGCACCCCTTCCAGAAGGTTTACAGTACTTATCTCACGCTACTGATACCAATAAGGCACTTTATTCAGCTTCGGGAGTATGGGATGTGGGAAATTTAAGAACCACTTCCCGACTGGGTGGAGTTAAATATCTCTATCTAACTGCTAAGGTACTACCTTCTGCTGAAGGCAAAAATTTGATTGCCACTGCCAAATATTTGAGTGTTGAACCTGAATCTAATGATGTTCCTTTTCAAAAACCAGGCACAGCGAGTTCTGCTTTGAGAATTGAAAAAATTGAAGAAACAGGTAATGGGAACGCCACGGGCAATGGAACAGGCAACATGACTAGAAGTAATAGTAGCACAGGCAATAATCAAGCCATCCTCAATGAACTTAAAAATACCACATCAAAAGGTGGTTTGGAAACTTTACAGGAATTAAGTAATCTTCAAAATGAAGGAAAAGCATATGAAGTTACAAATGATACTTCTTCAACTCCATCTAATGGTCCCGGGTCAATCTATGCCATTATAACTGGACTTATATTCTCACTACTAATATTAGTAGGATATTTCAAAGGAGTCCGGGGTTAATCTCTACTTACATTTTTTAAGGTTTGAGTTCATGGAAGGTTTTTATGGATTTTTAAGTGCCGCCTTGCATTCTATGATCCAGATTATGCTGATTCCATTAATTGCACCATCTTTTAATTTTCATTATATACTCGATTATAATCAGAGGCGGTTTGTTATATGAATATCATCACCGAATTCGGTTAATACTAAAGAAATTAAAAAACAAAGAATTATTATATTTAATTAGAGGAATTAGAATGACCATATACATTGGAATTGATGATACTGATAATTTAAATTCTAGAGGAACAGGAAGACTAACCCGAGCAATAGCAGACGAAATTTCTAATATATGTCCTGTAAAGGGTGTAACTAGACATCAGCTTTATTTTCACCCGGATATACCTTATACTTCTCATAACAGCTGCGGGGTTATTCATGTTGAATCGGAAGATAAGGATCTGGTTCCCCACCTTTTCAAACTAGCCGGGGAAGAAATACTTAATGATTTTATTGAAGGTAGTGATCCGGGTTTAGCAGTTGCTCACCATAGTCAGATTTTACCTCCACTGGTGGCCTATGGGATCGATGCCAAGTCTACTATCTTAAATCAGGAAAAGGCCAGGGCACTGGCTGGAAATTTAGGCATAATTTTGGAAGGTTTGGGCGGAACAGAAGATGGGGTAATTGGGGCATTGGCCGGTATTGGTCTCGCCTTTAATAAAAATGATGGAAGATTTTTACAAATTGGAAATATAAGGCAACTTACCGGTACGCAAAGTGGGGAAAATTTACTAAAAGCAGGAGTGGAAGCGATTTTTACTACAGATGGACGCCAGATATTCGAAGGAAATATCTTCAATGAAGAAAATAAATCAGTTAAACCCTGTCCTGTAAATGGAAAGCCTGTTTTATTTGTAGAAGATATAAATGGTTGCTTAAAAGCAGTTAAAAGGAATTAATAGGATATAAAATTAAATCCATTTTAGGCAAACACATTATGGGCTAAACAGATATCTTCCCACTACCTTAATTATTCAAGTAATCCTTAATTAAAATACATACTGACTTTATTTTCTAAATTTAATTTAAGCTTATTTAAAAATAAACAGGACCAGCTCCTTTAAATAATATTTTCATCTAAATGATATAATCACTCATCATTTTACTGGAAAAGATGAACCGCAGTTGCCTTGAATTCCATCCATAGTTCCGATCCGATATTAATTTTCATGTCCAGGAAGGACTTACGGGTCATGTAAACTGTGAATAATTCGCTTCCAGCATCTATTTTAAGTTGAATTAATGCTCCGTCATCTATAATCTCAACCACTTTCCCTTTTAATTCATTTAAAGAACTAGTTTTTACTTTATCCCAGGATAAACTGATATCTTCAGGACGTATTGATACAAATATATCACCTTCTGCTTGCTTAGATGAATATATGTTAATATTTCCACTTTTTATAACTGTTACTCCCTCTTTATCTTTATCTTTACTGGCCTGGCCTTTAATTACATTTTTTACTCCCACGAAATCGGCCACAAACTGATTTTTAGGTTTTCTAAAAACATCCTCAGGTTTTCCTATCTGGAAAATTTTTTTATTTAATATGGCAATTTCATCGGAAAGGCGTTGGCCCTGGATCAGATCATGGGTGGTCATAATTATGGTGGTATCCTTTTCTTTTTTAAGGTGCAAAATTAATGACTCTATTTTTTTACGAGACAGGGGATCCAGGTTAGAAGTAGGTTCATCCAGGAGAAGTAAATCTGGTTCGGTAACTAAAACTCTGGCCAGGGCTATTCTTTGAGATTCACCGCCAGAAAGGCTACCTGCATTTTGATGTGCATAATCTTCCATTCCCAACAATTCTAAATTCTGGTAAACCTTATTTTGTATATATTCCTTATCATAACCTCTAATATTCAATCCATAAGCTACATTATCATATACGGTTCCTTTAAAGGCCAGGGGCTTTTGGAATACCATCCCCATTCTGCGACGAATATGTAGATTTCCTTTTTTTGGTGAAATTTCATGGCCCTCAAATATGATTTTACCTGATGATGGAGTTTCTAAAAGATCAATTAAACGTAATAAAGTAGTTTTACCACAGCCGGTAGGACCAATCAATCCCAGGTTGATCCCGGTTTTTATTTTTAAATTAATATCCTCCAGAATGGTTGTGGATCCATATTTTTTATTCAGATTTTCTATTTCCAGCAGGTACATACTATTTCTCCTGGACGTAATTCAGTATCAGGTTGATTATAAGTGCAATAACCAGTAAAATTATTCCTAACGCTATTGAAAGAGCTATATTTCCCTTGGAAGTTTCAAGAGATATGGTAGTGGTTATGACTCGCGTGAATCCTCTTATATTTCCACCTATGAGCAAAGCCACTCCCACTTCCGATATGGCCCGACCAAAACCCAGTATTATAGCTCCTATCAGGGCGTAACGGGCTTCTTTCATAATGGTGTAAATGGTCTGAAAATCACTGGCTCCTAGAGATAAGGCCAGGTCTTGTATATTTTTATGAACTCCACTTAAGGAGTTAATGGTAAATCCCACCAGTAAAGGAAGGATCAGCACACTTTGACCAATAACCATACCGGTGGGGGTGAACAATAGATTTAATCCACCAAATATACCTGCACGGGATAATAAAAGAAACACAAAAAGCCCCACCAGTACGGTAGGCACACTATAAAGGGTCTGAATTATATTTATCAGCCCTCTTTTTCCCTTAAATGTTTTGAAGTGGATTAATCCTCCCAGGGGAACCCCGATTAAGGTGGTCACCAGGGTGGAAGATAGGGAGATGTATAGAGTACGCAATGTAATTTCCACCATTTCCGGGTCTAATGTAATTATGAGATTAATAGCTTGATAAATACCTTCTATAACCGGGCTCAACAAAATCACCAAAAAGTGAAATTTATAGTCTACGATATTAAAAATTTAAGAATTTGTTCTTATAATTTTTTTTTATCCATCCTTCGTAAAATGTTTCATTTCCGACTATTTCATTGTAGTAAGATTTAAATTTTTGAATTAAGAATGTTTCATCTTTTATATAGATTTTAGACAGTTCACGTTTTATTATTCTCCAAACTTGTTCTATGGGATTTAGTTTTGGAGAATATGGGGGCAAAAGTATTAATTGGATATTAAGGATTTCACAAGCTTTTTTAGCTAGTTGTGCTTTATGAACTGGATAATTGTCTAAAATTATTACAATTTTTGTTTCTTTTTTTAATTGACTTATAATTTCACAGTTTTCCAAATTTTTAACAATATTTTCCCTTTGTAATCTGTCAATTATTCTTTGATTCTTTTTATTTTCATTTTCTAAGATAATCCTCATTTTTTTCTTGATTTGTTCAATATTTAAATCTTTTTGAGGCGTGAAAAAATCGTCAATAATATGTTTAAATTCAGTTTTATCATGGAAATCTGCTTCTAAAAGCGTTTTTAGATGTGTTTCATCAATGTTAATATTATTTAAAATGGAATTCAATGTAGATTTGGCATGTGGGTTGTTTTGAGTTTTTGATTCTAATTTTAACTAGAAAATTAATAAAATCAAATGTTTTAGATCCTTTGGGAAAGTCTATTAATGTTTTGCCGTTTGCTGACTGGAATCCTATTCCTGTAACTGAAAATTTATCTGGATTTTTCTTTAAAATGTTTTTAGTTCCTTTTTTTATACCAAATGCGGCCTGAATTACCAATATTTTGACATGCAGTCTGATCTAAAAATCCAATTATGCTATTTTCAAGAATTTATTCCTTGAAGTTTTTTTTAAGTGATTCTTCAGCATCTTCTGGCATTTTTGAATATATCGTATAAGGTTTACCATATCCAAATTTTAAATCTTTTAAAATTCTTTCCACTTGTCTAATACTGTATTCAACATTAAATTTTTCTTTTATTAATTCTAAAACCTGTTTAGAGCTATAAATCTCATTTTCAATGATAATTTCAGATAATTCTTCTTTTTGCTCAGGAGTAAGTTTTGATTGACCCCTACTACCAGATTTTCTGCCTAAAGACTCAAATCCGCCTTCATTCCATTGATTTAACCAATTATGCCCAGTAACTCTTGTAATTCCCAGTTTTTTACAAGATTCTGTGATAGAAACATCATGATAAATATCATTTATGAAATACAACTTGTTTAAAACTTTCACATCCTTTTCCAACTTCTTTATTCTAATTTGAAGCTCTTCAACACTCGTAAAATCCTTATTTATAGTTGGCTTTCTATTCATATAAATAAATATAAAACCCTGCCTTATATAAAATTTTCTATGTCGTTAACTATAATAAAAAAAGTTAGAAAGGGATATGATTTCCCTTTTATTTAAATATTTTAAGCTGCTAGTTCAGATTGTCCTACTAAAAATGAACTAAATAAGGCAGTAGGCTCTGGACCACCATTTAATGCAGTAAATAAATTTTGACCGTATTCTTCTACTCCAAACTCTGCAATAATCTTCTGTCCTTCACTGGATAGTAAAAATTCAACCAGCTTGTTGGCAGCATCATTATTGGTAGCAGGAACCTTATCGGGGTTCATAGGAATAGCAGAATAAATATTTAATAAATCAGGGCTTTCTGTAATAAGGGCCTCCAGATTTATTTTATCTTTAAAGGCAAAAAATGTTCCAGAATCTGATATGGTGTAGGCTTGCTTTTCATCAGCTATGGTGAGAGTATCCCCCATTCCCTTACCACTTTCCACATACCATGGAGCATTCTGGACGGTATTGTTATAATCCAGTTCTGCGGATTTCCAGATTTTTTTCTCACGGGAGTGGGTACCTGAATCATCTCCTCTGGATATAAATTCAACGGCTTCAGGGTCTTTTTCACCTTCTTCTTTTATTTTTTCAAATGCTTCAGCTGCATCCATGCCTTTTATACCGGCGGGGTCACTGGAAGGCCCCACGATGTAGAAATAATTGTAAGCTATAGGATTTCTTTTAGTTCCTATCCCCTCTTCTATTAATTCTTCTTCACGGGTTTTATCATGCACCAGAATTATATCCGCATCACCCTTTTTACCAAATTCTATGGCTATACCGGTACCACCCGATATTACTTGCATATCAATGGTGGGGTACTTTGCTTCAAATGCGGCTTCCACTTCTTCTAATAATCCCGTGTCTTCTAAGCTGGTGGTGGTGGCTACCACCAGGACTTCTTTTCCATCCAGTGCGCCAGTGTATACATAGGTTCCAACACCCAGTAAGACCACTATTAATATTATAACTGCTGCTAATAGTCGGTTATTCATTTCATACCTCCTGAATATTACAACTTTATATATTCGATATGTCATATTTATACATATCGACTTGTGACCATTTAAAAATAATTTTATACCCTTCTTAATTTTTGCTTACATATTAGTTAAATTTTTTAAAAATAAAAACCTTTATATACCACTTACAACAGTATATAATAAGAAGTGCAAATGTGCACATAATTATTAATGGTGATAAAATGCAAATTAGTGCCAGAAATGCAATAAAAGGGAAAGTGGTTAAGGTGGATGTGGGTGCGGTAAATGCTACTATAAAAATCGAAGTAGAATCTCCCCATACCATAACTGCCACTATAACTAAAGAATCTGTGGAAGAATTGAAGATAACTGAAGGCGAAGAAGTAATGGCTATTATCAAATCCAGTGAAGTCATGGTAGCTAAAAAATAGCACTAGTGCTCTAAACTAACTTTTTTCAATTTTCTTCTTTTTTTAGCATTTTTAGAACTCTGATTAATGAATTTTCCTAAATTGGATATTTTTTTTCCAGAACAATTTTCATAGGTTTTTATGAATTTTTTAATCATTTGCCATCTGCCCGGATCCTTTGAACGGATGTCCAGTATGAAAAAACAAATTTCTCCCAGGTCTAGGCTAGGATCACCGTAAATCTCTTCTTCAAAGTCAAGGCCATATATCTGATTTTTGAAATAAATAAAATTCCTTAAATTACAGTCTCCTTTTAAAAAAACATATTTATTACTTTTTGATTGAATAGTATGGATTTGATGCATCCATTCTGCTAATTTTACAATCCATGAACCATTATTTCTATTAAAGACCAGCTCGCTTACAGGTTTTCCGGGGATATATTCCATTATTATGAAATTAGGGTTAGTTAGAATTAAATAAGGTACTTTAATTTGATATCTTTGAAGCATATTTAAGATTCTGCTCTCGGTTTTAATTTTTTCTAAGGATTCGGGTTTAGAATAAAATTTTATAACCACGGTTTCTGAATGGAATCTTCCGGATTTTAATAAAAATACATGATTGCGGCGACTGAAGAACTTATTTATTGAATTATCAGGAATATTATTTCTTAATTTATTAATAGAGCGCATAATAATCAAATAAAAAAAATGTAAGCAGGGTAAACCTACTTACCTAATCGTTCAGATTTTTTAATGGCTGCGATGACACTGCTTTTCCCAAAGTACAATCCTACTCCTATAATTGTCATAAAAATTACAATTAAAAGAGCATATAGTGGGATACCACTACTGGCTGAGGATGTAATAGGGTCAGTTTTTGTATTAGCAGCTTCAGTTGATAGTTCCTCATTGCTGATATTTTCCGCAATTGCATTAACAATTGCAGGGATTTGACTATAGGCATTTTCTGTATTTCCAATTAACTGATTATCTGGATTTATCAGGTAACCATCTCCTGAATCTATAGGATCAGTTATAGGGTCTGTGGGATCAGTGATTGGGTCAGTTGGATCGTTTATGGGTATTTCGTATTCCTGAATAAACAATACTGGATCTCCTCCTGCAGACAACATTTTATTTAACTCAGTTTGAGTTATTGGTATTTCTCGAAGTACACTGAATGCATCTAAAGATTCAGCATATCTCGATTGCCCGGGGAATGCTGATTCAATATACCATAAAACCCAGTACATGGTCCGGTAATAGTAATTATTAGGGCCAAAATCATGGTCTTGCATAGTATTAATTATGCTGCGATCCATATTCAGTAGCAGAGATGTACCGGTCTGGGTAAGATCATCCCATATTATGAAGATTCCAGCTAGATTTGGATTCAAAGAATAATTGGATAATCCCATAGTATAATAAGTTCCTAATGCTGCGGATACACCTAATGAATCTTTTATGACTTGTTCTTTGCAGTGAGCGGGTATACTGATTGTCATGTATTTCTGTCCCAGGGCCAAAGGATAATTAGTCAATACATAATTGGCTATCAAATATCCCTGAGATAAGCCTGATCCGGGACATCCTCCACCTACACCTGATATTTGATAGTTGTAGGGGGGTTTGAATAGCCCACTGATTGGCAAGGCTTATGATATAGTAGTCCTGCTGGGAAAAAAGATTACCAGAATCTCTACCTGAAAAAACGCTGGCTATGGTTCGGGCATAATCGTCATCTTTTAAAGCTTCTCCTGAAATATCATAAATGGGACTGATTTCTAGATTTCCATTGATATAGTTGACTATAACTGCATTTAACTGACCATTTAATTCTTTCTTAATGAAAGTAACCATAATGGTTGCCAAATCCCTCTTTTCAAGTTCATTAGATTAGTCATTGTGGTTCCGGTAATACTGCTTAATCCATCCAAAGCACCCTGGGTTGAATAGCCATTTAAAAGCACAAAGCCGGCAGAACTTATTACTCCTAAATTAGAATCTCCTTTCTGGTAACCTAATGCACTTTGCGCCATTAAAGTGGCATTTTCTCCTATGGAATACATTTGATCGTAGTTTACCAGAGTAACAATGTTTTCTATTAGATAGGCATGGTTTTTATTGGACATATAATTGTCCAGGTAGTCCATATCAATTCCATTGGCCCATAAATGATCAAAATCATCCTTATTCATTTGTTTTAACATTTCTACCTGTATGAATGAACCGGGATTATTTTGTAATTTATCTAAGAGCCAGTTATTGAACTGAATTTCGCTGATTGTTCCTTTTATTAAGCTGATACCATTTTCTGTTTCGAAAACATTTTGCAATTGGGAAGAACTCATTAAAGCCAAAACACCGTTCTGGGTTAATCTGTTCCACCACATATAAGCGGCTTGATTAGGGTTACCATTATCCATGTAATTGAAGTAAGGTATTCTATTACTATCTCTTACCCATCTTAATGGACTTAACTCCAGTAAATATTCAGGTACATTGTCATCCCCTCCACCAGGAGTGGTAATTATATGATAAGACTCGTCGGCACTTAGCAGGGGATAGTTATCATAGAAACTTTTAGACATTACATATCCACTAATTAGTCCTTGTGATACTCCTCCACTTGATCCAGCTATTTTAAGAAGATCAATCGGTGCACCGGAAGCCCAAGCATTGGCAATGCTAACTATTTCAATGAATTCTTTCCATTGAGAAGAACTTATGTAACTACTAATTTCAATGGTTTTTCCAGAAGAGAGAGTAAATGAAGAATCAGTACTAATGACGGTGTATTGTTTTGCCATTAACTGATCTCCTTTTTTACCCACGAAAGTAAAGGATAAATCTCCTAAAGGATCTAAAAGACCTATCAAATTTCCTTTTCCTTTTCTGGTTGTTATTTTCTGGTTATTTGGCAATCCATGGGTAGTATCAATTATAGCTTGTAAACTATTTTCAGTGGTTAAATCATTTAAGAATGCTGATCCTCCATTTGATATGCATAAAACATCATCTGTATCTGAATAACCTAAATCAGGATTAGAAATAGCATCTTGTGTTATTAATTCTCCTATGGTGTAGGGTTCTGCTGCAGAACTGTTCCACATAGTGATATCCCTGTAAGGAATACCATTGCAATTAATAAATAACTATTTTTAAAGCTTTTCACATTTTCACCTCCTTTTAATGTAAAACAATATTATCGATACGTATATTCATACATATCGATTATCATTAAAAAGAGGAACACATTTAAAATTAAAATAAAAAATTTCAAAGAAATCAAAAAAAGAAATATCAGAATTTAAGACTACTAAAACGGGCATTCCATGCCTTGGAACGCACATTTGTTAGATTTAAATCCTTTCGTTTAATAGATATTCCTTTTTGAGGACAAGCTCGGTTACAAGCCCCACATAAAACACAAAACTGAGGATTGATGTAAGAATGGTTATTTACCATACTAATTGCATTACAGGAACAAACATCTTTACAGGCATGGCATGAATCTCCTTTACATTCAAATACTTCCTCAAAAAATATTTCTCCAGTGAAAGGCTTGGTAATATGGGCAGCATCTACGGGACAAATTTCCTGACACCAGCTACAATTTATACATTTTTCTTCATCCATTACGATGTGGCCGGATATTTGGGGGTCATTAATTTTATTGGAATACATGCAAGTGGTGCAAACAATTTTAATGGCATCTTCAGGACATATCCTTCGACATATGCCGCAATAAATACACTTAGATTCGTCTATCGTTGTGGAAGTGCCAATGAAAGGGTTACTTGAGTCTGGATTAATTTTATCAATTTTTATGGCATCTGTGGGGCAGGATTCTTCACACATGCCACAGAAAATACATTTATCCGGGTTTACTTCTGTCTCACCACTAACTAATTCTTTTCTATCAGGTAAAGTCCTATTCATAAAAATAGCGTCTCTAGGACATGTAGTACTGCATTTTCCACAATAAATGTATGTTTCTTCATCAATTCCCGATTGATGGTTCCATTTAGGATACTTATCCATGTTACGGCTGTTTTCACCATCAATAGTAAATTTTAATGCATCAAAAGGGCAAGCCGAAGCACATAATCCACATAAACAGCATTTGTTACTATCAAGGGCCACTAAATCTCCTTGCAAAATTCCTCGGGCAATAGGCAGTACCGAACCTAATTTCAGGGCGGTGGTAGGACATATGTCTACACATATTCCGCATCCTAAACAATTTGAATTTTGATGCTCAGGCAACGGTTTTCTTTACCTTCTCTTGCAATTTTAGACATTTTATCAGCCTTAATTATTGCTTGGTTGGGACAATTTTGGATACATAGATCGCAATCATCATAATTTTCTTCAATAAGAACTATATGGTTGTTATCATTTCTAAGGCACCTTTTTCACATAAATTTATACATAAACCTTCTCCAGGGCAGGAACTAATTCCACCACATTTATCTTGATCTATTTTAACTGCAAATGATTACCTCCTTAATCTTTTATATCAAAGTATACGAACTGCATATATAAACATATCGACAATAAAAAATAATAGTTTAGTCGGTGGCAGTTCTATTTAAAAAACCGGTTATTAAGGATACTACCACAAAACTTATTATTATTAATCCCAGGACTTGAATAGCCATTTCCACGATATCACCATTTATTAATCGTCTTTAGCTTCTAGAATACATATGCTGTCGGCACATTCATGTTCTACTTCAATCAAATCTTTTTTGAGTTTATTAATATCTATGGTAGTTAAACCTTTTATAATCTCACTATCGATTTCTATCTGAATAACACCCTCATTGTTGTTAATAACGGTCCCGGGAATATAAACTCTTCCAATGGATAACCTTACTTCATCTCCTGATTTGACTTCGTCTTTAATATAGTGACAAATTTCATCACAAGTAGCACTAATATTTTCCTTTTTTTTCAAAGCTATCACCTGATAAATATATGCTTATATTTTATTTATTCAACTATTTATACATGTCATATTGGATAAAATAGATTAATATTCTTTTTTAGTGAATTCAGAAAATATCTAATGGATAAGAAAGATCTTACTTTATAATTCGTCCATATCTCTTAGATTAAGCAAAGTTTCAACTGCTTTAGGTTGGATATTTATTCCTTTCTCTTTGATTGCAGCTATGGGATTTAAACCACCTGGAGTTACAATTCCCACCCTATATCTCTCTACTTTAGCATTGTAGACCAGTTCGCTTGGTTTCCCTACTTTGGAAATGGATAAACCTATATCTTCAATTTGTTGTAAAATATCCAGTGCCTGGGGCCGGGCCAGATATGGTATTTCCTTTAAACTGGCTAACAACCGCCCTTTTCCTTTTAATGAGTCATTTACTCCAGTCATATCCTTAGAAATATATATTTCATGAGGATCCAAAGAAGAACCACTATAAGCTGTTAGTTCTACAAAACGAGGGCCTTTATTCTCAATTTCTAAAATTCCCCCATATTTGGGAACAGACATAATTCCATTTTTAATTAAAATACCATCCACACTTAAACTGCAGATAGTGGCAATGCCCTTTTTGTTTTTATCATCTGGATGGGAAACCACTTTAAAGAATCTGCTGGTACAGTATTCTGGCCTGCTTTTATAAACCTGATTGAGTATTTCCAGGGCATCATCTAGATTATAATTATCCACATAAGATATATTGGCGATTAAGTTACCTTTCTGTGATTCAGGATCAAAATCAACACTTTGTATAAGATTCCAGGCTTTGGATAATAAAAAACGAACTTTCTGGCCGGTTTCAGGACCAGAAGATTTTATAACATTATTAACATCCGTTATTTTATTCATGTCCTGCAAATCCAGTAAATTTTCAGCAAGTTTAATATTAACTCTAAATCCTGCTTCTTTAGCAGCACATAGTGGGGCTATTCCTCCGGTTATAGCTATTCCAACCATTTTGTCTTCTACAGGAATTCCTAAAACATTTTCTCCATCTTTACCCATTTTAAGGAGCCCTGATATTCCTATTTTTTCCAGATTCTGGAATAATTCTACCGCCCGGGATCTTGATTGAGCAGGTATTACTCGGAAGTTGGCGGGAATCATCCCGGTTCCTATACTTGCAACATCCAGAACCGAAGTCATTTCTTTGGCAGTGAAAGCCTCTAAAGGCGTCATGGAAGTTTTTTTGTAGGCAATCAATTCTGTAAATCTCTGAGGTATATAATCCTTTACCTTAACCAGCCCTCCGTACTGAGGAATTACCGGTATGCCAGCACCTAATAATAAACCATCAATTGTAGTTGCACAAACTGTTTTTAGCAGTATTTCCTGGCTTGAAATATCCTTTTCTAGGGGTTCATCAATTTTTACAAAAGAACTAACGGCCAGACCCTTTTCAAATACTTCCTTTATGGTTTCCATAGCCTGGTTTTCTAAAAGAATACTGGAGGTATTCACCACCACTTTTCCCTGACCTGTTAGTGGGTCTAAGGTGGTCTGGTAAATCATACTTTCAAATTTAGAAAATATAAAATCAACTTGATCGTAAACAAGGCCTTTTTTTAATTCTTTATGCCCATCCACGGTTATTTTTCTACCAGCGTATCCCATACGCTCTGTAAAACCTTTTTCGTCCAGGATGCGCATATGGTAACGGACTGCACGCTCTCCCAGATTATAACCCTTTTTTTTAAGTTCTTCCGCGATGGTTTTTGCTCCCAGAACCTGCTCTTTCTCAGAGAGTATTCTCAGAATTTCCATCATCTTACGGTCTGTTTCATCTGGCATCTATTCACCAACCATACATTATGGGCGGTGGTATTTAAAATTAACAGAAAAAATTTAAAAAAAAATTAGATATAAAAAATGGGGCTAGATGGATAGATAACGGTCTAACTCGTACTGGAAGACCTGTACCCGGTACTCATCCCATTCTTTATGTTTAAGTTTCATGAAATTTTCAAATACATGATTTCCTAAAGAGGATTTAACCACTTCATCCGCTTCCAGAGCATGATATGCTTCCCATAAGCTGGATGGTAACACATCTATTCCCATCTGGCTTAATTCATCCATACTCTTTCCAAATACGTCAATTTCAGTTGGCTCTCCTGGATCAATCTTGTTTTTTAAACCATCCATTCCGGCTTCTAAAACCGCAGCAAAAGCAAGATAAGGATTACAGGATGGATCGGGCATTCTCAATTCTACACGGGTACGTTTTCCACGTGAGGCAGGAATCCGGATAAGTGTGGATCTGTTTTTAAGACCATAGGCCACATATACTGGAGCTTCGTATCCCGGTACTAAACGTTTGTAAGAGTTGACAGTAGGGGCACAAATTGCAGATAGAGCTTTGGAGTGTTTTAAAAGACCGCCAGTAAAGTGCAATGCCTCCTGGGATAATTGGGTTTCAGTGTCGGGATCATAAAATATGTTTTCACCGTTTTTAAACAGGGATTGATTAATGTGCATACCGCTTCCATTTTCTCCAAAGAATGGTTTGGGCATGAAGGTCACATAGTAACCCATGTTGTCGACAATTGCTTTTATGGCTTGTTTGAAGGTGATTACCGCATCAGCAGTCTTTAAAGCCCTATCAAATTTAAAGTCAATTTCGTGTTGTCCGGGAGCTACTTCATGATGAGATACTTCTATATCAAATTCCAATGCTTCTAAATCCATTACCAACTTTCTTCTAAAGTCAGTTCCTTGATCAACTGGTTCTACATCAAAATAACCACCGTTATCATGAGGTATTATATTTCCTTCTTCGTCCTGATCTATAATGAAGAATTCTGGTTCAGGTCCCACATTGTATTCGTAGCCCTGTTTTCTTACTTTTTCTAAAGTATTTCTAAGGACATACCGGGGATCTCCTTCAAAAGGTTTTTTGCCATCAGGCCAGTAAACATCACATATAAATCGGCAGGTACCTCTCTCATCTGGCCTCCAGGGGAGAGTGGAGAAAGTATCTGGGTCGGGCTTTAAAATAAGATCACTGTCATTAATGCCAACAAATCCCGAAACAGAAGAACCATCAAAGAGTAGTCCTTCGTTAATAATATCTTCTATCTGGCCTGGCCTTAAAAGAGGCACAGCCATATTTTTAGGGGTTCCGTGTATATCCACAAACTGAAGACGTACAAATTTTACATTGCAATCTTCCATCTTTTTAATTATCTGTCCTATTTTATCTGACATGCATTTTCCCTCCGTAAATTATAATTAATTTACAGATAAGTTTCACCGGAAAGATGTTTCCTTTTTCTTACATATAAATGTTTTGAAAACCAATTAATGAGGGTTCGGATAATATATTTATCCGGTACAATGCTAAACCAAGCATTTAAATATTTTTCAATATATTATATTTACTTTACTATAATTAAAACTATCTATCCTTATTTATTAAAAAATGTCCATATATTTTAAAAAAATGCTGAAATATTTTCATTTAGCCTGGACTTTAATTATTCTAAAATTTATTATTTACTTTAATCGTTTTTTATTATTAAAATTGGCACTATCGATTTTTCAAGTGATATGGTAAATTTTTGAATAAATCCTTGATTTTTATTTCTTTTTTCATGGTTAATGTAGCTTTTTGATAAGTGGTAAAAGTTTTATTATGAGTTTTGCAGCGATTTTATATTATTTTCACCCTCAATATCATGAAAA
>JAHRFX010000085.1 GCA_019084405.1 Methanobacterium sp.
GTTTTCCTCTTGTTTTTTTACAAAAACCTTAAAAAAAAATTTTTTAATTTTTTTTTTTAAAAATTTTTTAAATTATTTTTTTTTTTTTTTTTTTTTTAGTTTTAATCATCCGGTTTTATTGTTGATATGGTTAATTTAAAACTAGTTTTGCCTTTATTTTTTAGTTTTTGAGTATATTTATAAAAAATAATTTTTTTCATAATTATTCCAAAAAAAAATAATAATTAACCAGTTTATTTCAATGCTTCAGCAATAAGAGGAGCCACTGAGATGGAACTAACCTGGGAGGTAAGGGTATCGGTGGCCAGCACATCTTCTACTCCTGTAGCAAAAATCTTCAAAAGAGCATCCTCCACCATCACCGGATGCACGCATCCCACAGTGACACTTTCTGCACCATACTGCATCAGGATTTTAGTGGCATTCACAATGGTTCCACCGGTACTGATAATATCATCAATTATTACTGCCTGTAATCCTTTTACATCCAGATTCTTAACCCTGGTTTCCACCGTATCCGGGGATAATCTGGTTTTTTCCATATGATCACAGGGACAATCCAGTATACGGGATATTTCCTGGGCATGTAACAGGGCCCCTTTATCTGGAGCTATTATAACTGGATTTTCCAACTGTTTCTGGATATGACTGGCAATAAGAGGCATGGCAGATAATTCATGTACCGGTATATTGAAAAAATCACACATCTGACTTTCATGCAGATTTATACAGATAAGCTCGCTGGCACCGCAATCCTCAATCAACCCGGCAACAGCAGCAGCTGAAATAGATTCCCCTTTTTTAAATCTCTTTTCCTGTCTCCCATATCCAAAATAAGGAATAACAACTTTTATTTCCTCTGCACCAAGACTTTTTAGATTTTTAAGGATAAATAAAAGTTCCATTATATTTTCATCCTGGGGAAAACCGGTGGATTGAATTACCACCACTTCTTTTTCAATTTCACCCTTTATTCTAATATAACGTTCACCATCAGGGAACTTACGAGTTTCAATGGGACACAACTGATCATTTAATTCTTTTGCTACTTTGGCTACTAATTTTTGAGAAGAAGAACCACCTATTATCATTTATAATCACCTGGTGCTATAATAAAGTCATCAATCCCTTCTTTTTTAAAAAAAGAGATAATAAATTGGCCATTATCCACATACTTTTTGTCTTGAATATTATATAATCCTGAATTATAATTTAATTATTTGTTAACTTTATTAATAAGCTTCTTATAATAATTAGATGTATAAAAATGGAATATTTTATCATTCTACAAAAATACTTTTTTAAAGTCGTCTAAGTTTTAAAAAATAAATTTGATAGATTATAATCAGAGGTGGATTAATGCATGAACTATCTATGGCTGATGCTATTGTTAAGACCGTAATTGAGGCAGCCGAAAAAAATGATGCCATTGAAGTACTGGAGGTAACAGTAGAACTTGGTCAAATAACCCTGCTTAATCCAGAGCAATTAAAATTCATGCTCGAGGTTTTAAGTGAAGATACCATTGTAAGTGGTGCTAAATTTAACATGGAAGAGGTACCAGTTGAAATCGAATGTTTTTCATGTGGATTTAAAGGGAAAGCAGATACTGACGAACTGGATCATTATGTACCCATTATAAATTGTCCCGAATGTGAGGAAAGGAATCTTAATATTACTGCCGGGCGAGAATGTAATGTTAAAAACATCAAAATTGAAAAGAGTGATGAAGATGCACAAGATAGCTGATATAGAAATACAGCACGATATTATGCTGGCCAATAGAAAACTGGCCAAGAAAAATCAGAAAATTTTAGATAATGCTAATGTTTTTGCAGTAGATTTTTTAGGAGCTATTGGGTCGGGTAAAACTTCCCTTATAGAGAAATTAATCCAGGAAATGGACTATCCGGTGGCAGTTATTGCCGGTGATGTGATAAGTAAATTTGATGCAGGACGGTTTGAGAAATATAACGTACCGGTTATAGGTTTAAACACAGGGAAAGAATGCCACCTTGATTCACACCTGGTAGAACATGCCCTGCATGATCTTCCTCTGGATGAAGTTGATATTTTATTTATAGAGAATGTGGGAAACTTAATTTGTCCAGTTGACTTTGATTTAGGGTCTCATATACGGGTTGTGGTTATAAGTGTCAGTGAAGGAGACGATACCGTTGAAAAACATCCTTTAATCTTTAAAGATGCAGATCTGGTGGTTATAAATAAAGTTGACATTGCTGCTGCTGTTGGGGCTGATGAGGATAAAATGGTGGAAGATGTTAAAAAAATTAATCCGGATGTGCAGGTAATCAAAACCAGCCTGAAAGAAAATAAAGGACTTTCTGAAATCATTGAATCTCTCCACAAATTCATGGCAGAATAAAATAGTGCTCTAAAAAAACCTTTTCAATTCAGGGTGATTAAATGAAAATCTGGATAGATATAACCAATGCTCCTCATGTGAGATTTTTTAAAAATATTATAGAATATTTCCAGGAAGAAGGGGAGGAATTGATATTAACTGCCCGTAAATTTGGAGATATACATCGCCTGATGGATCTATTTGGATTTGAATTCGAATCTATTGGGAAACATGGAGTCACCCTGGCTGAAAAACTGGAAGAAAACACCAGAAGATCATACGAACTTTCTAAACTAATAATTAAAGAAAAACCTGATGTTGCAGTATCTAAGCACTCCATAGAACTTCCAAGGGTCACCTTTGGTCTTGGTATTCCCAGTGTATATATTCTGGATAATGAACATGCCCTGGCGGCTAATAAATTAACTCTTCCCCTTTGTGATAGGATTATAATGCCTCATGTTATTGATGTATGGGATATTGTAAGGCTTGGCGCGGATCCTAATAAAATCCAGCGCTATCAAGGAACTTCAGAGATCATTCACTTTAAAAACTTCCAGTATAATGAAAACATTTTCCAGGACATGGGTTTGAATCTTAAGAAATCAAAAACCATATTAATGAGGCCAGAACCATCTTTAGCTTCTTACCTGGATGCAAATTGTAGAGAATCTGTATTATCTCCTATAGTGGAAATTTTGAAGGAATATGCTAATATTCTGGTTATACCCCGTTTTAAAGAACAATCAGAGATATTTCAGGATTATGAAAATGTTACCATTATTAAGCCTCCAGTGGATACCTTCAGCTTAATGAGAAAATGTGATCTTATGATTGGTGCGGGAGGTACCATGAACCGGGAGGCAGCTATCTCAGGCACACCGGTAATTTCATGCTACCCGGGAGACCTTCTTTCTGTGGATAACTTTTATATCCAGCGAGGTTTAATGTACCGTTCCCTTGATGTGGATGAAATTGTAAATATTGCCCTGCGATTACTGGTTAATGATGATCGTGATAAAAAATTAATTACTGATGATCTTTTTGAAGTTATTATAAACAATATTTACGATGCAGCAGGCGAACAAAGACAATTTACTGCGATAAATAGTCCTAAACTGCTTTTAAAATAGTGGTTTTATATTGAATGATGCTCAAATAGCAATAAAATCAGATATTGGGGATAAATAAATCTAAAAAAAATTATATTAATTTATTGCTCTTCTAAGTAAATATTTAATCAAATATTAATTATTAAATTCAAAATAAATAAGTGGAATGGCCGGGATTTGAACCCGGGGCCTCCGCCATGCCAAGGCGACGCTCTACCATCTGAGCTACCACCCCATTTACATTAACATAAAGACTTTAATTTCTTTCTATTTATAGTTAATGCTTTTAGGAGTGATGGATCAAGAGATATTACTTAAAAATTTTATTGATCCACTAATAATTTTAATTAAATGGTGATTAAATGGATAAGATAATGGTAAGAAATGCGGTTGAAGGAGATTTCCAGGCCATTTCCGACCTGGCTCTAAATTGCAGCCCTATGATTACTGAGAGAAATTCAATTTACCACATATTTACCAAATTTTTTCAAAATACGGTCTTTATAGCTGAAATAGAAGATGAAAAACAAATTAAAAGAGCCATTGGATTTCTAATTGGATTCATATCCCAAAAAAATAAAGAAGATGCCTATATTCATCTTTTATGTGTGCATCCTTCCTGCCGTGGAATGGGCCTTGCCACTGATTTAATCAAAAACTTTTTAAAGGTGGTAATTGAAATGGGTTGTAAAAGAGTCTATTTAATTACCAAACCCGTCAATAAAACCGCCATAGATTTTTATACTAGAATGGGTTTTAAAAAGAACTATGGTTATAAAACCGATACAATTGATGGAGAAGAGCTAGTAAAAGACTATAATGGTAAAGGGGAACATATGATTGTTTTTCAGAAGTTTCTTTCTGATTAAAACCCTTAAATAACCCATGATTATATTTTTTAAAACTAGCCGATTATGAATTTATAATATAATTAAAAAATAAATTGTTAATAAAATTTTTTCATCAGCTTATTTATAAAATTAAGATATTATTAATAACCAGATTAATTAAAATCATGAATATAATAGAATCTTAAATTCAATTGCCATTACCTCACCCGGGCAAAGAATTAGATTATTTTTACGGAGGAATAACTTGGCTTTAATAGCTCAAAATCATCTGCAATTTATCATTGAAATAGGACTAATCCTTTATATAGGGATAATTTTCCTATTGAATTTATTCCCTATAACTTTAAGTGCAGTCCTTTTTGTTGCTCTGGGATTAGGAATAGGATTTTCAGTACTATTTGCAATTGATGCACTTTACCTATTCCTGGCATTTGGTCAAAATGAATTCACTCACCCCTTTGGACCTATTGCACTTTTAGCTGTCATAACAGCTCTTGCTGCTCTACCTATAATGAAAGACTCTGGAGTAGAAATTGGTAAATTAAAAGGATTTATTTATCTTATAATACTGGCCATAACCATTTTCGGGGGATTAATGCATAGATCTTTTCTCTTGCTATGGTTGATTGGTTTATTAATTGGAGTTTTCCTTATATCCAAATCTTTCCGCCAGAAATCTATTTTCACCGTTAAAAGAATAATTTTAATGGGTGCAACAGGTTTAGCTGGTTTCGGGGCACTGGAACTTCTTTCTCAGGTTTTGGATATGCCAATTTTCAGTCCATTATTGAGAATATTGCGGCTGGAAACATTTGCAACACCCAGTTTAAATATGGTTATTAAAAATACTACCTTGTTGGGACATGAACCAGAATCAGCATACTGGGCTGCAGCTACCGGCTTTGCCGATGGATACGTATCTCTTCCCATATCCCTTCTACTATTATTTGGCCTGCCTTTTCCAGTATTTTTCGGAATACTGGTTAATAAGAAGGATACCATAGATTACATGCTACCGGGAATATTTGGATGGTCTTATGATTTCGGCTATCTTACCCTGATTATGCTCTTAATCTGGTGTGCGGGTATAATCTTCATTGGACTAAAGATGCTCCATATATATCGGGAGCGAAGAGAAAATGGTGATAAGAAATATTTGGGGCGGGAAGCGCTATTAATAGGATCCCTGGGTGCATTCACTGCCCAGGCCTTAATAGGCCTATTTTTAATAAATCGGTCTATGAATGGAACCGCATTGCTTACCTTTATTTTCCTCTCGGCAATGGTAGCATCCCATTTAGTTCTCTCAAAAAGGGATTGATTTAAGGATAAATTTTAATTGTTAGATTTTGTTCGAAGAAATCATACATATAGAATAAGGGGGAGTAATTAATGAAAAAAGCTTTAATATTGTTGGGGTGTCCAGAATCACCATCTCAAACTCCTTTAGCTGTTTATGCTGCATATAAACTTAAGAAAAAAGGTTTTGAAGTCACTATTGCTGGAACTCCATCTGCCATGAAGCTGATGGATATTTCCGATCCGGAAGAACATTACCTTACCTGTAAAATAGATATTGATTCATGTTTAGGTGACTTAGGCGAAGGATCATATGATCTTCTTCTGGGATTTGCTCATAAAGACGCAGCAGTATCTTATTTTGTAACTTTTTATCATATACTCCAGGTTCCTTCCATTGCCATGGTATTTGAAAAAGACCCTCAATTACTGGAAGAATTTGAAAAACAGGTGCAAGAAAGTACAGGGGCAAAAATAGTTTCTGCACGAGCTTATCACAATCCCACACCCCTCCGGGTCAAACTGGATAGGGCTATAGAAGAAATGGTGATTTAATGTCATTTTGTCTTGAAACTTACCTCCAACAATCAGATGATTATCAGATTCTTTTATCCCGGGCTGGATTTAAGGACTGTGCTAAAATTATCCAGGAAAATGCCAGAGAAATTGTTTTTATAAAACCTGGAGAAAAAATACTGGGCGCAAGGATAATTGGCATTCCCCCTATTCCAATTGGAATAAATGAAGAAAAAGGAACTATTATTATCCCCTATACCAAGCCCTGTTACGGTACTGCGGCTGTGGAACTTCCAGTGGAATTAGAAGAAATTGAAAAGATAAAAGCGGTTGCCACCAGTTAAATAATCTATTTCAATTTTTATTTTAAAGACACATTTAATAGTTATTAAATTAAGTTTTGATTAATTTTCAAATTTAACATATTTCTTATTTTTTCATATTACTCCCCTTTAAAATTATGATCATGTGGTGTGGTATTTATTTTTAAATTAAATTTTTATAGGGTTAAGTATAATCAGAATAATAGAATAGAACCTATTTTCCAGAGCTATATAAAATTTGTATAAAAGATTAAAATGCACTGATTGCATACAAAAGGTAAATAATATGCTAACTGCTGTGGTTGGAAGCTATCCGGTGATTCTAAAAAATCCCTCATCAACAATAGAAAAAATATCTGACTTTTTAGGCCTTCATGACCCTTATAAAGCCGCCATTAATCTGGCTGTTTCTGATCAGATTAATGCGGGGATAGATATAGTCTCTGATGGACAGCTCAGGGGCGAGATGATTCAATTATTTGCAAGTAAGATCCCGGGAATGATGGTGGAAGGCCATTTATCCAAAATAAAAAATAAAATAAATATTCCCTTATCTTCGGTAGGTGCAGATGATCTGAAATATGCTAAGAATATTTTAAATAAAAATTTAAGGCAATTGAATCTTCCTGAAGAAGATTTAGATAAAAAGGGAATAAAGGGACTCATAACTGGCCCTACCACCATGGTATACTCTTCCCGGATAGACGGTTTTTATAACCCTCATCAAAAGGAGGATGCCATTATGGACATGGCCCATGCCCTGAAAAAAGAGGCGGAATTCCTGGAAAATGCCGGTGCCACCATTATCCAAATAGATGAACCATTTATCTCCACCGGATTGGTGGATGTTTCCACTGCCCGTAAAGGAGTAGAAATCATTTCCAAAGATTTAAAAGTTCCGGTGGCCCTACATGTATGTGGGGATGTGGGAGGAGTACTCCATCACTTGTTAAAATTCAGGGTTGATATTATTGATTGTGAATTTGCAGGTATAAATAAAAATATTCAACTGCTGGAAAGTGTAAGTGATTTTCAGGGCAAAAAAATAGGCTTTGGATGCATCGATACCAAAAAAGAAGATGTAGATGATGTAGATACTATAAGAACTCTTATTAAAAAGGGTCAGGATATTATAGGGCAGGAAAACATGATCATCGACCCGGACTGTGGAATGAGGATGCTATCTCGCCAGTCTGCGTTTTCTAAACTAAAAAATATGGTGGAGGCAGCTAAATGGCAGAATTAATTAGGGTTTCAGAGATCACCGATGGGTGGGAAACCCTGGTAAAAAAAATAATGGAAGATGGAGTTGAAATAAAGGATGAGAGAGGATCACTTACCAGAGAATTATTGAATGTCATGGTCCACATTGAAAAGCCACTGGGAAAGACCCCTTCTGATAATTTCTATCTAAGCAAACTGCAGGATAAATTAGCTGGCATTAAGAATATCAGGGTACCTGAAGGCTATTTCTGGAGTGGTGAGAAACTGGAGAAGTACTCCCGGCAATTTATAAGTGACGACAAGCAGGGTTTTATTTACACCTATGGTAATCGATTACGGGCACACTTCGCCGGCATTGACCAAATCCAGGAAGCTATCAATCGCTTGAAAAATTGTAATGAATCTCGAAGAGCCATTTCAGTTACCTGGGATCCCATCCAGGATACTAAAACAGATGAAGTTCCCTGCATGATACTGGTAGATTTTAAAATTAGGGATAATAAAATTCAAACTACCGCCTTGTGGCGTTCCCATGATATTTACGGGGCCTGGTTTCCCAATGCAGTTGGTTTAACCTACCTGGCCCAGTTTGTCGCTGGTGAAGTGGGATTATCCCTGGGATCAGTTACCATTCATTCCATCAGTGCGCATATCTATGAAGTTGATTTTAATGAAGCTAGACAAGTTTAGTTCATTTTTATTAGATAATTTCATTTAAAAAAAAAATTTATTGAGGTGAATTTATGGTTAGTGTCAATTTAGAAGCAAAAAAAACAGTAGATGCAATGATTGAACAAGCAGAAGAACTGAATATTAAGGTGGAAAAACTGGATAATGGTTCCACTTTAATTGACTGCGGAGTGAATGTAGACGGTAGTTTAAAAGCCGGTGAACTATACACTAAGGTTTGTCTGGGAGGGCTGGCTGAAGTGGGTATATCCATTCCAGGAGACCTTTCAGAAAGTTTTGCCTTACCTTCCGTAAAAATTAAAACAGACTCTCCAGCCATATCCACTTTAGGTGCCCAAAAAGCAGGATGGTCAGTTAGTGTAGGAGATTTCTTTGCCTTGGGTTCCGGACCAGCACGGGCTTTAGCTAGAAAACCTGCTGAGACCTATGAAGAAATAAATTACCAGGACGATGCAGATATCGCCATTCTAACTTTAGAAGCAGATAAATTACCTGGAAGTGAAGTCACAGACAAGATTGCAGAAGACTGCGGGGTTTCTCCTGCAAATGTCTATGTACTGGTGGCCCCTACCTCTTCCCTGGTGGGATCCATCCAGATTGCCGGAAGGGTAGTGGAAAATGGTACCTACAAGATGCTGGAAGCATTGCACTTTGATGTAACCAAGGTTAAATACGCAGCAGGTATTGCACCTATTGCTCCAGTTGACCCGGATGGACTAAAAGCCATGGGAAAAACTAATGATGCAGTATTATTTGGTGGAAGGACCTATTACTACATTCAATCTGAAGAAGGAGACGATTTAAAAGAATTAGCAGAAAAATTACCTGCATCCAGTTCTGAAGGATATGGAAAACCATTCTATGATGTATTCAAAGAAGCTGAATACGATTTCTATAAAATCGATAAGGGAATGTTCGCCCCTGCTGAAGTAGTAATTAATGATCTAAGAACCGGAGAACTCTTCCGGGCAGGATATGTTAATGTAGAACTATTAAAGAAATCATTTGGATTATAATGTGATGAATTTTAAAAAAAATTCATCCTTTTTTTTTAATGCTTTCAGGTCCTCTCTTTTTTTAGCAGATTTTTAATTACAGGGAATATAATAATTTTTAGATTAATAATCCTGCCAATTAAAAAAATTAATAATTACCTAACCTGAAAAAAAATTAAGGGACTAATAATTTTTAGCCCGTCTTTTTAGCTATGGTTCCTGCACCACTTATTTGCTGGTCCAATTCAGGATTTCCAATATATTCTACTTTTCCAGTTCCACTTATAACTGCTTTTAAGAATTCAGAAACAGCTATTATGACATTTCCTGCACCATTTATATTTAGCTCCGCAGTCAGGCTTTGTAGATCTTCAGCCTGGTAGTCTCCAGCACCATTTATGGTTATTTTTTGGCTATCGGTGCTTCCACTTAAAATTATCTGCCCTGCTCCGGAAATATTGCTCACCAATTCATTAACCGTTAAATTTTTTAGATCCGCCTTCCCGGCACCTTCAATGTTGATATTCAATCTATCCGTGTTTAAGGGGCCGGACTCTACTTTTCCGGTTCCCTGGATCTCCACCGAACTGATATCTTTAAGGGTGAGATAAATTTTAATTTCTTCGGTGGGAGCCGGCATTCCGGTATCGTAGCTAATCTCCAGTTTATTGTTATTAACCTTGGTTTTTATAAAAGGCAATACATTATCATCGGCTTCTATTATAAGGGACTCTTCATTTCCTTGAGTAATTATCAAGGTTCCTATTCCACTTAAAGAAACTTCTGAAAATCCATTAACGTTTCGGGTTTCATTAATCACATTCCCGGAACCTACACCTCCCAATCCTGTGCAACCACCAACAATTATCACAGCACATAAGATGAGAACCACACTCATATACTTTTTCATGAGCAACCTCCTGACAAATTCTTTTATTATATCTATCTTTCCATATTTATTAATTGATTTTAACACTTTTAACTTCTCTAATTTCATTGTTTTGGTGTTAAACCTGTAAAAAAATTTTACTAAAAATTAATTAAATAGATTAATTAGTAACTATAAAAACAACTCAAGTCACTATCATATCTTAAGGTAATCCCATGGAAAAAACAACAATTTCAATAGCAAAATGTAATTCTTACGATTCAAAAGAGCTTCAAGAAGCCTTAAATAAATGTTTAAATCAGTTAGGTGGATTAAAATCTTTTATAAATAAAAAAGACACGGTCTTATTAAAACCCAACATGCTCCTGGCTGCTCGACCTGATGAGCAGGTAACCACCCATCCTAATCTGGTGGAATCCCTGGCCAGGATGGTGCTGGATGAGGAAGCCACCCCTATTCTAGGGGATTGTCCTGGTGGTTCCTTTCAGGATATAGAAAAATTCTGGAAATCCACGGGATATAGGGATATTAGTAAAAAATTAGGGATTGAACTGGTAAATTTTGAATCGGCTGGTTCATATATCTGTAAACGATCTGGAAAAAAATATCCTATTTCCCGGGCCGTTTTAGATGCAGATGCAATTATCAACCTTCCTAAAATAAAAACTCATAGCCTGACTCTTTTTACCTGTGCTATTAAGAATATGTATGGGACCGTACCGGGATTTACTAAAGCAGATATTCATAGGAAAAACCCTAAACCCTCAGAATTTGCAGAAAGTGTGGTGGATATATATGCTCTAACCAAACCTACCCTTAACCTGGTGGATGGGGTGTGGGGAATGGAGGGCCCCGGACCATCTGGGGGAGATCCCCGTAAACTGGGCATGATTCTGGCCAGTACCGATGGCGTGGCTCTGGATACTTATATCTGTTACCTGTTAAAAATGCCTGCTCATAAAATTCCTTCCACTCGTATTGCCACAAAACAGGGTTTAGGAGAAGGAAAACTGGAAAATATGGATATTCTGGGATGGAATCCTCCCCTGGTGGATGACTTTAACTGGCCTTCCCATATTGCCTACTCGGTGGAGATGATTCCTTCCTCTCTGGCCCGGGCCATAATGAAATTCTGGTGGGCCCGCCCGTCCATTAAATCAGATAAGTGTAAAAATTGCAATATTTGTGTGGATAGCTGTCCGGTACAGGCCATGCGCCCGGGGGTGCTGGTACCGGAATTCAATTACAGTGAATGTATTAACTGTCTGTGCTGTATGGAGGTTTGCCCCCATAAGGCCTTTTATCAGGATAAAAGCAAGCTCTATAATTTAACTTCCCGGTTTTCCAGTTCCCAATAATATTTCCCGCCGGGGATTAATTTAGCAAATATAATTAACTTTGACCTATTTTCTTATTTTAGGTAAAAACATACCTACCCTTTTTTGTATTCCTGATATTCTATACCAAATTTTCTTTCCAGGATATATTTTTCTTCAATAAGTGCCTGCAGGAATATGGTTATGGCAATGACAGGAATAAGATAAAAACTGTATATTCCGCCCCAAATCAAAAACCAGCCAATTATAAAAATAACACCTGCTACATACTGGGGATGTCGTATAATATTATAAGGTCCGTCGGTTACCAGCTTACCTGGCTTTACCAGATCAGAACGGGTACTTTTTTTTTTAAAATAGAGCAGGGGATAAATTCTTAAAATCATACTGGCAACTGCCAGAGGAATACCCAGCAGGTACTGTAAAAAAATATTTTCAATCCGGGGTTGGGGAATAAAAGGGAGTACCAGGACCATACCTCCCAAAAAAAAATATGCCTGTAAGTATGATCATCAATCTAAAAAACTTTCTCTCTTGTTTTCCTGATTTTATAACCTGCCATGAGGTTAAAATAAAAACAAGAGAAGCCAGAAAACCATAGAGGATTACCCATTTTAGCATTTTCAAACTTCCTGTGATTTAATAGTCCGGTTATTATTCATTCTGATGCCTTCCAAAAAGAAGATTAACCAGCTAAATGCTATTATGAACATTATTCTTTGCCAAATTCCCATATAATCAACCACCCTGAACATGAGCAGGGATAAAATAATGGCCATCATGGCCACCAGCAATGCTATAATTTTTTTCAAATTATTTTCTTCAATAAAAACCGCAGAAAACGCAAATAAGGTGAAGGATACTCCCACCAGACTGGCAAATAGGGAATGCAGGTTATGTTCCACAACACTGTAGCTGCTATTATCCATCACCGGAGCGTGCTGAAAAATTCCCACCATAAAAAGCCCCACCCCAAAAATAATTAATAAGATACGGTGCAGAGGATATTTTTTTAAGTGTAATAGTGCTTCTCCTACACAGGCCAGGCCCAAAATAATAAAGGTCATATTCATAATCCCTGCATTAGGGGCATTTTGTGCTCCTAAATGGCTGGGTGGTGTGAGTTAGTATGGAATAACCATTGAAACTGTAAAATGGTAGAATGAACATTAACAACAACAGGATTATAAAAACAGGTAGCAACAATCGCATTTTTTCAACCCGCCAGGATCTTAACCGGACGCATGTAAATTTTTTATTATTAAATTACCTGGATGAACCTATTTTTTAATTAAAAGGTTATAAACCCCGGGAATATGCAATAGCACAGATAATATGATTATCAGCCACCCATAAAATTCCCAGTTATAAACTGGCAGGTAAGCCACCAGCAATACACCTAGACCTATTCCAAATAAAAATTTGGCAAAAGTAATGGTAAATATTACCCCTGAGCTTTGTTTTTTAAATTTATCAATAAGATTCATCATTATCAATATCCTCCTGGGGATATACCTGTTACCTAATATGGGAGTGGTAGTTAATCAAAGTTGAGGATATTTAATGATTTTTTATTATGGCCAGTGGGGACTCGTCTGTAGCATTAAGTACTTGAAATATTATTTTGCATCCTTTTTTTTTTGATTTTGCATAAAATATAAAATTTCAAAATAACAGATAATTTGTCTAACTAACCATATGAAAATCTTATTCAAGATTACTATGGTTAAAATCATCAGGGGGACTTATCTTATGCAAGTATTTAGTAAAAGTTTAGATATAAATACATCTAAAAGAGTGGAAATGGTAGATATTACTGAAGATGTAGAAAAAATATTAAAGACAGTATCACTAAGCCATGGAATTATCAATATTTTTTCCAGACACTCCACTTCAGCCATCATAATCAATGAACATGAGACCAATTTACTCCAGGACCTGGAAGATACCCTGGAAGCACTGGTCCCGGAAAACGAAGGATATGGTCATAATACCATTGATAACAATGCTGATGCTCATGTTAGGGCTATATTACTGGGAAGCAGCCAATCCCTACCATTTGAAAATGTTAAACTGGATCTGGGTACCTGGCAGAGTTTATTTTTTGTAGAGTTGGATGGCCCACGGGCCCGTAAAATAAAAATAACTATTATGGGGGACTAGAAACTTTAATTAAAATTTAAATGTCCTCTGTGATAAAAAATAAAATATTCATGGAGTTTAATAAAATAACTTAAAAATAAGAAAATAACTTAAAAAATAAGAATTAGAGTATTAACTCTAATTATCAAATACTAATTCAAAACCCACCACAGGATATTCCAGCTGGAAATTGATTATTACTTCCGGGCCTAATTCTCCAAAAAATCCACTTATCTGGGTGGATTCATCCAAAATAGCTTTTACTCCTGCACAACGTCCCTTAATAAATGAAGGATTATCCAGTGGTTCTATTTCCATTTCATATCCTAAACTTTCCAAAAAAACCGCTACTGTGGATTTTATTTCAGTAAAATTTGCATGGGAATGGGTAACCACAGCTGCTATTTTCTTAAGAACCTTAGTTTGTGTTTCCTGGTCTGGATCAAGGTATATCACATCTCCCACTTCAAATATTTTTTGAGGCAGGTCTTCATGTTTATTATCCTCTAAAAATTCCATTAAACCATTAAGGAGACTCTTACGTATCATGGTCCTATCCATGGATATGGGCTGAGCGACTTCCACCCTTCCGTCCTCTTCCTGTTTCATATAGTGGTAATGTCTTTTTTCATTAGTGAGCATGAGACTCATTACTTCCTGATAACCCAGGCCAACCATTATATCCCTCAGGAGGTTATCTACTTTATACCACTGATTTTCCCGGGCAATAGTTGCTATACCTGGTAAATAAGATTCTATATTGTTAAAACAATAACTAACGGCGATGTTTTCAATCAGGTCTACTTCATGCAATATATCCACCCGGTAAGCGGGAATAATGACCTTTAATTTTTCCGGTGAAATTATCTCAGTATCCATCCGGGATCGACCCAGTAACTCTTCCATATCCTGCAGATTTAAATCCAGTCCCGTAATCTCCTGGGCTTTTTTTAGATGCACTACCTTTTCTTTTGGTTCAAGATCCGGCGTAACCATGGTTTTATCTGGATAAACTACCTCCAAACTTTTAATATTACCTCCTGTTTCTCCCAGTGAAGTTACAATTATATTCAGTGCCTGGTTAACTGCCTTTAAATCAGTTCCAGTAACATCGATTAAAACATTCCGGGTATGGGTAGTGAGTTTGGTTAATTCCCCATTAATAATGGGGGGCAGGGAGAGAACCTGATGGTTCTTATCCATTATCAGAGGATATTTTTCAAATCCATTAATCAAAGAAGCGTACTTAACCCCTTTTTCATGTTCCTGCAGAATTTCCCGGGGTGTCATTTCATTAATAGAATCCAGGGGTGTAAATGTTATGGAATCTGGATCTATGGCTTTATAATAGAAAGGTGCTTCAATCACATCCAGATTGTGTATCCCTATTGCTACTTTTTTACGGTCCCTGCCAATTACCCAGTGCAGGTCTTCCTGGAACTCCATAATTTGTTTTAACTTTTTTTCATCCATTTTTATATTTTCCACAATGGCAAAACTGATATAGGGACGGATTTTGGCTAAATTTTCATCTACATATACCTTCATAGATGTTTTTTTGATAGAATAGGCCGGTAAACCCTTTTCAATCCCTAAAAAACCTTTTAAAGTACGAGCAACACCTTCTACTGATAACTGATCTGGTCTATTAGGAAAGAATTCTACCTTAACAGTTTCTTCATCAAAGTCTTCAATATCACTCCCTATCATTGGAAGAATTTCAATGAGCTTTTCAGGATCTATATCTACGCCTGAGTCCTGCAGGTCCTGATATCCAAAGGTTATAACTGGCATTATTCATCTCCATATTTTTAAATCTTAAAAAAATTTTTTATAATCCTAAAATCATTATAAAGAATATTGATTCAACTGTAAAATGTAAAGCCCGGTGATAAATATGGCTTTTATTTACTCCGGAAATTTCATGGTATATATCAACCAGCATATGAATCAAGGCCCCTAAAAAGCCTATTTCCAGTGATAAAAATACCACAGATAATACAATAAAATGGAAAATTGATTCCAAAAATTCGTGTATTAGCCATAAACCAATGTTTGAAGAAACTGTTTTTTGTATGAGGCCTGCCAGGAGGACATAGAAATCAAAAAACACATTCCACATTACTCTGGTATGGACTTCATCACTTATGGCCAGAACCACAGCTATATAAAACCACATCATTTCCATTATATTTCACCAGGTCATAATTATTAGCTTAATTTTTTTAATAATATTTTATTCCCTTAATAATCCGGATATTAATATCCGGGTAGAGGGCATTATCCATTATTATTAATATGGACTTTTATACAAGTACATATATCACTTCCTTAATAAAACCTATATATTATTTTAATTGCTGGATGAGCTAAAAAACAGGCTTTGGAAATATTGTGTTTCTAAAAAATTCCAGAGTATTAAATTTAGACTAATGTATA
Organism: Methanobacterium sp.; assembly: GCA_019084405.1. Lineage (GTDB taxonomy): Archaea > Methanobacteriota > Methanobacteria > Methanobacteriales > Methanobacteriaceae > Methanobacterium_F. Next base: position 16,183 of record JAHRFX010000085.1, read on the forward strand.
TAAAATAGGTTATAAATCGTTACTGCTTTAAATCAAATCAGGTTTCTAAATTTTACCTGTAAAGTTAGACCCTGGTTCAAAATCCCTTGATGAGATAATTATTCAAAATAAACATTACCTAAAACATAACAGGAGAGACATATGACAGCAGATAACATTCCAAAAGATTATGATCATAAAAAAGAATCAATTTGGCAGGAAAAATGGCAGGAAAATCAACTTTACCATTTTATTGGTGATGGTACCCGACCTCGTTATATAATTGATACTCCTCCTCCTTATCCTACTGGATCTATACATATTGGTCACGTACTTAACTGGGTATTCATGGATATAATTGCCCGTTACAAGCGTATGAATGGGTTTGATGTTTTGTTTCCCCAGGGATGGGATTGTCATGGTCTTCCCACCGAGGTTAAAGTTGAAGAAACCCATTCCATTAAGAAAAATGATGTTTCCCGGGAAGATTTTAGAAAGATGTGTATTGACCTGACCAGTGATAACATCGCCACCATGAAAAGTCAGATGCAGAGCATGGGTTTTTCCCAGGACTGGAACCGGGAATACATCACCATGACCCCGGAATACATGAAAAAGACCCAGCTTTCTTTTTTAAAGATGAAGGAGCAGGGGTTAATCTATCAGGGGATACATCCAGTAAACTGGTGTCCTCGATGTGAAACTGCTATTGCCTTTGCGGAAGTGGAATATAATGAAAATGAAACCTTCTTAAATTTTCTTGAATTTCCTTCAGAAGAGGCAGATAAAGGGGTTATGATTGCCACCACCCGTCCTGAACTTCTATCTGCTTGTGTAGCAGTGGTAGTACATCCTGAAGATGATCGATATCTGGAATTAAAAGGTAAAAAGGTCCAGGTCCCGATTTTTGGACAGAAAGTTGAGATAATCGCTGATAGCGAAGTTGATCCAGAATTTGGTACTGGTGCAGTTATGATCTGTACTTTTGGGGATAAAACTGATGTTTCATGGGTTAATAGATATGGTCTGAACATCATTGAAGCCATTGATGAACAGGGTATTATGACTTCTGCTGCGGGGAAATATGAGGGATTAACTCTTTCTCAATGCAAGGAAAAAACAGTAAAAGACCTGGAAAAACAGGGATGTCTCATTAAAAAGGAAAAGGTGGAGCAGAACGTAGGTCAGTGCTGGAGATGCAAATCACCAATTGAAATCCTGGTTAAAAAACAATGGTTTGTAGCAGTAAAAAAACTGGTTCATCAGGTGGAAGAAGCAGCAGATGCCATGGCTTGGATACCCGAACATATGAAAACCAGATTACTTAACTGGACTGGATCCATGGATTGGGACTGGTGCATATCCCGTCAAAGGATATTTGCCACACCCATCCCAGTATGGTACTGTACCGATTGTAGTGAAGTCCATGTGGCTACTCCTGAAATGATACCGGTGGACCCCACCCAGGTAAACCCTCCCTGGAAATGCCAGTGTGGAGGAAGCACATTCCAGGCAGAAGAGGATGTTCTTGATACCTGGATGGACAGTTCCATATCCCCTCTGGTAATAGCTGGCTGGCCAGATGAACAATTCAAAAATTATTTTCCGGCAGATTTACGCCCCCAGGGTCACGATATTATTCGTACATGGGCTTTTTATACCACCCTCCGGAGTAAAGCCCTTACCGGTATGGAACCATTCCATCAAATAGTCATAAATGGAATGGTCTTTGGGGAAGATGGACATAAAATGAGTAAATCCAGGGGTAATGTCATATCACCAGAATCAGTACTGGAAGATTACGGTGCAGATGCGCTTCGGCTCTGGGCTTCCAATAGTGTGCCTGGCTCAGATGTTCCCTTTGCCTGGAAAGATGTTAAATATGGTTACAAATTCTTAAGAAAATTCTGGAACGCCTTCCGCTTTATAAGCATGCATATTTTTGAATTCAAAACTCCAGATATGGACAGCGCTAATTTAAAACCCATGGATCGCTGGATTCTTTCCAAATTGAATAGACTGGTAGAAGACGTAAGCTCTTCCATGGTACAGTACAATTTTGCCCAGATAATTAACCCTATTCAACGCTTCATATGGCATGATTTCTGCGATGAGTATATAGAGGCAGTTAAATACAGGCTTTACAATGATGATAATGATCTAAAATCCAAAGAAGCCGCCCAGTATACTTTAAAAACAGTGATTGAAACTTCCCTAAAATTATTAGCACCAATAACTCCTCATTTTTCTGATGAAGTATATCAACACCTTAGATCTGATAAAAGCATCCATCAGATGGAATGGCCAGTAGTAAATGTAGATCTAATCGATTCCCTGGTGGAAGATACTGGAGATTTAGGGGTGGAAATAATTGGAGAGTTAAGAAGATTTAAATCATCTAAAGGAATGCCTTTGAATGCCACCATAAAAGAAACCAATATTTACACCTCTTCTTCGGCTATGGTTTCCACTATAAAACCACTCATAGATGATATTAAAGGGACCATACGTATTTCAAACTTGAATCTGGATAGTGGCAAATTGGATATTCAGGAAAAAGTGGTTGAAATCACCCCCTTAATGAATAAAATCGGGCCTGAATTCAAAGGCGATGCTCCTAAAATTTTATCTTATATACAGTCTCAGGACCCGCAGGATATATTATTGACTCTGGAAAAAGAGGGCAAAATAACCATTGAAGGTCATGAAATTAATGAAGAATACATTTCCATGAAAAAAGAAGCAGTAGGTAAAAGTGGGGAGAAGGTGGATATCTTACACCTCAACCATGATATCGTGATTGAAATAATGGTTTAATAATATTCAAATCTTTTAGCGGGCTTATTAAAATCCCTATCTTGCCCGATATAGGTACTTTAAAATCATAAAAATTCGATTCAGGTGATTCCATGAAGCTTATAGTTGAAAAATCTCAAAATATAGCAGGGGAAATTAAGGCACCACCTTCCAAAAGCTATACTCATCGTGCCATTATCATATCTGCATTAGCAACAGGAAATTCCTTATTAAAATATCCTTTAAAATCAGAGGATACTGTGGCATCTCTGGAATCCTGCCGTTTAATGGGGTGTTCTATAAGGGAACATGGTGAACACTGGCTGGTGGAGGGTAGTTCTGGAAACTTAAAAACCCCTTCTGATGTGCTGGATGTTAAAAATTCAGGTACCACCCTACGTATGATGACATCTGTTGCTGCCTTAGCACCGAATTACACGGTTTTCACCGGGGATGATTCTTTGAGAAACAGGCCCATGCAGGATCTTTTAGATGCCCTGCAAGGCTTGGGAGTGGATGCTTATTCCACCAGGAGTAATGGAAAACCACCAATTGTAGTGGGGGGAGGTTTTAAAGGCGGTTCAACTTCCATCAGGGGAAATGTTAGCTCTCAATTTATTTCATCACTACTCATTGCCGGGGCCCTATCCCGGGAGGGACTGGCACTTAAAGTCGAAGGTGATTTCATATCCCGGCCCTATGTGGATATGACTCTGGATGTAATGGATAAATTTGGGGTTAAAGTGGAATACGATGAAAAAGATAGCTACTTCCAGGTGGATCCCCAGACCTATCAAGGCACAGATTATACCGTAGAAGGGGACTACTCCTCTGCTTCTTATCTTATAGCTGCTGCATCTATTTTAGAAGGTGATTTAACCATTCAAAATTTGTTTAAAGAGTCTAAACAGGGCGATAAATTGATACTGGATATAGTCCAGGAAATGGGGGCGGCTATCCGGACCAGAAAAGATGAAGTGAAGGTAGAAGGCAGTGGTGAACTCCAGGGCATTGATGTTAACCTTAATCATGCCCCTGATCTTTTACCTACTGTTGCTGCACTGGGGGCTGTGGCTAAGGGAATAACAACTATTAGTGGGGTTGAACATGCCCGATTAAAGGAAACAGATCGTATAAGTACCTGTACACAAGAATTATCCAAATTGGGAGTGGAAGTCCAGGAGAAAAAAGATGGTATGGTTATTAAAGGCGGAGTTAATCCAGGGGTGGTTAAATCTCATGGGGACCATCGCCTGGTTATGGCTTTAAGTTTAGTGGGACTCAAAGTAGGAATAACAATTGAAAATGCAGGGGTATATGATGTTTCCTTTCCAGATTTTCCCAAAACCATGTCCCGTTTAGGGACCCGTATGAAATTAAGGGGCTAATTTTTTAGCCACAGTGGTAATCAATAAAAAACTACACTCCTTTAACTCAGATTAATAAATTAAGTGGAATTAAAGCAAAAATTATATAATCTCTGACCTTCATCATATTGGCACAGTAGATTTTTCTAGTGATTGATTTTATGAGTCTTATTTTTTAGGATAATGATATTGAGGGTGAAATAATATAAAATCGCTGGAAAACTCATAATAAAAAGTTCATCGTTTTTCAAAAAGCATATAAATCATGAAAAAAGAAATAAAAATCAAGA
>JAHRFX010000012.1 GCA_019084405.1 Methanobacterium sp.
GAATTGGAAATAGTGAATCTGAATGAATAATATTTTTTATTTTGATAAAATTTAGTCATTTCTCTAGGGATTTCTTTAATTTGCAGGCAGCCACATTTTGAACATTCAATATAATCGAATATTTCTCTAGTTCCAAACATCATCTCTCTTATTTAAAAGGGGGAATTAAATTTAAATGTAAAATATGTAATAATACAAAGGAAAATAAAACCATTCAAATAAGAGAGATGATGTTTGGAACTAGAGAAATATTCGATTATATTGAATGTTAAAAATGTGGCTGCCTGCAAATTAAAGAAATCCCTAGAGAAATGACTAAATTTTATCAAAATAAAAAATATTATTCATTCAGATTCACTATTTCCAATTCATTTAAAAAAAAAATTATTAAAAAAAGAAATGAACATTGTTTATTTGAAAATAGTTTATTAGGAAAATTAGTTAATATTAAATATCCTAATGATTTTTTATCTATTTTAGGAGACTTAGGAATAGATATTAATTCTAAAGTATTAGATGTTGGTTGTGGGACCGGTGCATTACTTCTAAGCTTAAAAGATGCAGGTTTTAATGAACTAATGGGTATTGATCCATTTTTAGAAAAAGAAATAAATTTAAAAAAATTAAAAATACTTAAAAAAAGCATACATCAAGTTTCAGATAATCAAAAATTTGATTTTATCATTTTCAGCCATTCATTTGAACACCTTGAAGATCCGATAGAAACATTAAATAAAGTTAAAAAAATCTTATCTAAAAATGGAAAATGCATAATAAGAATCCCAGTTAAAACCGAATACATATGGAACAAATATGGAATTAACTGGGTTCAAATAGATGCACCAAGACATTTTTTTATTTATACTATGGAAGGGTTTAAAATTTTAGCTAAAAAGGCAGGTTTTAAAATCAAAAAAACTTTTTTTGATTCAACTGAATTTCAATTTTGGGGAAGTGAACAATACAAAAAGGACATACCGTTAGAATCTGAAAATTCATATGCAGTTAATCCTGAAAAAAGCATCTTTACCCATTTTGATATCAAAAAATTTAAACTCCGATCACAAGAATTAAATAATAAAAGATTAGGGGATCAAGCAATTTTCATACTGGAGTTGAATAATGAAACCTAATGTTTCTATAATAATCCTTAATTGGAATGGTTGGGAAGATACCATAGAATGCCTGGAATCACTTTATCAAATAGATTATCCAAATTATAATGTTATCGTGGTAGATAATGGTTCTGAAGATGATTCAATAGAAAAAATAAAAGAATATTGTACAGGCAAAATTAAAGTTAGTTCTGATTTTTTTGAATATGATGCAACTAATAAACCGATAAAAATAGTTGAAATAACTAAAAAAGAATCTGAACTTTTCAGCAAAATCAATGGTAAATTCAAAAAATTAATTCTTATAAAAAATGATCAAAATTATGGCTTTGCTGAAGGTAATAATATTGGAATTAGATTTGCCTTAAGTTATCTAAATACTGATTATGTTCTTTTATTAAACAATGATACTATCGTCGATAGAAATTTTTTATCTGAATTGGTGGATATTGAAGAAAATGAAAATAATGTTGGTATTTTAGGCCCTACAATTTTCTATTATAATGATAAAAACAGAATACAGTCTGCAGGAGTCAAAATATCATGGAAAAAAGGAATTGCAATTTCTTTGAAACGTAATAAAATATTCAAAGATGAATCAAATAATATAAATGATGTAGATGCAGTATCAGGATGCTGTTTACTGGCTAAAAGTGAATTATTTAAAAAAATAGGATTTTTAAATTCAAAATATTTTTTATATTGGGAGGAAACAGAATGGTGTATTAGAACTCAGAAATTGGGTTATAGAATTATTCATGTTCCAAATGCTAAAATATGGCATAAAGTATCAGCTACAACAAACAAATCTAGAGGGGTATATGAATTTTATATGATACGGAACATGATCTGGTTTATGAAGGAACATGCGCAGAATATTCATTTCCTTATTTTTAGCATATATCTATTGATTTTTAGGTTTTGGTTTATTAGTGGGTCTTATATTATTCATAACAGGGATTATAAAGCATTTTTTTATTCTATAAAAGGGTTGATGTATGGATTTTTTGAGGATTAGACATATTTTTATCTAACTGGAATATATTTGAGAACCATTAGAGTCATATATTCTATTCTTAGGAACAAAAAACATTTTAAACGAGAAATTTGTAATTAAAAATATAGAAGGTGTTAGTAGAGATATTAAATTAATAAGTACAAATAATTATTTGTTAAATAAAAATAGAATATCTCTACTAACACCTTCTATATTTTTAATTACAAATTTCTCGTTTAAAATGTTTTTTGTTCCTAAGAATAAATAGGAATCCGTATTATAATGATTAATTCGTTTAATTTTTGAATAGTTTATTCCCAGAAATAAGATATATCTATATTCGTCTGCATAAATATTTGAAGAAGTATTTTTATTAGTATTTATCCATCTAGCACCATATACTTCCATTTTGTTAAATAAAGGATTATCTAAATTAGCATTTAAGGAAATTGAAAATGGATCTTCATTAAACATTTCTGTCATTAATCCTGTATTGAATAGTAAAAAGATTATGCAGAAAATTGAAATAGCTTTTATTGAAAACTCGTTTATTTTATAAAGAGAGGGGATTATCTTCTGTATGGTGTTAAAAATAATCATAAACCCCAGTACAGAAAAGGGTGCCAAAAACAATAATGTTATTTGGTATAATCTTGAAACATTTAGTGCACTTCCAAAATACGGTAAAATAACTCCGAAGAATGCTATTGTAAAACATGCAATTGACATAATTAGATATCCATTTTTTAGTATATCATCCTTTTTCTTCTTCTTTTTTATATTGATAATACTACTTAAAATTCCAATACCAATAAAAAATTGTACAGATAGGTTTAGATATTTTAAAATATTTCTAGTCATAGATTGGCTTTGTGTAACTACAGCCATACCTTGGGCTGAATTTACATTCATGATATCTAGAATATTTGTGAAAATATTTCGACCTATAAGAATTAAATGTTCAAAGGCATTATATCTTGAAAAACTCATATACCACGCTATACAAATTACAATAAAGAATATAACATAATTTAGAGAGATTGGAGATTTTTTTAAATCAATTATACTTATTTTTTGCTTTATGCCAAATCGATTAAAATTTTTAGTTTGCATTAATTTCATAATTGCTACGATTATTATTGTAATGACTAGAATTAGCATATAGATATATGCTAATCCATAATGGGATACAACTAGAGATCCACTAAAAATTAGGAACAATAATGATTTTTTTGTGGTGTCTATTTTAGAATTAAATAATAATAATATTAACAACATCAAAAAAAATTCTGCTATTTGTTGTCTTAATACTTGCAAAATTTCTACAAAGAAAACAAAAAAAGATGTGAAAATTAAACAAGCAAAAAAAGATATTTTATGATTAAATTGTTTTTTAAAAGCTACATATAATCCTAAAGGGACTAAAGCGAAGATCATTGGAAAAATTATTTTAAATACCCATATGATGCCTAAATTACAAATAACGGAAAAAATAGGAGCTAATATCCCTAAACTTAATGTTTGGTTATACATGTTTGATAAGCTGGAACCCCAAAATCCATTTTGTGAAACTAAATTTGAAAAGAAATACTCATACTGAACATCCCAACCCCATAAATACATTGAAATTAGGGAAGTATGCAATATTAAAGAAATTGAAATAGCGTATATTGCTAGAGGATAATATTCTTTTTTTATAAAAATTCCAAAACCTATTAAAAGTGATGTCAATGAAATTAGAATAATTAAAATAATTAAAAAAATATTATTCTCATAAATATTCATATAATAAGTTCCTATAATGGATAACAAAGGTAAGAGGCTCAAAAATAAAAATGGATGAAGAGAAAAATTTTTAATATTAAAATTAAATCCAAATTGCATTTTAATGAGATATGCATACGAAAATAAAATCATTACCAATATAGTCATTGTTAATAATATATATTGGAATGCAATTGGATTGGAAATTCCAAATAATGGATAAATTAAGTTCATTAGATATCCAATAAAAATAATAGTAGAAATACTCAATCCAATAATATACAATAATTTTTCAACATTATTAACATTCTGAATTCCGATTATTTTAAAAAGAAGTAATCCTGGTATAAATATTAAATAAATAACTCCTATAATCTCTCTTAATACTGAAATCTGAATTCCTATATATTCTAATCCTACTATACCTAATATTGATATCTGCATACATATTATAAATATTTTCAGGTTTGAATTAGAAATATTAAGTTCCATAACCATCCTCTTTATTTTTCTAAATTATTATAAAGCGATATTAATTTTTTTGTCATCATATCCCAACTAAAAAAATTATCATAAGCTTTTCTACCATTCTCACCATATACATATCTTTTTTCAGGATTATCTTTTAGATATACTATAGCTTCTTGAATTTCATTAATATTTTCACAATCGACAATAATTCCACATTCATGCTCTTTAACAATATTAACCATAGAAGTTCCTTTGCTTATTAAGATAGGCTTTTTACACATCATGGCTTCAAAAAGCTTATTTGAACTGGCAAATTTAAAAGATGGAACTTTACTATTGTATAAAGAAAATAATAAATCAGCTGAAATGCTTCTTTTTAGAACTTCGTCATAATTTATTTTACCAATAAATTCTATTTTAGCAGGATTTTTATCATATTCCATTTTTATTTCATTAGAAAGGCTTCCAAAACCTGCGATAACTAATTTAGTTCCTTCAATTTTTTTCACTATTTGAATAACAGCCTCTAATGATTTATATTTTTCTAAACCTCCGGCGAAAAAGATAGTGAATAACTTGTTTGGCTTTTTATTATCTTTATAATTATCTAATATGTCTGGAGGTGAGTTATAGATTACAACAACATTATTATTTGGTATACCTTTTAGTTCATCAATTCTTGATTCATCAACGATAATTATTGCATCAGCAGCATTCATAAAAAATTTATTAAACCTAATTATCAAATTTCTAATAATTTTAGGAATAAATTTAATCCTATTCTCATGAGTATCATACATTTCATAAATAAATTTTTTATTTCTTATTTTACTTGCAAAATATGCAGGAATTATACAATTAATATTGATAACATGAATATAATCGGTTTTAATATTTAAAAGATATCCTAAAACGAATATCCACCAAATTGGAATGAATGGAATCATTTTTGGACCATAAGGTGCTTTAAATTTTAATTTAATTTCGCGATAATTTGAACTATTTTCCTCATTAATTTCTTTCTTACCACTCCTATCCCAACATAATAATGTTACAGCAAAACCACCTTCAATCAAGGCATATATTTCTTTAGATAGTCTGGGATCAAAATCTTTAGGGTTAGATTTTATAATTATAATATTTTTCTTAGATCCGGAGTTATTATTATCCATTAGGTCACCAAAATAGGTGTTATAACTTATATTTTTTATTATATTCTTCAACAACCATTTGCATTATCCTTACAGCTTCTCTTCCTTCTTCTCCAGTTACAGGCGCTTTACCATTATTAAAAATACTATCCACGAATTCTTCTATGACTAAATCTGTCCCTATTTTTTTATCCCCTAGCACATTTTTTAACATACCTCCCGCTACTTGCAAAATATTTCCTAAATAATATTTCACAAAAGGACCATATTTAAGCTCCTTTAAACTATGTTTGGTTAAAATCATTCCATTAAGATCTAAACGTAACATAGCATCTGTACCAATAATATCAATATCACATATCCAGTAATTAGGGGTGTAAGCTAAAATTACTGAACTTATAGCATTATCGCCTTTTAACTCTATCCTAAAATCATCATTAGGTGCCCATGGATGTTTAAGGTGGTTTTCAGCTAAAACTTCTACTTCGTTAATATTTTTAATAAATTCAGATGACATATACGCCATATGTGGCCCGGTTTCACCAATAACTCCTCCTGGTAACTTATGATACCAGTGATCTTCCAAATCTATCATATCCCAATGAGGAGTAGAAAGAAAAATCCTCATACCAACAAACTCACCGATATGGCCTTCTTTTACAAGTTTTTTTGCTTTAATAAATGGTTTATGGAAATTTTTGTTATGTATTACACATATCTCTACATTGTTTTTTGCAGCAGATTCAATCATTTGATCACAGTCTGAAACATTTAATGCCATAGGTTTTTCCATGATGATATGACAAGAATTATTCATGGCTTCTATACCTACAGCAGCATGAATTTGGGGAGGTACACATATATCTACTAAGTCTAGATCCTCATTTTTAAACATTTCAGATGTATTTGAATAAACTTTAGGTATTTTATATTTGCTCGCTACTTCTCTGGCTAAATTTTCATTAATGTCACAGGCTGCAATTAAATCAACATTTTCAATTTTATTAAATGCAGGTATGTGTCTTTCTTGGGCTATTAACCCACAACCTATAATTGCTACTTTTAATTTTTTCATTTAATCACCTATTAATCAAATTTTCGAAATGATAAACAATTTGTTCCCAATCATTTTTTGAAACAAACTTTTCAGCTTTTTTTCCTTCAATTTTTATTCTATTATTCTTTAATAACTGAATAGCAGTTTTTAACACGTCTTTAGGAGTATCTGCGTAAATAATTCCATTATCTCCAAATTCTCTAATTACACCTGGCAATTTAGTAGAAATTACTGGCTTACCCATGGCCATATACTCATAAAACTTAATAGGAACTATATCTTTCATTATATCATTATTGTGAGAAGGAAGTAAACAAATATCTGCAGCCGCTATAAATTGAGGGATACTTTCGTAAGGCTGTTTTCCAGTTAAAATAACATTTTCATGGATATCATATCTATTTACAATGGCTTTGAGTTCTTTAAGGGCATCTCCTTCTCCTACTATCATAAATTTAATGTTAGTATACTTATCTTTAAGTTTACAAACTTCCCTAACAACTTCTTGTAAACCCGAAAAGTTGTATAACCATCCTACAAATAAAAGAACATTATCCTCCTTCTGGATTCCATATTTTTTCCGTACCGATTCACCAGTAATTTTCGAATCAAAACGATTAAAATCAATTCCTGCTTTTTCTACATATGTTTTTTCAGGATCAGACCCTAAATCCATTACAAAATCTTTTAAAACATCGTTTATAACGATTATTGCATCTGATTCCTTTAATATTTTTTTTTCAATCATTTTTCCTAAAGGCTGATACAGTTTAAGAGGAATTTGAGCATGATAAACATCTGTCCAATAATATATGAATGGTATATTATGTTTTTTAGCAAGCTTTAATCCAATATATGGCGTTAATATTTGAAAACCAACAATAATATCTGGTTTAAATTCGATAATTTGCTTTTCTATTTCTTTTCTTCTAGTTATTAATAAAGAAATATAATCTAGTGTTGGTATTTTGATAATCGGTGGTCTTATTACTGTTATATTTGCGCCATCATGTACTTTAGAAACATTTTCAAATATTTCTCTTTTTGATTTCAACTCTTTCTTTCCATGAGTTTGCCAGATAATTTCATAATCAATTACGCGAATTTCATGCCCTTTCAGTGATAACCTTTCCATTAAATGATGCTGTTGCAGAGGGCCTTTTTCAAACCAGTCTGTTTCTTGAACAAGTAAAATTTTCATATAATAACTCCGCTGGTGTATTAATTTTGGAGGTATCTGTTAGAATAAATCAATAATCATATAACTTCAAATTTTTATTTAGAATTAGGATAATATTCCTTTTTATTAAAAAATTTTCTATTAAGCATATAACTGACGTGTCTCCAACCATCCTTAAAAGAACTCAACTTAGCTTCTCCGCCCCTTACCCTATAATCAATGGGTATTTGCTGAATTTTCAAATTTTTTTCAGATGCTTCAATTACCATCTCAATAGCAAATTCCATCCCAGGTGATTTAAGATCTAATTTTTCTATTGCCTCTTTTTTAAAAGCCCTCATACCACAATGAGTATCTTTTACTTTAGATTTAAAAAGGATATTTAGCATTTTAGACAACATGGGATTTCCAATATATCTATGTAAAGCGGGCATTGCCCCATCCTCCATTTCACCTTCAAATCTGGATCCCATTATAAAATCACATTCACCATCTAAAATAGGTTTAATAAACTCATGAGCTTTTTCCAGAGGATATGTGCCATCAGCATCACCCATTAATATAATTTCCCCTCTAGCTTCACTCAATCCCCTAATATACGCATTGCCATAGCCTCTTTTCTCTTCATAAATTACTCTAGCTCCGGCTTCTTCAGCTTCTTCAGCAGTTCTGTCTGTTGAAGCATTATTAACTACAATTATTTCGGTATCTAAACCGATTTCATTTAATTTATCTACCGGAATCGATTTAACTGTTTTACCAACAATTCCTTCTTCATTCAATGCAGGTATTACTACTGATAACATCATTCTAATCACTCAAATGATAACTATATATGTATTTATTCACTATATATAATCAAATTTTTATAAAGAGGAACAGTTTATAGTATCTTTTGGAC
>JAHRFX010000013.1 GCA_019084405.1 Methanobacterium sp.
GAATCTTGAAAACTCTGATTTTCAAGTTTACAAATCTCCGATTTGTAATTCTTTTTTCCGAAAAATTTATTAGAGTTTGAATCTAAACATACCATTGTAAAAACCCAGGATATGTTGTCTTCTAGGAGTTATAAAACTTATGGAAGACACATATCCAAACCCATCACTAGAAAAATCTACTGTGCCAAAATTCTCAATCATATAGTATAAATATTGAAGAAAATAGCACTGTCCGCTTGATTAATGGGATATATTAGTTTAAATGCCGATAATAGATTCCTATTTAAAAATTGAAGAGATTAGAATTCAGACCAATATAATGGAGTGAGAAAGGATGGAATCCCATACAATAGATAAAAAAGCAGAAAAAATGTCCAAGGCCGATGTAGAAGATGTAATATTGGGTTTTAAAAAAATCTTATTAGCCACTGATGGTTCAAAACCATCTGTTTTGGCCACAAAATACGCGGTAGGTATGGCTAAACTGTTTAATGCAGAAATGATAGCCATCTTCGTGGACGAACAATTCGCTTTGCTTCCCCAGGAGAGAATGTCAGAAGAAGAATATGAGGGCATCAAACACACCAAGGCCGGACTTAAGGTAGCCGAATGGTATGCTGAGAAAAGTGGGGTTCCGATAGAAACCATATGTAAACGTGGAAATGCACCTAAAAATATAGTCCGGATTGCTGAAAAGCATGGTGTGGACTTGATTATTATGGGAACTACTGGAAGAACAGGTTTAAAACGGATAACCATAGGAAGTGTTGCTGAAATGGTTATGAAAGCTGCACATGTTCCAGTACTGGTAGTCCGGTGATTAAAATGAAAGATAGTGATAATGAAGATGATAGAAATAAAATTGAAAAGTTGATTGCCAAAAACTTCAAATTGAGTATATCATTAGGACTAATATTCCTGACCATAATACTGATACTGCCAGTTTTAAATGAATTTGCATCTGATATCATGTTAAAACCTGTATTTGGAAACTTCACCGTAACTTTGATCTACACCGCTCTCTTTATATTTATAATGGGTTGGATAATACCTTTGTATTACACTTTAGAAACCGATAAAAGGGAGAGGGAATATGAGGAGGAGCATAAATGATCCTTAATAATCCTTTGGCCATAATTCTGGTATTGTTGATAGTGGGTATCAGTGTAGCAGTTACCATATTCTCCAGGAGATTCACCAGGACCACCGCAGATTTCTACGTAGCAGGTAGGGGTATCAGCGCCGTTCAGAATGCAATGGCATTATCTGGTGATTATATGAGTGCCGCAACTTTCCTGGGTATAGCAGGATTAGTGTGGTTGTATGGATACGATGGTATCTGGTACTCGGTGGGCTTTTTTGGTGGATGGATATTATTATTGCTCTTTCTCGCAAGCCCAATACGTAGATTTGGAGCCTACACCATAGCAGACTTCGTTTCAGGGAGATTCCATTCCCAAAAACTTCGATTAGTGGTCATGTTAGGCACTATTCTCATATCGGTATTGTATATAATACCCCAACTAGTTGGGGTGGGGGACATATTAGGGGTTCTATTGGGCTGGAACTATATGACCGGAGTTGTAGTTGCCGGTATCCTGATGACCATTTATGTGGTGGTGGGGGGGATGAAGGCTACAACCTATAACCAGATCATCCAGTGTGTAATCTTATGGACAGCAATGTTCGTGACCGTAGCTTTAGCCCTACAACAATTTGGATTCAGCTACGATAACCTGCTGACTCAGGTCAGTGGCTACACCCAACCTGGAAACTGGTTAGACTTCCAGAACAGTTTTTCACTAATACTTGGTTTGGTCCTAGGTACTGCAGGCCTACCTCACGTCTTAATACGCTACTATACCAACCCTTCTGGTAAATCCGCCAGGTGGACCACCGTGGGTACACTCTTCATCATTGGTACATTTTATATGATGGCTCCTATTGCAGGTTTCGGAGCCCGAGCACTTCTTGGTGATGATGGCGGCCTAAATACCGCCCTACCGCTACTGGCTCAGTATCTGGGTGGTGAGGCTTTCCTTGGTGTGGTGGTTGCCGCAGCATTTGCAGCAGTTCTTTCCACAGTAGCAGGTCTGATGCTTGCCACTACTGGTGCGATTGCACACGACCTTTACACCAATATCATTAACCCTAAAGCCTCTGAGGAGAAGCAACTTAAGGTTGCGAAATTATCAACCTTAGGTGTAGGGATATTAGCCATAATCGTCGGTATTTTAGCCCAAGGATACAATGTAGCCTTCTTAGTTGGTTTGGCATTTGCAATTGCAGCCAGTAGTTTCTTCCCAGTACTTCTTATGGGAACTTGGTGGCGGGGAACTACCGAAAAAGGTGCCCTTGCCGGACTAGTTGTGGGGATCATATCCTCCACAACTATAATTATCACCAACATTATAGGCTTGCACAATCTTAGCAATCCGGCTATAATAACCGTCCCTGCGACTTTCATCATCATATACGTTGTATCAAGGTTAGATGGCCAAATACCCTATGACACCGATGAATTCATGCTAAAAGTGCACATGCCTGGGGATGAAAACTTAGAAAAATTGGACTGAATAAGCCGGGGTAGGATTTGATCTTAGATTATTCTAAATATCAATCTAGATTTCATAAGCTCTAAATCAAATCTTACTTCAAATATTTTATGGTTTAAGATGATTCCTTAATTTAGGATGGAGTCAACACTTAGTATCTTAGAGCAGGATATGATCTAAGTGATTTATTGTCCTTGTGTATGCATGAAGGCATTGTTAAATACCAAAATTCAAAATTTCTGATAAAAGTTGGAAATGTTTTAAGAATCATATAATTTCCAATTTCTTTTTTTTTAATATTTGAATAGTTTAATATGGGGGAAACAATCAATATTCAAATAAGGAATGATTTACTTTCTTATATTTTATTTAACTTCACTTTAAGATTCTTTTACTATTTTTAATCAGTTCCTATTCCTTCAAAAAAAACCAAGAATCAATATTTCATATAAAAGTATTATGTGGGGTTATAAATCTTATTTTCTTAATTTAGAGTTATAATGACTTAAGATCAAAATTATTATTTTAATAACTTTTTTCTCATTTTTAGGTCAGCAAAAATTTATAAGGTTTAGTATTAAATAATTAAAATTTAGGTGAACCTAATGTCAGATAATGAATCTATAAGTGAAAACATTGAGGAGTATCTGGAAGTTATTTATAAAGTTTCTCTGGAAGAGAAAAAGCCAGTAACTACTTCTAATATATCAAAAAATCTTAATATTGCCCCTGGAAGTGTAACTCAAATGTTAAAAAAATTAGATAAAAGGGGATATGTTCACTATTCTCCTTACAAAGGAGCAGTACTTACAGAGAAAGGCCTTAAAGTTGCCAGTAAAGTAACCAGAAAACATCGTTTACTGGAACGCTTTTTAAATGATATATTAAAACTCAAAAAAGATAAAATTCATTCTGAGGCCTGTCAAATGGAACATGCTTTATCTGATGATGCGGAAAGGGCTCTATGTCAGTTACTGGAACAGCCAGATCAGTGTCCTGATGAAGCCCCTATCCCTGCCTGTGATTTTAAATTTGATTCATGTGAAGAATGTCTGGAGAGAAAACACGAAGACGTAGAAGAAGTAGGTTCACGTGATGAAAACCTTATTTCAGTTATCAGCCTGGGTGAAAATGAAGTAGGCCGGGTATCATTCATAAGGGGAGACTATAAAGTAATTCGAAGATTGATGGATATGGGTATAACCATAGGTGCTATGGTCAGTGTAATTAAATTGGCCCCTTTTAAGGGACCGGTGGAAGTATCAGTCAGGGGATCCAAACTTGCTCTGGGCAGAGATATTGCCAAAAATGTCTTTGTTGAATTAATTGATTGTGAATCAAAAGATGAAGATGGAGCATTGGTCCATGGTTAAATTAGGATTTCAAAAAGAGAAAGTAAGGGACTTTGATCCAACATTTAGTTCATCTAAGGACGAATTTACCATAGCACTTTCCGGAAATGCCAATGTGGGTAAGAGTGTTATTTTTAACCAGCTTACTGGTTCTAATCAGATTGTAGGTAATTGGCCTGGTAAAACAGTGGAAAAAGCCGAGGGAAAACTTTATTTCCAGGGTCAGAAAATCCATGTAATTGATTTACCAGGTATTTATTCTTTCTCAACCTTTTCTATGGAGGAGATAGTGTCCCGGGAGTACATTGCCCATGAAAAACCAGATGTGGTTATAAATGTTCTGGATGCATCTGTTCTGGAAAGGAACCTTTTTTTCACTTTACAGTTAATGGAAATGGAAGTTCCGCTGGTGGTGTGTATAAATCAGGTGGATATTGCCCGGCAAAAGGGCATAATCATCGATGAAAAAAAGCTGGAAAAAGCTTTAGGAGTTCCAGTAGTGTTTACTGTTGCAGTTAGGGGCGAAGGTCTTAGAAAATTAATTGAAAAAGCAGTAAAGGCAGCTGAAAAGCCAAAAAAGGTCCCGGAAATTATTAAATATGGGGGTGAAGTAGAAAAAAGAATAGAAAGTTTATCAGAAATGATAAGCTCTAAGAAAACTTCTTTAAACTATTCAAATCGATGGATGGCCATTAAGATACTGGAAAATGATCCTGAAATAATAAAAAATATCAAAAAAGAATCCCCGGAGATCATTTCTTATGCAAACCAGCTTGCCTACGAGATTGAAAAAATTCATCAGGAGCCTTCTTTTGCTGTCATGGCTTCTGAAAGATACACACTGGCAAATTTAATCGCTTCTGGTGCTCAAGTTCAGACTAAAATTGACATACCTTTCTCTGAACGTTTGGATAAAATTTTAACTCATCCGGTTTTAGGATATTTTACCTCTGCTCTGGTTATAATTGGATTACTTTTATGGACCTTTACCATTGGTGATTTTCTGGAAGGAATTCTCTCCAATGCTTTCAGCTTTTTCCAACCAGTTGATCCTCAATTTTCTGGTGCCATTACTGCTATACTCTGGAACGGTGCATTTGGAGGGATAGTGGCAGGCGTTACCCTAATAATTCCCTTTGTAATTCCCTTTTACCTACTGTTATCCTATATAGAAAATTCAGGCTTATTAACCCGGGTGGCCTTTATGATGGATAGTTTCATGCACAAAATAGGACTGCATGGTAAGGCACTAATACCCCTTATATTAGGCTACGGATGCAATGTACCTGCTATAGACAGTACTCGAATACTTGAAACCCGAAGAGAACGACTTTTAGCAGCTTTTGCCATAACATTTGCTCCCTGTGCTGCAAGAACCATTTTAATACTGGGTCTGGTGGCCATATTCGTTAATATATGGTGGGCTCTAGGCCTTTATGTACTGGACCTGATAATCATATTTATCATGGGTAGAATAGCCCTTAAAGCAACTCCTGGAGAATCAACAGGCCTTATAATGGAGATGCATACCTTAAAATTACCTTCATTTTCAGTAATCCTTAAACAAACCTGGGCTAGAACTAAATCATTAATCTATCTGGTTTTCCCAATTTATATTGTGGGAAGTGCTATAATCCAGGCTTTCTATGCTCTGGGAGTTTTAGAACCTGTGAGTAATTTCATGGCACCTCTTACCGTGGGTTTATTAGGATTACCGGTATTTGCTGGAGTGCTGCTTATAGTGGGGGCAGTTAGAAAAGAATTTATCTTATTAACTCTGGTATCATTTGTGGGTACTGATCTAAGCCTGGCTTTAAATCCAACTCAATTTATCGTACTGGCCATAGTGGGTATGTTATATTTGCCCTGCTTTTCCACTATTGCCATACTTATTAAAGAGTTTGGTTGGAAAGCAGCCAGTGTGATTACAGGAGCCAATTTTGCAACTGCTCTTGTTGTGGGAGGTTTATTTGCCAAAATATTGCCTTATTTTTTATAAAATATTCACGGGCATAACGGAGGAGTGATTAATGAAGAATATTAGGATAGTATCATGGAATGTCAATGGAATTAGGGCCATACACAGAAAAGGATTTTTGAACTGGTTAAATAAGGATAAGCCAGATATTCTATGCATTCAGGAAACTAAAGCCACCCCTGATCAACTCCCCCGAACATTAAAAGAAATCAATGGATACCATGTTTATTTTAATTCTGCTGAGAGGAAGGGATACAGTGGAGTAGCATTGTACAGTTCTTTTAAACCAGAAAATATTGAAAATGGGTTCGGAATAGATAAATTCGATCGAGAAGGCCGCATTCAAATTGCAGATTATGGTGAATTTGTATTATTCAATATTTATTTTCCCAATGGTAAAATGTCTGAAGAACGACTTAAATATAAATTAGAGTTTTACGACGCATTTTTAGACTATGCTAACCAGCTGAGGGACCAGGGAAAAAATATTATTGTTTGTGGGGATCTAAATACAGCCCATAAAGAAATAGATCTGGCACGCCCTAAAGAAAACAGTAATATTTCTGGCTTTTTACCAGTAGAAAGAGCATGGATAGACAAATTTCTGGATAATGGTTATGTGGATACTTTCCGGATGTTTAATTCTGATGCGAATCAATATACCTGGTGGAGTTACCGTACCCGGGCACGGGAAAGAAATGTGGGATGGAGACTGGATTACTTTTTTGCTAATAAAGAATTCACCGACCGCATAGAATCATCCTATATATTATATGAGGTAATGGGATCAGACCACAGTCCGGTGGCACTGGATATTAAAATATAGCTAAAAAAAGGAATAAAAGTTAATTTAATTTTAAAGATAATGCCTTATCCTAATTGATTTATGAACTGTTCTAAATAGTAGAATGATTTTTCATGGGAACTCAAGGCAATGGCTAATTTTTTAATAACTTTTTCTCCTTCTTTTTCTCCTGACTTTAAATCAACATAAAGAACGATATCGTAATAAATTTTTTTAAAATTATATTTAATTTTAGGGGGGAATCCCCATAAATTGAGAAGTGACCATTCCCGGTTTCCTTTTGCTATTTTTTCCAAATCCAGTTCTTCATTATTAAAAACTTTATCCTGGATGAATTTTAATAAATTACGATTTTTAACGGACCAGAACTTAAAATCATCATATTTTTCCCGGTAAATTGAAATTTCATCTTGTAAATCATCTCTTATTTTAATAAATTCTTCTTCATATTGATTAAGGTAATAAATTGAATCATCTGGAGGATTAAAATCAATATCTGGCCCGTATTTATCTTTTAGTTTTTTTCCAGATTCTATATGCAGAATTTCATCATCACTTAATCCGCGGTACTCTAAAAGTTCCTTTTGCATTTCCAATTCTTTTTTCCATTCTTTTTCTTTTTGAGATAATAATATCTTCATTTTTGATTGGAAATTCTTCTCCAATAATTTCAGAGCATATAACCTTTTCCAGCTATCATTTTTTACTAACTGATTAATTAAAAACTGCAGTTCCACTGGATCCTCAGAATATTTTCTGGGAAGGGATAAAAAAATATTAGAAACAAATTGAGGAAATAAAAAAGGGATTATACTAACCAGAATATAAAATAAAAGAGATACCACCAGTGGAATAATGAATATCTGATAATCCAATCTAACGCCTTCTTGAATAATTTTTAAATGGAATTTAAAATTACCAACTGTTATTTGTACTCTAAAATGGTTTTTCTTAACTCTCTTTCAGTCTCAGCCATGATATCTATCTTTTCAAAATCCACAGCATTATCTCGTAGACTTTCAGCCAATTGGGTGGGTGTTATAGTATCATCCAGGTCTATAATAATTGAATTTGATTCAAAGGAAATTAATCCTCTAGTATCAGTGGAAAGGACATCATAGGCTTTATCAATATCCCGGGTTATAATGCGAAAGGTTCTGATTTTTTTGGTAACCTGTGTTATGTCAATATCCATACGCTGCAAGGCAATCAATACATGTTTATTGAGAGCATCTTCCAGGACCTGTATATCCACCTTGTTTTTATTCATGGAAATACGAGCCGCCTGACATATTTGAGCAATATCACGGGCATGGGCATAACTGGGCTGTAAACCCTCCCCACCCTCTTTCACCTTGGTATATACCTTTTCAAATCTCTCCAGAACTTCATCATCATAGTTTTCTTTTAGTAAATCAAGATTCCTTTTAAATACTGTGGAAACATTCTGCACTGGAGGATTACGCAGGAAAATATGTAAAGGAGCTCTTCTAAGGTGGGCCTCATCCATAATACTAACATCCAGGTTGGTGGAAAAAGCAGGAATAAAATGGCTGAATACCACTACCGGAACTCCCCTTACATAAATCATATCCTTCTTATTTTCCATGGGTACTATGAGTCGGTTTAAAATTATTTTGTGGTCATCTCTTTGCCTTCCCAAATCATCTACCAGCAGTATTCCTCCATTAGCTTTAATCATGGGGGATGTTTCATATACTCCCTTATTAGGGTCGTATATGGTTTCTAATTTATTCAGATTCAGTTCAGCTCCAGTAAAAACAAATGGGGCGTAAATTTTAACCCATCTTGGATCTGCAGGTTGTTCAGGGCATTTTCTGTGAAAATCAGGGTCATATAATTGTATGATTCTACTTCCAAATTCAATAAATTTAGGTATGATTAGGGGAGGTAGTAAATCAGAGGTCTTACTGACAATAAATGTTTTTCCCGTACCGGGAGAACCATATATAAAAATACCTTTTCCAATAGTGCAGGATTCTATAAGGCATTCTTTAGCATAATCAAGTCCTATCACATCGTGGAATGTCTTTTCAACTATATCTTCTGGAATTTCAACTGGATGCCGTCCTTTCATTTGGCATTCCATTATTTCCCAGTAAAAATCATAGGAAACTGGTGCCAGGCCCATATAGGGATTTTCTTCCACTATTCTCTTTGTTTTTTCCCTTCCTTTTTTGGTAATGGTATAATCTATACTGGAAAATAGGAAACTACCTCCTACCTGGGCACAAAGGCCGTCTTGCTCCATTTTACGGAGAATTTCTTCTAAAATATCCCAGTGTATGCCTGTAACTTCATTTAATTTTTTAGTTTGCACGGTCCCATAGCTAGAAATGATCTTCAGAATCAAATCTCGAACAAACACTTCGGATAATCTAAGTTCTTCCAGGGTTTTAGGCTGTCTAAGTCGCCTGATAATTATTTCCATTTGCTCATTGTGATAGTAATTCATAAATTTACCCCTAAAATTTTTATTTTGGAAATGGACATATAAATTTAATTTAATGCTGGGGGTGATGGAAATTTTATTAAATCATTCCATGAAATAATTTATAAAATTTTATCTACTTCACTTATATCAGAAATAACCTTTACATCCAGCTTTTCTTTTTCAATATACTCTGCTTCTTCAGGGGTGAGCTTACAATTTACCAGAATAGCAGACATACCTGCATTAACCGCACCCATCATGTCTTCTGAAAATTTGTTACCAATCATAATTGATTTTTCAGGAGTGCAACCCATACGGCTTAAGGCTACTTCAAAAATACGATGATGCGGTTTTTCAAAACCAATTTCATCTGAGGTTACCACTTCATCAAAAAAATGGTGGATACCCAGACGGATTAATTTTTCCCATTGTTTTATGGTTATACCATTAGAAATAACAGCCAGCTGGTAACCTTTACTTTTGAGGTTTATCAGGGTGGAGGTGGTTCGGGGAAATGGTCTAAGTAAAGCAAATTTAACATTATGGTAATTAATCATTCCCAGAGCAATTAAAAGAGGCTTTTCCTCTCCAAAAACAGTTTTAGTTAAAACATTGAAATGTTTATCATAATTAGATCCTTTTTGAGCAATAATTTCTCTTAAAAGTTTATATGCTTCGGTAGAATCAAGGGGTAAACCTGCATCTATCATCATATTTAAAGCTGCCTTTCGGGCCAGCTTGGCAAAACCAGAAGTATCATAAAGAGTATCATCAATATCGAAAAAAACTGCCTTGATCATAATCCCCACCTGAATGATTGCCACACAATCAATTTTATTTTTTAATGTTTACTTATTAACTATCGAATTTCTCCAACAATTAAATGAAATATATTATACTCTTAAATGGGACACTATAAAAATTTATCTAAAAAAATATTAATAGAATTAAAAAAAAGCATCTAAACTACTTTGCTGTTCATCACGGGATAATTCTAAAATTTCATCACTGGAATAGCCCAGTGAACTCATTATTCTTGAAACAGCAGGTAGAACTTGATTTTCGATGTAATAGTCAGGGTCGTATTCTTTACCTTCTATATCTTCCAGGGGTTCTGCCCTTTGACTTATAGAATTTTTACCCTTTACTATTACATAACGCATAATGGAGCCCCGTTCTATGTTTCTACCCTGGGCCAGTGATTTTTGGGCAGCAACTACATGGGGACCAATTTGTTTATATTCATTCAAATTTTTGGTGATCTGGGTATGGATAACCAGATCCTCCATTTTAATCTGGCCTTTTTTAATATCCTTAATGGCACTTTTTATGATTTCTTTAGCTTTATCTGGAGAACCGTCCTTTAAAATAGCCATAAGTATATTTTGCTGAGTTTTTTTAGCAATATTGGCCCAGTCCCGCCGTACCAGCTCCAGGCCTTTTACCACTATATTTCCATCCTCCAGAAGAGCGTATCTTTTCTTGGTAACAAAGAACCCTCTACTATAGAAACCCTCATATTCCAGTTCCATACCTTTCGGTAAGTCAGGGTTAATATATTCTAAAAATTTAGAAACCTGAACTTTAATTTCAGATTCTAATTCACTCTGCAATCAGCACACCATTTATTACACCGTCTTGACCAGGTCGGGAAGTTACACGAACCTTACCAGAGCTGGTTTCAACTACTGCACCTTTTGTAATTATATTACGCCTGACAAAGTTAGGATTAGCCAGGTTTTCAACAACATTTAAAATTTCAGCTACTTCCACCTTATTGGTTTCAGGATTAACTACATTAATCTTGGTATCAGTTGCTAACCGAACTTTTAAATTTCCGCCCTGAGTTCTGATTTTTCGGATTCTCTTAGGACCTATTTTAGTTTCTGCAGCTTCTCTTCCCAGTTCACATTTCTTCTTACCGCGGTTCATTTTTGCTCTTCCGCCGGTAGGTTTTTTCATAGATTTACCTTGCCATATAGCCATTATTTCACCTTGTTAGTTTAATTATATAATTTAACCCATACCTGATAGGTTAATGGAACCTAGATATAAAATTAAGATTCCAAAATCAGTAAAAAACTGAATTTAAAGCACAACGAAATTAAATATTTATGTACTAACTATTCATTAGTCATCAGGCTTTAAAAAGATTTTGTTTATTCTCAAATTTAATAGTTACTAATTTCTATCTTATTAACCATTTTAAGATAGTTCTTAAATCAAAACTTGAGATTAATCTAATAATATTCTGCTTACATCATATTTAAATATATTAAATTGTAATGATGAATTAGATAAAATTAATTTATAATAAATTATTTTTAAAATTTTTTTTAAAAAAACAACTATTAACAATAACAGGTGTAGCAATGAAGATAGGGATGTCTCACGGTGCTGGCGGAGAAGTAATGCAGAATCTGATTTCAGATATAATACTCAAAAACATTAAAAACAAGAGAGTAAATGGTGGAGTAGGTTTAGATGACCTGGATGACGGTGCATCCATACCTTTAGGGGACCTGGAAATAGTCATAAGTACCGATGGACATACGGTGGACCCTTTATTTTTTCCAGGTGGTGACATTGGTAAACTGTCTATTGCCGGTACGGTAAATGATATAGCGGTTATGGGTGCTAAACCTCTGGCCATTGCTAATGGAATGGTTATTAGGGAAGGTTTTCCTGCTGATGATCTGGAGACCATTGTAAAATCCATGGATGCTGTTTGCCAGGAAGCCGGAGTTTCCATAATCACTGGTGATACCAAGGTTATGGAACAGGGTAAACTGGACCAGATGATTATAACCACGACGGGTATTGGAGTGGTAAATAAAGGAAAAATTAAAAGAGACTCTTCTTTAAATGTAGGGGATAAAATAATCCTATCTGGAAGTGTAGGTGACCATGGAATGGCCCTAATGTCCTACAGGGAAGGCTTCGGATTTGACACCGATCTTCAATCAGATGTGGCCCCTATCTGGGAAATTGTGGAAACAGCACTGGCCATAGGTGGAGTGACCTCCATGAAAGATCCCACCAGAGGTGGCCTGGCCAATGCATTAAATGAGATAGCTAATAAATCCGGAGTAGGTTTGCTGGTTGAAGAAGATAAAATTCCTCTAAAAGAACCAGTAATTGCTGTTTCAGAAATGTTAGGAATAGACCCTTATGAAGTTGCCAATGAGGGAAAGGTAATTATGGGGGTTGAAATAGAACTGGCTGATGAAACCCTGAATGCTATTAAAAAGACCAAATACGGCGCTGAAGCACAAATTATCGGGGAAGTGACTGAAGATAACCATGTTATTTTAGAAACTTCTTTAGGGGGAAAAAGGATTTTAGAAGCACCTATAGCAGATCCAGTGCCTAGAGTATGCTAAAAATTATTATTTAGCAAATTTTAAATACTCCTTTTAGTAATAATTTCCATATCAATCTTTTTATTATATTAATACATTTGGAAGGGGTTATAATGGAAACTATAACTAAAAAAAGAATTTTAGCTTTTATTCTGGACTTTTTAGTAATCACATTTTTTATATGGATTCTCAACCCAGTTATCTACCCTCTGGTTATCGTTACCGGGATTTATGGAATCTTTAACTATAATCTGGTTTTCCTGGCAATTGTTATCATGGCTTATTTTACTTATCTGGAGAAATCTAAAACCAGCACCCTGGGAAAAAGTATCATGGGAATTCACGTAGAAGCTGAACAGGGTGAATTAACCTACCATAAAACATTTATTCGCAATTTATCTAAAATATTATGGTTCCCTTTAGTTCTGGATTTGATAGGGGGACTTTTATTAAAAAATGGCTATATTAGACTTCTAGATAAATATGCTAAAACAAAAGTAGTTTTATCTATGGATAAACATTAATATTTATTATTTTTACTTTTTATCTCTTGAATTTAACTAAATTTTTTTATTTTTTTATAACCTATCCTTTTTGACATCTATTAAACTTTTTTTTTAGAATTTGATAAATTAAATAGCAGAATTTTATATAAAGTTCTTAACATAATTTATAACAATTTTAATTATTTTAAGGGGTGAAAAGATGAAAGGTGAAGTTTCAGAAGTAAAAAGTCAGGTAATGGATACAATTGCAACTTTAGTGACCACGGCTTTTGGTTTAATTGCTGCTTTAGCCTGGAATGATGCGATTCAAGCATTGATAACTCAATGGTTAGGTGAAACAGATGGCTTAACCGGTCTTCTGATTTATGCAGTTGTGATAACCAGCTTAGCAGTTGTTGCTACCATATTAATTGCCAGGTTAATTGCCAAACCTGCGGTGCAGGCAGTTAGAATTGTGGAATGATTTTTTATTCCACTTTTTTATTTATTTTCCCGTGGAATGATATTCATGATTGTTGCAAAAATTTTGAAGTCAATTTAATTGAAGGTAGTTATGAAAGCAATAGAGACTATAAACCTGGTAAAAAAATTTGGTAATCTGACCGCTGTAGATAGGGTGAATCTTAAGGTAGATCAGGGTGAAATATTTGGATTACTAGGACCTAACGGCGCTGGAAAAAGTACATTCATCTCTATGTTGTGTATTATTTTGAAACCATCATCGGGAACGGCCCGGGTGGAAGGCTATGATATTATTAGTGAGGCAGCAGATGTACGGCGTTTCATAGGTATAGTCTTCCAGGATCCCAGTATAGATGATAAACTTACGGGAAGGGAGAATATGGAATTACATGCTGATTTATATAATGTCCCCCGTGAGGTGATGCACTCCCGTATAGATGAGGTACTGCATTTAGTTGAGTTAGAGGACCGTACTTCAAGCTATGTTAACACTTATTCAGGAGGTATGAGGCGTAGGTTGGAGATAGCAAGGAGTCTGATTCATTATCCTAAAGTATTATTCCTGGATGAGCCCACTTTAGGCCTGGATCCACAAAGTCGCGACCATATTTGGGATTATATAATGGATTTAAAAAAAGGGAGAATATTACCATCATTCTTACCACGCATTACATGGAAGAAGCAGATAAACTCTGTGATAGGATAGCTATTATTGACAGGAGCAGTATTATTGCCCTGGATACTCCACAAAACCTTAAGAATGAGTTGGGAGGTGAAAATATTATCATAGAGTCCAGTGATAATGATCTTTTAGCTAATAAACTTTCTGAAGTTGAACTAGCTGATAATATTTTTCCAATAGAACAAGTATGGAGAGCAATAAAGAGAAAAATCTCATCAATAGACTTCAAATGCATAGAAAAACTAATTAAAAAACTAAAAAACCTATATTATGTCGAAATAAAACAAAAAACGTATACAGAAAACTGGATAAAAAAATTTATTTTAAAAAGTTAAGTCGATTACTATATTTTACATGACTACCCTTCTTTTACCTGTGTAATGGGTAAAACTGATTTTTCAATAATTTTCTTTATTTCTGCAGCGCACTTACAGGAACCTTCACAGCATCCACAGGATGATGTAGAGTTATCATTTGGTGAAAGAGTGCAGGTGCATCCTTCAACAATATTTTCTATGATTGGTTCAAAATTATGAACTTTATTTTCCATAAATTCGTTGTTCATACCTAAAACATCATGGAGTATTTTTTCAGATTTTTCAGACAGTTTACGTCTTCTTATTATATTTCTAGATTCTTCAAAACCTTCTGGAGTCAGATAAATTTTATCACTCTCCTGTTCTATTAGTTTTAAATTTTCCAGTTCTTTAACTGCAGATTCATCGTATAATTCTTTTCCCATGTCATCGCTTTCTTCTAAATATATCCAGTGTATCCATAATTTTTCCAGTATTGCCTCTGCGGCTTCATTTATTTTCACTTTTAATCCTCCGTTTTAAGAAGTTAACCAGCTTGGATTCCATTTTTAATTCTGGTAGAGTCTCATATCCACAATTAGGGCATTTAATCATTTTATATTTTGATCCCATGCAGCCTTTACAGGTCTCAGCCTTTTTACTTTCATTAAAAACATGTCCACAAATGTTACATCTCATAAAATAACCTCATTGATTTTCTTTTTTGCTACAGTAACAGTTGTTTTTAACTTTTTTTCAACTTTAGCATGATTTATCTCGATTTTGACTTTTTCTATTTAATCTGTCGCATTTAAAACTGTTATAACTGATAGATTTGAAACTATCATTTTTAACCAACTGGCAAAACCAAAGCATGTATGAATGGAAATGCCATCAAATATCCAGTGAAATAGGTTAAGGGAATATAAAGTACTCCTAATGCTATGGATATTATGGCTGTTACCATGATGTCCCTGGTAGTCCAGCCACGATTTATCTGTCTTGAAACTGTTTCTGTCATTTTAAAACCTCTAAATTTGGAACTTAAATCTATAATATCAATTGAAATTTACGATCTTATACTTGGAAAGGAATAATATCAAAAAGATGAAAAAATGAAATGAAAAAATAGAATTCAACCCATAACATGGAATAATTCTATTTAAACGCTTTTCAACTTTCACCAGAGATAA
Organism: Methanobacterium sp.; assembly: GCA_019084405.1. GTDB lineage: Archaea > Methanobacteriota > Methanobacteria > Methanobacteriales > Methanobacteriaceae > Methanobacterium_F. The sequence goes on from JAHRFX010000013.1 coordinate 15,647, forward strand.
CACCTGTTTTAATCATGGCATCGCCTATCAATTTTGCCAGTAAACCTCCCAGTACTGCTCCACTTAGTATCTACAGCACCATCTATATTTTTGGACAATATATCCCGCATGAATTTGAACTGCTGTGCCCCAGAGGGACTGAATATTTGAATTTTTTTGTTGTTTATGGTGGCTTTCCCATAACTTGCAGCTTAGGTTTTCACCAGATCATTACATATGTGTTCCAGGGCGGTTTTTTTACCGGAATCTGCGTCTCCTAGCACTAAATTTTTTTTAATTTCCATAAGATCACCTTATTAATCACCAAAAAAAAAGAGGAGGGATTATTTAAAGTAGCGCTCCAGGATTCCTTTTAACATCCAGGCATGTCGGGCTTCATCTCTGGAGCTTTCATCAAAAAAGTGATGGGCTGGATCTATATCAATTTCTTCAGCCTTCTTGGCAGCAGCTTTCTTTTCCTGATTAGCCATAGTTTCTCCCTTCATCATCATCTCCAGATTTTCCTTGAGGGTGGGTTTTATAACACCATTCATCTCAGCAAACATGGCCGCATGCTCAGCTTCATCCCAGGCGATGGTTTTGAGTACTTCAGCCACTTCAGGCATACCATCTCTTTGAGCTAGTCGGGCTATGGCCATGTACATACCTACTTCGGTGCATTCAGCTTTAAAATTTGCTTCAACAATTTTTTCTATTTCTGTCCCTTTAGAAACTCCTACTTCTTGTTCGTTTGTTGGTTCCATTATTTTATCTCCATTTAATAATTAACAATATTTTTAGGTGCGCCTAAATTTATTGTTAGGTATACCTAAATCTTTTATAGTATATAAATTTTCCTATTACTCTTGCTAATTTTTAGTATTCAAAAATTCAGATTAAAAAATAAAATCAAAAATAAAATTTGGTTTTTTAATTGCTTTTATCATTTATTAAATATTACTGGTAGTAAATATTCAATTTTGTTAAGATATAATTATTTTTAGTGCTCTTCATAAAAGGAATAGAAAAATAGAATTGTTTAAAGTCCTAATACAACTAGAATAATCCAGATATTCATGGTTTGGAAAATTAAAAATATTTTGTCATTTATATTAAAAGTATTATTCTTGCATACTTTCATTAAAACTACGGTTTACCCTATTAGAATAATTCCTCCTAAGGTCCACCACCTTAACTATCACCTCCACCTTTTTATCCTCACTTTTAGGACTATAATACTTCTTATAATCTCGTTTTATTATTCTTTATCCGACCTATTTTCAGTTTTATTTTCTTCCACATCTTCGTCCTGGGCCCAGATCTCATCCAGATCCGGCATCCCCACCGTCAGACCATAGGCCAACGGTACTAAACAGAAAATAATCAGCATGGCCAGGGCCACTTCCCGGCTGGATCCAGTGGTTATCCTGGACTTCTCCTTTTTAGGGTATAAAAGCCGGGTCTCAGAAAAGGGATAAAATAAAGGCACACCCTTCTTGGTAGCACAGTCCAGGGCCACATGGGTAACGTAGGCCGATACTATGCTCAATCCCAGGGAGATGTTTATCATGAAGGCCAGTATGGCCGGTGCCAAAAAAATAAAGGAATGGCCAAAACCACGGTGCTTGCCTGTAACCTTGTCAATGATATCCGGTACCACTGATATCAGACCGGTGATTAACATTCCGGGAATGGTCACTGGTAAGTTGAATAGCCAGATCAGGACCAGGTAGAGTAATAGGCTGGTGGGTATGTGGGTCCAGAACCTCATACATACACCACCATGGATACATCATCTTCCACATCCATATCCAGAGGGAGGTCCATGCTGGTATATACAACCTCACCATCCAGGGCCATATCTATAATCCTTTCACAGAACATGCACCGGGCCATTTCCAGGTCCAGAAAGCCCAACATTATTAAATAGTTATCCAGGGCCTCACAATAAATAGGCTCATCCAGGATAAAGACCAGCTCTTCTTTATCCTTGTCATAAATTAATTTTCCATCGACTTCGATTTTATCACACCCCTTTCTATCTTGCTACAAAAATAAAGGTTCTAAATACTATAACTGCCAACCAGAAAGCACCTGTAACTTCAAAAGCAAATCGCAGGCTCACCCTCAAAAAAGCCAGGAAAATCAGCACACTGATTCCTCCAAAAACAAAGATGCTGATATCCACCTCATCAAAGCTCTCCTCCATGTCATCTTCATTCACCACCTCAAAGACCTTGTACAAACCATAGGCACCTTTCTTGAAGCGACCAAAAAGGGAACCCACCAGGATCACTCTTTCAAATTCAGATATGCTTAGCCAGGCCCGGGCCACACTGGCCGTTATGCGTTCAAAATGGTTAAAAATAACAACCACCTTTTTTCGGGCAGTCTTACTCGCCATGATCTTTTTAGAGTTAGATGATGTTTGAGTTAGCATCAAAATCCGTGGGAATTAGCGCGTCAACAGGCTATATATGGTTAAAAAGATGGAATGAAGAAGGATTAAATGGATTAATACCTAAATATGATGGGGGAAAACCCCTTAAGCTTTCTGAAGAAGATTATAAGAGATTAGATGAAATATTAGAAAAAACTCCTAATTTAACTGCAGATATAGTCAGTGACATTCTGAAATCTGAATTTGGAGTTGTATTTTTCAGATAGGCACATTTCTAGGATTCTTAAAAAGCTTAATTATACGTATACAAAGCCATTTATGATTTATTCTAAAATGCCAGA
>JAHRFX010000106.1 GCA_019084405.1 Methanobacterium sp.
GGCCGGTTAATTGTTATGGTCCTCATGAAGCTTATTCACCGTATAAAGGTTTTATTCCGATTTTTATTTATCGGGCCTTGATGGGTTTACCTTATGATGTTTATATGGGTCATAAGAGGATTATTGATTATGTAGGGGATACGGCCCGTACTTTTGCTAATATTGTGGATAATTTTATTCCGGGTGAGGCTTATAATGTGGGTAGTAAAACCGAATGGGAGCACGATATAAAAGATTATTCAGATATGGTATTAGATGCGGTGGGAGTAGATGATAAGCTGGTTACTTATCATGAAGCAGAGGATTTCACCACTAAAGTTAAGACCATGGACTTTTCCCGGGCCATTAAGGATTTAAAACATGACCCCCAGGTTCCACCAAAAGAAGGAATACAAAAAACCGTAGACTGGATGAAATGGTACTACCGCATCGAGGACTAATCATGACAAAAATAGCTGTAATATTACCTGCTTATAATGAAGAGGTGGCCTTAGGTAGTATTATTCTCCGGGCCCAAAAACACGCCCAAAAAATAATAGTGGTGGATGATGGATCCACAGATAAAACCACTGAAGTAGCTCAATTGGCCGGTGCAGAAGTTATAAAACACCCCACTAATTTAGGTAAAGGGGCGGCTTTAAGATCCGGTTTTGAAGCAGCCCGGGATTATGATATTATTGTAACCATTGATGCGGATGCCCAGCATGACCCGGATGAAATACCCTTACTCACAGAACCCATCTTAAAAAAAGAAGCAGATGTGGTAAATGGCAGCCGCTACATCACGGGAGTGGATGAAAACACCCCGGCCTACCGCCGGGTAGGTCAAAAGGTACTGGATACTGCCACTAACTTATCCAGTGGACTGGACATCACCGACACCCAGAGCGGATTTCGTGCTTTTTCCCAAAAAAGTCTACCCTACTTCCGCTTTAAAGAGTCAGGATTCGGAGTAGAAAGTGAAATGCTGGTGGATGCCTCCCAGGCCGGACTTAAAATCATGGAAGTACAAATAGGGGTAAGATACGATGTGGATGGATCCACCCAGAATCCTATAAGTCACGGAGCCCGGGTACTCTTCCACATACTACAGGACATGGAACTAAAAAGACCCCTTTACTACTTCACCATCCCCGGGATAGTGATTGTTCTTACGGGAGCTGCTTTAAGTTTAATATTCTTAAGGGATTATTTAACCGGTACCAGTATCAGCATGGGCCCTACCATGGTGGCGGTAATGCTCACCCTATTCGGGACATTTATGATGTTTACCGGTATCATTTTAGACTCCATGAGCCGCATGCTGCAGCAAAATAGAAACAAGATTTAGTTTAAAGAATCCCCTATATGGAAATAACAAATACTAAAACCCTCTTTTTTTAGAAAGCCTATAAAAAGAAAAACAGACTAATTACAATAATAACAACGGGTTTAATTTATACTCCAACTTTATATTTTTATTCCCTTTTTTTTTAAAAAAAGAAGGGAGTTTTAATGATTAAAAAAGGACCAGATTTTAAAAAAATAATATACGAGGTTTTTAATATGGATGAGTTTGGTGAGTTTCAGGATAAAACAGTGCTGGTGACTGGTGGAGCAGGTTGTGTGGGCAGTAATCTCACCCGCCGCTTAGGAGAATTAGATGCCCGGGTGATAATACTGGATAATCTATCATCGGCCTATGAATGGAACATACCTCCCCTGGATAATATCGAGTTTGTCCAGGGAGATATCATGGATGATGCTGCCTTAAAAAGAGTTTTTAAGGAAAAACCAAACTACGTATTCCACCTGGCAGCACACTTTGCCAACCAGAACAGCGTGGATAACCCGGAAAAGGACCTGATGGTCAATGGTATAGGTATTTTGAAGGTCTTACAATACGCCCAGCTAATTGGAGTGGAACGTTTCGTATACTCCTCCTCAGGATGCGGGGTATATGGACTGGATTCTAAGATGCCCTTTGAAGAGCATGATATATCTATCAGTCTGCATACTCCTTACCAGGTAACCAAATTACTGGGAGAACTATATACTAACTACTTCCATAATCTTTACGACTTACCCATTGTTAATGCCCGTTTTTTCAATGTATTTGGACCCGGGGAGGTACCAGGAAAGTACCGTAATGTAATACCTAATTTCTTTTACTGGGCCATGACCAGCCAGCCCCTACCTATTACCGGGGACGGGTCAGAAACCAGGGACTGGACCTATGTAGAGGATATTGTAAATGGTCTTCTGGCCATGGGAATAAGAAAAGAAGCCATAGGTGAAGCCATTAACCTGGGTTCTGCCCATGATCATCAGGTCATAGAAATGGCCAACCTGGTAAATGAACTCACCGGTAACCAGGAAGGCATAGCCTACATGGCCCGACGTAACTGGGATGCCAAGACCAAATTATTATCCTCCATAGAAAAAGCCCAGCAACTCTTAGATTACCAGCCCCAGGTATCATTTAAAGAAGGCCTCAAAAAGACCCATAACTGGTTTGTGGATAACTGGGATGATATCCAAAGAAGTGCTGAGTTTTAATATTCTCAACCTTTTTTATACTTTTTTTTAAATCTTTACTTTATTCTAAATTAAAAACTAAATCAGGTAATCATCATGAAAATACTGCTTGTACAGGAATCTGACTGGATAGAGCGTAATCCTCACCAGCAACATCATCTAATGGATCGTTTATCCGCAAGGGGACACCAGATAAGAGTTATTGACTATGGTATTGACTGGAGAAGGAAAGATAAAAAAAGAGAAGGATACCTGGTGGATCGAAAGGTGTATCACCACGTGCACAAGGTAAATCTCCAGGCCAATATACAGGTCATAAGGCCCGCCATTATCAAAATACCCGTACTGGACTACTTATCCATACCTTACTACCATGGTAAAGAGATTGAAAGACAAATTAAGGAATTCCAGCCAGATGTGATAATTGCCTTCGGACTTTTAAATGCTTATTATGCTGCTAAATCTGCTAAAAAACATAATATACCCTTTATCTATTATCTTATTGATGTTTTATATGCCCTCATACCGGAAAAAATCTTCCAGAAACTGGGTAAATCCCTTAAAAAAAGCACCATAAAAAAATCAGACCTGATTATCACCATCAACCAGCGCCTGAGGGAACTGGCGGTGGAACTGGGAGCAGATGAAGATAAGACCCTGGTTATTGATGCGGGTATTGACCTTGAGGAATTTGATCCCGAACGTGATGCAACTTCTTTAAGAGAACAGTATAACATTAAAAAAGAGGACACGGTTCTATTTTTTATGGGCTGGATATACCACTTTGCAGGGGTTAAGGAACTGGCCCGGGACCTGGGCCAGAATAAGGAAAAATATCCGGATCTTAAACTGGTGGTGGTGGGAGATGGGGATGCCTATGATGACCTCCTCCGGATTCAGGAAGAATACAACCTGCAGGACCAGCTAATATTAACTGGAAAACAATCCTATGATCGGATACCTGATTTTGTGGCAGCTGCGGATATATGTCTTCTCCCGGCCTATCAGGATGAAGAAATCATGCAGGACATAGTTCCTATCAAGATATACGAGTACATGGCCATGGCTAAACCGGTGATTGTAACCCGTCTCCCGGGCATCAGCATGGAATTTGGAGAAGGACATGGATTACAGTACATTGACAGTGCGATGGAAGTCCTCCCCCTGGCCCAAAAAATGAAAGATAATAACCTGATTAAAGAAGAGGGACGCAAGGCCCGTAAATTCGTGGAAACTAATGACTGGGAAGACATCACCAACCACTTTGAGGATACCCTGGAGAAAATGTTATGAGAATTCTGCATGTAACTCCCTTTTTTAAACCATCCTGGGAAGCAGGGGGTCCTCCCCGTTCAGTATATGAACTGGCCCGGCGTCAGGTTAAAAAGGGACATCAGGTCACGGTATACACCACCGATGGTTTTAAAAAACGATTGGATGTGGATAAAAATAGGCCCCTGGATGTGGATGGTATAGAAACCTATTATTTTCGCAACCTGTCGCTTTACCTGGCCGGGGTTTTGAATTTCACCCTGCCTTATTATCTGCCCCTGGTGGCCCGTAAAAAGATAAAGGAATTTGATATAATCCATATACATGAACACCGTAATTTCTTAGCGGTGGTGGCCCATCATTATGCCCATAAACACCACATACCCTATCTCTTACAACCCCGGGGATCAGCACCAAAGCTAAGTAAAAATAAGGTAAAAGAGATCTTTGATAAGATTACCGGTAATGATATTGTATATCACTCCTGTAAAATCCTGGCCACCTCTAAAATGGAACAGGATCAGTATAAAGATTACTTCCCTCTTGTGGATATGGATAAAGTTGAATTACTCCCTAATGGTATTGATCTGGATACTTATAAGGTACTTCCAGCTGAAGGTCAGTTTAGAAGTGAGTATAACATAAAAAAAGAAGAGAAAATTATCCTTTACTTGAGCCGGCTCTACTATACCAAGGGATTGGATATTTTAATCCAATCAATTAGTGAAATTTTAGAAGACCACTCTCTTATCCGCTTAGTAATTGCCGGGCCTGATGACCATTACCAGGCTAAATTGGAGGAAATGATATCCCAATTGAAATTAGAGGATAGGGTTATTATAACCGGACCTCTTTATGGTAAAAAAAAGGATGAAGCTTACCGGGACGCAGATATATTTGTTTTACCCTCCCAAACAGAATCCTTTGGCAATGTGGTGGTGGAAGCCATGGCCTCTTATAATCCCGTAGTGGTAACCCGTACCTGCGGGGTATCAGAATGGCTAAACCCCCATAACAGTGTGGTCATAAACTATGATAAACTGGAATTAAAAAGGGCCTTACTGGATTTGATTAATGACAATGATAAAAGGATTAAAATGTCCCATAAAGCCCGGGAAAAAGTGATGAGTACTTTCAACTGGGATAAAATAGTGGATGAACTGGATGAAATATACCAGGAATGCTTGTAATTTTTTTTTTGGGCACTTTATTTTTTTAATTAAATTCTTAAAATAAAATTCATCAGCTCTGCTTTCTAAAAACGCTTTTTATTATGTTAATATCTGTCTCATCCACAGCACCTATTAAAAATATGGCAGTAAAGTAGACCACAGTACAGATAATAATCATGGGTACGAGAGAAACCGGTACAAACACCAGAACCCCTATCATAATGAGGTTGGGAATCAATATTCTCCATAACAGATTAACAGTTTTTTCCCCCAGGGAATAACCTGTTTTGGAAACAATATAACCAAAAAGAACGAAGATTATAATCTCGGTACTAACCGTGGTGATACTGGCCCCAATAAAACTCAAATAAGGGATGAAAATCAAATTGGCCAGTATATTAAAGGTGGCTCCTATAGCAGTAATCTTGGATACCGTTAACTGTTTATCAATAGAACCCAGGAGATTTGTGGATAGGCCATTAACAAACATGAATACCACTGCCCAAATGAGTATCTGCAGGGCCATTATCGAAGGTAGAAACTCGCTGGTATAAACTAATGATATGATATCCCTGGCCAGAAAAGTGGTTCCTATGGCCACCGGTATGATTATAATCAGTATATATTTCACTGATCTATGGTAGGTTAATTTAAGGGACTGGGGGGATTTTTTATAATACTTGGCCATAACCGGGAATATGGCTATCATGTAAACATGATATATGGAAAGCAGGACCATTATTAATTTGTAGGAAGCATTATAAAGGCCTGTAGCTGCATTTCCCTGCAGTGCAGTTAGCATCACAGTATCTATCCAGAAATAGATCAGGGTGAATATGGAAGTCACACCAAAGGGCAGGGCCAGTATAATGGTTTTTTTCCAGTAAGATAGATTAACCTCAAAGGCAGGGGCTTCAAATTTCCACCGGGTTAAAAAAAGAGTATATATCATGGTTATAAAACTGGTAATTAGATAAACCGCACCAAAGGCCACCACACTCAGCTGAAGATAAATACACAGTATAAAACCCACAAAAAGCATGATACTGTTAATAATCAAACCTATGGCCTGGAATTCCATTCTCTCATGGGCCTGATACAAACCATAAAATAGGGTGGAAAATGAGGATAATATGGCATATCCTCCAATAAGGGCATATACCCATCCCTCAGGTAGAGGGTATTCCAGTAACTGCAGGGAAGCTAATATAACTCCTATGATAATGGTGGAGAGGATTATTTTGATGATGATTATGTTACCCAGTAAGCGGGGTGCCTGGGCCGGGTTTCGGGCAACTTCACGGGTGGTATAGGTACCCAGTCCCAGATCGGCAAAAATACCCAGGATTCCGGTGGCAGCCAGTGCTGCAGATAAAAGACCAAAACCATCCACTCCCAGGTAACGGGCAATCAAAATGGTCCAGAAAAATGCCAGGAAATTAGTTACCAGCTGTGAAGCCATTAACCATCCCGTATTTTTTGCTAATTTACGCACTGTGCTCATTAATTCACCTGTATCTATAATGTATAACCGTTATTCCTTCTAAAAGAACATTATTTATTATCTTATAGCCTTATATGGATAAGTATTCTATGTAAACTAATGCCTGGATTTATTTAGAGGTTAAATTATTCTATTTAAAAATAGAAATCTGACCACTTAAAAAGTGATCAATCCGTTATATTTGTTTCTGCTCTTTCATTTAACAGTGCACCGGTAACTGTAACCCACAGATGCAAAGACCGGTAAGGTTCGGTTCTATCAGGTAATTTATAGAGTAAGAATTCTAATTTTCGATTTTCTCCCGTAGTATTGGCCACGAAACTGAAATCTTCTTCCCATTTTTCATTATTAGTCAGATTAATGGTTTTTTCACTTATAACCACCCCGTCCAGTTTAATCTCCAGCACATAGGTTACATTGGTGTACTCCCGGTTAACCACACCTATAATCAGTTGACCGGTCTCTCCAACGGTTAAATTGGTGGGGTAGTCGCTGGCTTTACCATCTGGTCCCAGTATATAGAATTCGGTGAATTTTTCACCCTCTTGAGGGGCCACCACTATGTAAACTGTCATGGAAACTGCCACCAGGAGACTGATGATAAGCACCACCGAGAGTATTTTATCCAATCGGGATTCGCTTTGGAAAGAATTTTTCAGGGACTTTACATGATTTAAAATCTGAGGCTGGAACACTTCATTTTTATTTAAACGAGCCCTTCTAAATAGAGCCACCAATCCCATTAACAGGGTAAATAAAGTAAGAGATATAACAATAGGGGTTAGTCGAATCCCCCAGGGAGTGTAATTCAATGCCAAACCTATCAAGGGAGAAACTGCCAGACTCAAACCAAAACTAAGGGCCAATCTTTCAATACCATCTAAATCATCTTTTTTAGGGAAAAGAGCACTAACCAGAACATAACCTGGTATGAATAGTACAAAGAGTAGCCCTAAAGCTGTACGCAAGGGGCTTTCATTTAAATAGGGGATGAAAATGGTAAAAATGGTAAACATAGTAATGGTTAGAATGATTAAAAGATCACCGGTTTTACCAAAAAATCCAAATCTTTCAGGGGGTTTTTTATCCTCATCTTCAATGGATGCAGAAAATGCTTTTACCAGTTTTTCCTCCATTTTTTTATCACCTGGTTCTTTTTCTAATTTTTCCTTCTTATGTGGTTTATTTGGTTTTAAATCCGTGCCCTGATATTTTAATAATAACTTATTGGCCAGTTCCAGTTCTTCTGGAGTCAGTTCTTCTTCCAGTTCCTCGTTCTCATCATCTGAAAAAAGTATTTCCGGGAGGGTTTCTAAAATTGAATCATCAGCTGCTAGTGGAGTTTCCTTATTAGGTTCTGGTTCTGGTTCTGGTTCTGGTTCTAATTCATCATCATAGGCTCTGAATTCTTCCTCTTCCTCTAAACCAATTTCAGGGACTTCTTTTTCACCTGGAAGTCCACTTAACCTTCTTTTTCTAAAGTAATATGTTCCTACACCGGCTAGAGAAATAAAAGCCAGTAATATTATACATAATTCTCCCTGCTCCAGGAAAGGTGTAAGTAACATCCCCAATCCCAGGGCCAGTAAAATACTTAAAATCACACTAAACACAAATATAACTATTTTTCTTTTAACACTCTTCTTACTCTTCTGCGGGGATGAAATTCCTTTTAAAATTGCAAAACCAGGTAAAAACAACACCAGGGGTATGGTGAAGACTATTCGAAGCAGGTTCTGATTATTAACAGAGATTAAATTAAAGGGTATAAATGCAAATAGAACCCCCAGAATACTCAATACCACTACCAACCCTCCCGGGGACTTGAAAAAGTTGGTTAAATTTCTGAATTTATTAACTTCACCCGAAGGTAAGCTCAATGATGATTTTTCACTTAAAAGTGCGTCGGAAAGGTCATCCTCTTTTTCTGGAATATCTTTTTGGGAAGAGCTCTTTACCATAGACTGCAGTCTTTTAGAAACTGATGATTTTTTTTCAGTTGACTGGCGTGCTTCTTCCGGTTTGTAAATCCGCATGGTATTCTCGGAGGGGGTAAAAATTTTAGCTTGCGGTTTAATAGTTTTTAAAAGTCTCTGATGATGAATATATCTCCTGATATATGCTAAAAAAGTTGATATTAAAGAAATACCCATTAGAATAAGCAGGATGCTCTGAGAGGACATATCATAATTTAAGAAATTAAAAATAACTCCCACTATCATGGTGATACTAAAACTCAATCCCAGTGCAGCGATAATTCTTATAAACCCTTTCTTTTCCCGGTAGGATAATTTTAAAAGGGATAATAAGGCATAGCCAGGTAAAAAAAAGGCCAGCCCCAGTGCAAAGGGTATTCTAATCAGACTATCTGCTATAAAATAAATTATCCCCCCACAAATTAAGGTGATAATTAGTAATATTAAAAGATCCCGGGATGATTCTTTTATTTTGGTAATTTCCACTTTTTTCGGGGAAGGGGATGTATTTGATTCCTGGAAAACATCTTTTTTTCTAGCAGCACTACGTGATGTTTCCATTAATTTTTTGGTGTTATCTTCCGGTGTTTTATCCTCTTCAGGAGGGGTTACTTCCTGCCTTTTAATCCTTAAGATCATGATAGTTCTAACAATTATTACCAGTAGCACCAGCAGTGCCGAAAGAATTTCATAGGAAATATTTAAAGCACCGAAGGGGGTGTAATTTATAATCAATCCCCAGAATGCCACCAGGAATATGCTGATTAATGGTGAGATGATGATGCGGTGCAGGGGGTTTAAATCATCCTTTTTATAGAACAATAGGCGGGAAGCAGCATATCCTGGAATGAAAAATACCAGCAGCAACCCGGCAACAATACCTATCAGAGCTTCTTTAAATAAACTAATATTCAAAATAGCGATACAAATTAGGCTGATTATTAAAAGGTATATATCCTGGCGAAGGGGGTTATATTGTTGTTTTTTAGTTGATTCCATATAATGCCTCTATTGGTCTAATTGTTCATTTGCTCTTTTAATTGAGTTATTGTATTAACTAATAATTTCCTGGAATTGTAGATATATGTGCCACATCCAGTTATTAAAACATAATTAATATATAGGCCCCGGGTATATTTTAATTTATCATGGCCCCCCCTCTATTATGGGGATGATATAAGTTCTGGTATTTTATGCCGGGACTTAATAATATGATGGTTAATCCGGGTAACTAATTTAGATAATAATCTTTATTAAAGAATAACCCTTAATTAACTTAATAATTAATAATTATTTAGTAGATTATAATTTTAAAAACATTTATATATCTTAAGAGATATCCTTTTATCATGATTATTCATGTTATTGAGTTGTATACATTGATAAGCTATCTAATAACTTTTGTATCGGCACTGGTTGTTGCCTTACTATTAAAACTTCCATTATTGCCTGAAAGACCAATGAGAGATTCCTGGACAATCAGTGCATTATTCCCTACTTCTATTATTGCCCTGGGATTATTAGCAATATTTTTACAGTTAAATGTAACCGGGTTTTATAATGGATGGGACGTGGCTGTTATAGTGGGTGTGTTCAGTGCTTTCTTTTCCCGGTATCTTTTAGAAGATGTTTTCCCCAAATTTGAAATGGAGGAATCATATGAATGAATTATTAGGAGTGGCCATTGCCGCTGTAATATCCTGGATAAATTTCGTGGTTATTGATACCTGGATGGGTCTTCCTGAATCCCCTGGAGTTAAGGGGGCGGAATTTATAGCTAGAGATGTTAAAAAAAGAGGAGGCGATCTTTCGGGAGGATTCTTCCAGGGAAATATCGTTTGCTCACCTGATGCCTCTGCTGGAACCCTTTTAGGTGCCATCTGTTGTTTCCTTATTGGTATACCACAGGGAGGTTTCATTGCCGCCTTACTGGTATTTGTAGGAAATCGTTTATGTGCTGATCCCGGTTATGCCGGAACCATAGGTGCCTTAAGCATAACCTTCATCATACTGGCTGGATCTCTGGTGGGATTAACTCCGGAAATGTTTGTGGTGGGAATGGTAATTGCCATTGTAACCATACAGGGACTCCATCATCAATCAGCATCACGGTTACTGGGTAAAATAGCTCAAAAACTGGGAAGATACTCTAAATTAGCTTAAATTTATACATATTACTTCAATAAACCTTTATTAAAAAGAGGACGATGTTATGTTAATAGAGATAGTAGGCATTATCGTAGTTTTAATGGCCTTAAGGGCATTAATAGCTCAGGACAGGTCGGAAAGACTACTTTATCTCAATGCCCTGAGTTTCGGCATATCTGCCCTTATGGCTCTGTATATCAGAACACCCTTTGGGGCCATAATAGCCATAACCTTCTTTGTATCTTCTACTATAACCTCCAATGCCATTGCTTATTCCTTAAGCAGGGTTAAAGAAGAAATACTTCTGGATGATTAATGCTAATGATGTTAATAAAAATTAATTAAAAATCGGTGAAAAAACATGAATCCCCTGGATTTCATTAATTTAACAATTATATCCTCCGTAGTGATGTTCATTGGGGCGGCCGGGATAATTTTACTCCCTAAACCCCTGGATAAAGTGATCATGTTCGCTTTACTGCAGGGAGGATTTATCAGCACTATAGTTGCTGCCAGGTACCTGGATGTGGCCCTGGTTGCAGCGATTTTTGACCCCATTGCCACAGTAATATTATTGATGGCCATTATAAAGATAAATGAAATTAGAGGAAGAAAAGCCCAGGAGGAAGATTCCAGTGCTTGAAATGCAAATTTGGTTTTATACTGGCTGTGCTCTGGTGATTTTAGGCACCATTGGAACGGTGATAGGTCCGGGAGTAAAGGATCCCATTGTCCGAATACTGAATACTGAAATTCCCGCAGTAGGGGTGTCATTAATATTTTTATCCTACAACCATGTACTGGCTTTACTCACTTTCATTGCCGCCACAGTAATCATAACCCTGATCCTGCTTCGTGCAGTGGTCCGTTTAGAAGAAATGGGGGCAGAAGTATGAAACTGGGCAGACTATGGAATTCCCTGGCCAACCCGAAAAGAATACCCCGGGTATTCTCCATTATACTGGGAGTTATATTATTGACTGGCTTTTTAATACCCATGGCCCTTAATGATAATCAACTATATCCCCGACCGGTTCCCCAGGAACAGATAAACCAGGGCAATCCCCTGGCCCCTTATGATCGAGGCGGGGAAGTACTTAAAGAACCGGGAATTGTAAAATCCCAGTACCCTCAGAACGAACCAAATCTAGGTAAAATTACATCTTATTTAACCCCTATTGCTATTTCTGTTAAAAATAGCACCATTTATTATGGTACCTCCATTTATTCCTCCCCCGGAGGATTAATTGATGAGATTCTCTATTATACCCGGGGATTTGATACCGTACTGGAATCCACCATATTAATAATGGCCTTTGTTATAGCCTCCTGGGTAGCCCTTAATTTCACCATGCGGAGGGAAGACGAATGATTGTCCCGGAAGTGGTACCAGCTATCACCGTTTCTCTCTTTCTACCTGCCCTTTATGTGGGTCTCTTAGTGGGATTTATCGCTCTTTTAGGAATATCCTTCCAGAAAAAGGATTTACATGCACTGATACTCACCGACATAGTAGGGGTGGGCATGCTCATAATTGTAGCAGCAGTGGGAACCGATCTGGCGGAAGCCTTAATCCTGCCAGGTCTGGTGGTACAACTGGCAGAAATAATGGCCATATCAGAAATATTAATGAGCCGGGAAATGAGAAAAACCGGCAAAAAAGTCTCATTCATGCCCATGCCCCTTAAAATGAATATGGAAATCCTTAAAACAGCACCCAATTTCTTATCATTAGTATTGATAGTTTATGGGATATTTTTAACCGGATTTACCGGTGGGGCAGTAGCCGGTGTAGGTATACTGTTCTATGCCCTGTCCCGAAAATCCAGAGGACTACCCTTCAAATTATGGGAGGGTGTTAGTGGAATTTCCGGGGTGGCCTGGTGCATCTGGCTGGCTGGATTTTTAATACTATTTGTAACCCCTGAAATATGGCTCTTAGGATTACTAATGTCCTCATTTGGAATATTACTCAAAGTAGCATCAAAAATGGGACTTATAGGAGTTCTGGGCCGGGAAGAAATCAAAAGGGACTGAAATAAAAAATATCGAATTTAAAATAATGATTATAATTACTAAAATTAACCAGGAGTAGAAAAATGGATATTGCAACTTTAGGCGGGCAACTTTTAGGTCAGATACCATTAGGAGATATAGTACTCTACCTTACTCCCTTTAACTTGTTTATGTTTGTGGGTGCCCTTATATTCACCACTTTAATTGCTATTAGCCGAACTGAAACCCAGGTGGAAGCAGAATTCGGATCACTAAATGATAATGAAGTTAAAGTTGGATTAAAAGAATTCAAAATCAGAAGATTTCTGGCAGTGGTATGTGGACTGGCCACCGCCGGGGCCATGATCACCGGGGATGTATTCAACTTCACCCTGCTGGTGGCCCTCATTGGTATTCTCAACATCGGTATTGTATCTGCGGTTAAACAAATCGATGTACTAAACGCTGCCTTCCAGTATGGGCTTATTGCCATGATCGCTTCCTTACCTCTATTTGGTGGTGCAGCAATTATCCTGGCCAGTACTGGAACCCTGAGCATACTTGAAATTGCCCAGCTAAGTTTTACCACCCCTATGATGTTTTTCGCATCCTTATTACTCATATTGGGAATTGCTGGTGAGACCGGAATCGCACCATTTTATGCCACTAAAGCAGAGATGTTTAGAACTCCTGGATCTCCCTTTATAATTATAATTCACCTGAGTTCTCTACTGGTGATTGTAAGGGCAATAGAGATACTTTTAATCATAAATAAACCATTTTAATTAAAAAAGAATAGATAATAAGTAAATCTCAATACTCATGATTGGGAATAATAATAGAAAAAATAACCAGGACTGGTATTAAGGTGAAAACATGACAACTCTAAAAGTGTCCAGCTATGCAATATTTTTATTATCCATATCAGGGATCATTTATGCCCTGGTATTTAATCCAGCCGACTGGATAGTTTATGCCATATCCATAGTGCTGATTCCCACATTTATATTATCACTGGGCCTGATTTTGATGGCCCGGGTTAAAAAAGAGGAGGAAGATGAGAGAAGGAACGAACCATTTATTGGATATTAACTAATCTCTCATTCATAAACCGGTGATTAAATGAATCTAATGGCAAATATACTGTTAAATGTTCTCATTGCCTTTTTAATTGGGAGCCTATTATATGGACTCCAGAGGAAGGTAATGGCCAGAATACAGACCAGACCGGGACCTCCCATAATACAGCACTTACTGCACACCCTTAAATTTTTTATAAAGGAGTCATCATTTCCCTATACTGCAGCCATGCCCTTTTATATAGCCATAGCCAGCATGCTCTGCGCCATATGGGTATCGGCAGTGATTGTAGGGCCGGTAATAGAGGGTTCCCTGCTGTTATTCTTTGGGATATACGCCCTTCAAAAAATCGTGGAGCATAATGCAGGTTCATCCTCTGGATCACCCTATGGAAAACTGAGCTGTGTCCGGGCAGTTTTTTCTGCAGCAGCAGAGGTACCTCTATTCGCGGTACTGGTGATTATCTACCTGCAAACCCAAACCATGGTAATCAGTGATATTATCAATTACCAGGCAGTTAATGGCCCCTTAATATTCACCATTCCCCTGGCGGCACTGATGTTCTTTGTTCTCATCTTATCCAAATCTCCCGACTCCCCCTTTGCCATAACCAAGGGAAAAGACATAGTATCAGGATATGAAACTGAGCACTTTGGAGTACTAAGAGGGTATCTGATGATATCTGAGTCCATAGCATGGTACATGCTGCTCTGGGTATTTTTAACTGTTTTCATAGGACCCCTGGGTATTTTAGGTTACCTGGTGGGTATGGTGGCCATCAGTGTTTTGATTGCATTTATAAATGCCACCACTCCCTTACTTAATCCCAATCATTCCATTATGGTGCAAATCACCTTTGCTTTTATTGGAATTGTGGGATCCCTGGTCCTGATGATGGTGATGTGATAAACTAACAAATGGAAAATAAAATTTAATATTCATAGATAAAAGGAGAATCTTGAGATGGCACAGGAAAAAGATTTAGTATTCTTGATGGCTCTGGTTGCTCTGGGGATTATGATTGCCAGTGGACTGGTGGCCTTCCTGCAATGGATGGTGGTAATACCGGTAACCCTGGTGGGATTGATATTCACCATATTTTTACTACAGCAAAATAAAGATGAGGCAGTTCACCTCTCAGAAAAACTGGAAAAAGCTGTTTTTTTGATAACCCTTATCTTCCTGGCAGTGGCCCTGGTGGTACTTTATCAACCTGCCTGATATTTATAAGACGTGCTGAATATGAAAAAGCATAACGGTGATAATAGTGGATGAAATAACATATTTAATATACATCATTTCCTTTGTACTGGGATCGGTGCTGGGGCTTTTATTAAGCTATAAAAAATATAACCAGCCCTTTGTAACAAAAAAAATTGATCCAGTGGCTTTAATAATTTCAATTGCAGGATGGTTTCTGGTAGTAAATAGCGCCCTTTTGTTCTTCCTACCATCTTTTGTATCCATAACCCTGGGTCTTTTCCTGGCGGCACTGGTTCTGGGGATGAGACCGGGCTACGGCCGTTATGAAACCGTTATAGGTATTTTAATTTCAGCGGTAGTATGGTTGGCCCCGGCGCTTTTATAACTTCATAATTAATGTAACCTAATATATAAAATAAATATCTAGCTTTCTGGTGGTTAAATGGATGATAATGAATCACTTCTGGAATTAATGAAAAGTAGAATAGTTACCAGTTTTCGCTGGAGAGAAGACATAGTATTACCTCTAGCTGATGAATTAGGTATCAAAAAAGAGGAGATGGAACAGATTCTCATGAGAAATCTGGACATGTCCAGTCTGGAGGCTTTACATCCTCGATTCGAATCAGCACATCCTAGATGCTTAAAAGAAAGGATTCATGCTGATTTAAGACTTTGCTATTTATCTGATGTCATGGAGATTGTATCTGGTGATGATTCAGAAAAAATCACCACTAAAATAAGTAAGGAAGTATTAGATGGTACACCTTATAATCAAGCCCTGGAGGATGGCAAAAAACAACTTTTAGAAATATTACTGGGGGACCAGGTATAAAAAGTACCAGTAATCTAATAAGTTAAATTATTTTTAAACATCTATCTTAAGGCAACTAAGAGGTAAAGAAATGTTAAATACTCTTAAAGATATTGTAAGAAAGAGTTCAATTCACGTATGTCTAGTTAATACGGGAGGATGCAATGGCTGTGATATAGAAGTAGTGGCCCTTTTATCACCCCGTTATGACTTGGAACAGTACGGTATATACGTACACAATAACCCCCGGGAGGCGGATGTAATCCTGGTAACAGGAGCGGTAACCGACCAGTGGTTAGAAAACTTAAGACGGATATATACCAAGGCCCCGGAACCAAAAGTAGTAGTGGCCATTGGGAACTGTCCTTTAACTGGAGATGTTTTCAATCAGGAAGGAGGAAGTGTATATGCCCCTGTTTCTGATTTTATACCGGTGGATGCTGAAATATCAGGATGCCCACCTCGACCTTCCGAGATACTGGAAGCTATATTAAGTGTGGTACCTGGTGCCATAGCCCTTAAAGGGAGGCAAAACAAATGATTCTTCCAATTGGACCTATACACCCTGGACTAAAAGAACCACTACGATTAAAACTCAAAACTCAAGGTGAGAAAGTTTTAAGTGCTGAAATTGATTATGGATACGTGCACCGGGGAATAGAAAGGATAATGCAGGGTCAAACCTGGCAAAAATCCATATTCTTAGCTGAAAGAGTGTGCGGGATATGCTCCTATATTCACACCCAGACCTTTGCCGAGACCTTTGAAAAAATAGCCGGCCAACAGGTACCTTTACGGGCCCAGTACCTGCGGGTACTAACCAATGAACTGGACCGTACTCAAAGCCATCTTTTAGCCAATTCCACCTATTTCAAGGCCCTGGAACATGAAACTCTTTTCATGTACATGCTGGCCCTCCGGGAACCGGTAATGGATGCCATAGAACTATTAACAGGAAACCGGGTTAACATGGGCTGGAATGTGGTAGGGGGAGTGCGTATGGATGCCAGGGACTCCCACCTTCAGAAAATCAGGGAAATAATCGTCAAACTGGAATCAGAATACGATAAATACGTGGAAATGTTTGCACACGGACCCCTTCTGGGTCTGCGTTCCCGTGATGTAGGTAAACTGACCTATGATGAGGCTATTAAAGCCCGGGCGGTGGGACCTATTGGACGGGCCTCTGGCTTAAAACATGACCTCCGGGAAGAACACCACACCTATAAGGATAACCTTGACTTTAAGGTTATCTATCGAAAAGAAGGGGATAACTTCGCCCGAACCATGAACCGTTTTGATGAGATAAGGGTTTCTCTGGATATTATAAAACAGGTAATCGACAACATACCCCCAGGTGATATACGTACCAAGATCGATTTTGGTGCCGGATATGATCAATGGAGAAACGAAGCCCCCCGGGGAGAGGTTACCTACATGATAGAAACAAATGGGAACCTCATAAAAGAAATATCCATCCGGACTCCCAGTATCATGAATATTGATGCCTGTGCTAAGTATATGCTAAAAGATGTGGCCACTGTGGCTGATGCTGTGGCTACTTATGCTACCTCGGACCCCTGCATTGCCTGTACCGAAAGGGTGGTAATTCTGGATGAAAAAGAGGGAGAGAAATCTTACCAGGGAATACACAACTTAAACCATAAAACTAATTTAATTAATGAAAAATGATGAAGGTGTCTTATGTCTTCTGTAATATGGTACTTGTATGAATTTGCTCAAAAATCATGGGCCGAGAAGTTCACTGGTGCAAAATCTGAACACGATATAGTTGAAAAACCAGACCGTTTTAGAGACTTCCCGGTGGTACTTAAAGAATATTGTATTGGTTGTGGAGCCTGCACTGCTGCTTGTCCTTCACCCACCGCCATAAAGCTGGTTCGTGATAAAGACACAAGTGAAAAAGTAGGCCGAGTATATCCGGTTATTAATAACCGGGCTTGCATAAGGTGTGGTTTTTGTGCGGAGGTATGCCCCACTGATCCTAAAACCATAGAGTGTGGTGAAAACCACCTGATAAGGGAAGAATTCACCATCCTGCCAGTGGAAAAACATTATGTAATTGATGATTATTTATGCATACGCTGTAAAAAATGTTTGAAAGCCTGTTGTGTGGAGGGGGCCATTAAAGAAGAGGATAACCGCATATCTATAGATCCTTCCAACTGCATCTCCTGTGGAGATTGTCTGGAGAGTTGCCCGGTTAAAGGCGCCCTCAAAAGAATCCACATGCCCCATCTGGATGAACAAAAAGAAATCATCAATATGGTGGTTAGTAGACTGGAAAAGGCCTTAGAAGATAAGGAGGAAGAAATAAGAAATTTACCTCGAGATAAACTCTTCAAAATGGAATTACCCCTGAAACCTATTATGGATGATTCCTTAAAAATACTATCTGATGAAGAACTGGTTCAGGATATAATAGAAAGGGTAACCGATAGGATGAAACTTAGAATAATTACCTGGGATGAGAGTAAATGTACCCAGTGCCGTTTATGTGTAAAAGAGTGTCCTTTGGGATCCATAACCTATTCCCCAGATAGTGGAGTTAAAAGAGATCCGGATAAATGTTTAAGATGCAGTACCTGCTACCAGACCTGTCCCTTTGGAGTGGCTGGATACTTTGTGGCTAAATTCTTACTGGATGACCAGAAAGATGATGGTAAAATTATGATAACCTTAAAACCATCTCTTTTACCTATAACCGAACCTATCCCGGAAAATCTACCTCTTCAGGAGTCTAAGTAATTATTAGGAGATGATAATATCCCAATTACCACTAAAAAAACATTCAAGCCTTTGCGGGAAGTGGAAGTGGATTATGAAATAGACCACAGCAAGTGCGAATCATGCCCTGATCGTCCCTGTCTTAAATCCTGTCCTGTAGACGCAGTGCATGAAATACCCCCTGATAATCAGATAGAAATTGATGAAAAATGCTTTGGTTGTGTTTTATGCAGAGAAGCTTGCCCTTATGATGCCATAACCATGCGGACCCGTTTATCAGAACCTATCCGTGAAAATGTTCCTAATATTAATCCCAAGCTATGCCGACAATGCGGGGCCTGTATAGGGGCCTGCAAAACAGGTGCTATACATTTCACCTCTTCCGGGAACCATGAACCACATAGCGAAATAGATGAAGAAACATGTGTCCGCTGTGGATACTGTTCCCGGGTATGCCCCACTGATGCCATTAAATACGGTGAAATCTTACCTAGATCGGTGGTGGGAGGTAAGGCCATTGTGGTTAATCAAAAAGACTGCATCGGATGTATGACCTGTACCCGGGTATGCCCCTCCCGGGGGGCCATTAATGTGGGAAAAATGAGTAAACTCCCCTTTATTGATCCTTCTTACTGTGCCCGGTGTGAGGAATGTATGGAAGTTTGTCCTTCTGCTGCCATAAAATACTCCTCCCGAAAAAGGGCCTATGAAAATTTCAGCAAAATAAAAACCATGGAAATAGTTTCCGAACTTCTGGAAAAAGATTCCCAGAAACTGGCCCGGGATGCTGGAAAAATCAACGAAGTTTTAAATAGACTGGCCCGGGACATCAGTTACCAGCATAAAGAAGATGAATTTGTAGAGGATGTGACTGACATCTTAAATAATAAGATCCAGAGCCTGGTGGATAATGACCTGGAAATGGAGGATGTTAAGGATATCCTGGAGTTCACCTCCCCGGAACGTATTATAAAAGTGGTGGATGAAAACTGCATTGGATGTGGTTCATGTATAGAACCCTGTCCGGTAAGGTGTATCCAACTGCAAATACCCTCTCCTATTCATATTGGAGAAGAATGTGTTAAGTGTGGAAAATGTCTAGAAATCTGTCCGGTGGATGCGGTGGACCTTAAAGAAGAATACTTTGCCACTGATGAAAACCGAATTTTATTTAAAAGAAAAACCATCCCAGGACCAGTAAAAGGCCAGGTAAAAGTGGACCAGGATATATGTCAATCCTGTGGGGTCTGTGTTAATAAGTGTCCGGTAGATGCCTTAAGCCTGGAACATGATAATCTGCAGGTTAATCACCTGAAATGTATTGTCTGTGGGGAATGTGAAACCCTCTGTCCGGTGAAGGCCATTGAACTGGAATATGAAACATCTATTTAACATCCCGGGAATCATGACTAATAGGGAGGAAACCATTTGGTTAATAAAGTATTTATAAGTGATTGTGAAGGTCCCCTATCCCTTAATGATAATGCTTTTGAACTATCCGGACATTTCATACCTCAAGGGGAAGAATTTTTTACCAGGGTTAGTCATTATGATGATTTCCTGGTAGAAAAAATAAAAAAACAGGGTTATCATGCCGGGGATACTTTAAAACTCATTGCTCCATTTTTAAAAGCATATGGTGCCACCAATCAAAAAATTATTGATTTTTCTAAAGAGAATGTTTTTTTAATACCTGGAGCTCGCAGCACACTGCAACTGGTTAAATCCATGATGCCCTCCTATATCGTTAGCACCAGCTACCAGCAATATATAAAGGCCCTGTGCCAGGTCACAGGGTTTTCTTATGAAAATACTTACTCCACCACTCTGGATCTGGAAAAAATAAACATCCAAAAAGATTCAGAATCATTAAAGCAATTTAAAGAAGAGATAGTAAATGGTGCAGATTTTAAGGCCATGGATGAAATCTTTTTTAAGAAACTCCCTATGATGGAAAGTGGAAAGCTGATAGATGCCGTTAAAACCGTGGGAGGAGAGGGTAAAAAATTAGCAGTTCAGGAGATACTGGAAAAGAATTCCTCTTTAGAATTTATGTATGTAGGGGATAGTATAACTGATGTAGAACCACTACGCTTTGCCCGGGAAAATGATTCACTGGCTGTAGCCTTTAATGGTAATGAATATGCTATCCGGGAAGCAAACATCGCAGTAATATCACCCCACTCTATTGTAACTTCTCTTTTAGCCGATTTATATTATAAGTTCGGTACCGAGTATGTATTAGAATTTGTGGATGCCTATTCTGCTAATCCGCAAAGGGCCCTGACCAAATTCCAGGTTAGCATACCCCTTTTAGAAGAATTTGAAACTATATTTAAAAATAAAGACCTGCCTCGCCTGGAACTTATCAGTAATGATAATCAGGAAGAACTCTTAAGGATGAGTATGGAGTACCGGAAAAAGGTTAGAGGAGAAGCTATAGGAGGCCTGGGTTAATGCCATATGATATAAAAAGAATAGAGAATACCTTTGCAGAGGCCTTCACTGGAAAATGTGTAAGGGCTATTATAACCGCAGAAGATGAAGAAATTGTTAAAAAAGCAGCCTATGATGCCACCTCCACTCCCGGTGCAGTTATTGGAAGGGTGGAAGGAGGAGTGGAAAGATTTTTAGATGCATCCCAAACCCCGGATAACCGTCCAGGGGCCCTGGTCCAGTTTTACTTTGGATTGGATGATCTGGAAAAATTTGAAGTGGAACTATCCTATCGTATTAGACAGGACATTCTGGTTAAACCATTCACCTCCCTTTTTGATGCTACCCCCCAACCTGAGGGTTATCTGGGTATGATGAAACAGGTGGGGCACTGTGGAGATGGTTATGAATGGGAAGAAAATATACATGGCCGGGACATGATTGTGGTTCCTATTGCCCTCCCGGACTTTAAAATAGAAAAACAAATGGGTTATCAGTCTGCGGTGATGGGGGCCAATTTCTGGTACATGTGCCGCACTAAAAAGGGAGTTATGGAAGCAGGAAATAAAGCCCTGGAAGCCATAAGAAAAATAGAAGGAGTTATAACTCCCTTTGATATTTGTTCAGCAGCTTCAAAAGTTGAAACCAATTATCCCTGGATTGGGCCCACCACCAACCATCCCTATTGTCCTTCACTAAAACCCCGCCTTAAAGAGGACTCTTTAGTTCCCGATAATGTAAATTACATCCCGGAAATAGTGATAAATGGTCTGGATATGGAAAAAGTTGAAATGGCCATGAAAGCAGGGTTAGAAGCGGTACTGGAAGTGGATGATGTGCTTGGGGTTTCTGCTGGAAACTACCAGGGTAAACTGGGTGACTATCACATAAATTTAAGGGACCTGTTTTAGAAATGAAATCCAGAAACTATAAAACTAGAAAACCGGAAGTGGTGGGGTTCGGAGCTTTGAATATGGACCTCTTACATCAGGTGGATAGCATTGCCGGTGCTGATGAGGAAACTTTTATAAAAAATGTCACCACCTCCTGTGGAGGATCCGCAGCCAACACCATAATCGGCCTATCTAAATTAGGTCTTAAAACAGGATACATAGGTAAAGTTGCCACAGATAGCCCGGGTAAACTCCTGAAAAACAATCTCATAAAAGAAAATGTAGATACTACCCATTTACTCATATCACCTGATGGTAGAAGTGGCCAGGTGATGGGTTTTATTGATTCTAAAGGCCAGAGAGCCCTTTATGTGGATCCCGGGGTCAATGATGATATCCACATCAGTGATATTGATTTAGAATATGTAAACCAGAGTCAGGTTCTGCATCTCACCTCCTTTGTAGGGGATTCATTTAAGACCCAGTTAAAACTCCTGGGGGAACTGGAAGATGATTTGGTTTTAAGTTTTGATCCTGGTAGGATTTATGTAGAAAAAGGTCGCAAAGCCCTGGAAAAAATAATAGAACGTACGGATATACTTTTAATTAATGAAATAGAATTACAGATACTCATGGGATATTCTTCTTATCAGGAATCTGCTATAGAATTACAAAAACAGGGTTTAAAAATTGTGGTGGTAAAAAGAGGTGCAGAAGGGGTTTATGCTACCAGCCCAGAAAATGAAGTGGAACTACCACCATTTCCGGTTGAATGCCAGGATAGCACCGGTGCCGGGGATGCTTTCAATGCTGGTTTTTTATATGCTCACCTTAATCATTTCTCCTTAAAAGAATCCTGTCGTAGTGGTAATTTAATTGCCTCCAAATGTATTCAGAGTAAAGGTGCCACCAGCGGACTTCCAGATAATTCCATATTTGAAAATTTTTAAGGATATGATGATAAATAATAACATCATTAACTTAGAACTAAGTATAAATTTGCATAATCCGGAATAAAATTAACTAACCTTTATTCAAATTTATGGGGAATTCATTGGATAAATTTTTAAAAAAATATACCTAAAAAGAGGTTTGGAAGATGGACATAACTTTTAAAAAGAAAGTGGAGGACCTCCACAAGGAAGTTGCCTTAAAATCAGCTGATCTGGAGGATAATCTGGAGGACTTTTCGGTGGAAATAGAGCCCTGTGTTGTGGCGGATAAATTCATAACCATCTCTTCTAGATGTGTCAGGTGTAATCTATGTGCCCAGGAGTGTCCGGTGGATGCCATTGAAGAATCAAATTCAATAAAACAGGCAAAAATACTAAATAACTGTGTTAAATGTGAGATATGTGCTCAAACATGTCCGGTTCGATGCATAAGGGTGGTGGAAAGCAGGGCCCATGTGAATGATCAGGTGGAATATGAATTAAAGGACCTTAAAATACCTCACCGGATTATCAGATGTGAAAATATTGATGTAAACACTGATAAATGCATATCCTGCGGTACCTGTGAAAAATTCTGTCCCACCCAGGCCATCACTGTAAAAGATGACCAAACTGCTCTTATTGATAAAGGATTATGTGTGGGTTGTGGGGCCTGTGTTAATGTGTGTGAGGCTGATGCTATTGACCTGGAACGTTTCCTGGGACCAATAAAAGAAACCAGAAGACTGGATATTGATCAAAAATCCTGTGTTGAGTGTCAGATGTGTGAAGAAAGCTGTCCTACCGGCGCCATAAAACTGAATGATGATGAAAAAATTATTCTGGATGAAGATAAATGTATTCGGTGTGATGTTTGTTCTACTAAATGTCCTGTGAGTGCTTTAAAACTTGAGAGGTTATCCCATGAAAGTTAAAGAGATTATGGATAAGGATTTTATTAGTGTGTCTCCGGATAAGGAGCTGGTGGAGGTTTCTATTCAAATGGAAAAAAGCCGTAAATTTACCACTCCAGTAGTTGACGAAAACATGATACTGGTGGGTTGGATTACCTCCCTGGATGTTACCCGTGGATTAAGGGAGAATCTGAAAACAGTGGCTGATGTGATGCATAGCAAGGAATCCGTGGTCCATATCCATGAGGATGACCCGGCCCGGATAGCTGTACTGGAAACCTCCCAGCACAAATTAGTTAGCATGCCAGTTTTAAGTGATAATGATGTGGTGGTGGGTCTGGTACGTACCTATGATATTGTGGATAACCTCTCCCATCTCTATGAAATAAAAGTCTCTAAAATATTCAAGGCCATGGAACAGGAACTTAAAGGGGTAAGCTGGGATGAACTCATGGAAGCTGCAGCGATCATAACCCGGCGCAGAACCGGCCACCGAATAAAACCCCAGGAATATGAACAGAGAATCAGAGATTCTACATTTGGTGAAGCCATATGGGCTACTGGTGGATTGGAAAAATTCTTTGTGGGTTTAATTGCTATTGGGGAACTTGTTATAGCTCGTAAGGTAGCCCGGGCCCGGAAATAATTTTTCTATTTTCATTATTTTTTTCTTGCTTTTGTAATACTTCATTTTAATTTTGTAATATGAAATAATTATATATATCACAATATAGTAATCGACTTAATTTTTGAAAATATATTTTTTTTATCCAGTTTTCTGTATACGTTTTTTGTTTTATTTTGACATAATATAGGTTTTTTAGTTTTTTAATTAGTTTTTCTATGCATTTGAAGTCTATTGATATGATTTTTCTCTTTTATTGCTCTCCATACTTGTTCTATTGGGTTTAATTTAGGAGAATGTGTGGGTAAAAATATTAATTTAATGTTTAAAAGTTTAGCAAATTTTTTTAGTTATTTTGGATTTA
>JAHRFX010000007.1 GCA_019084405.1 Methanobacterium sp.
CGTTAAAATGTTCAATTTTTTTGATTCCATCGGCACAGTAGATTTTTTTAGTTATTGATTTTATGAGTCTTATTTTTTAGGATAAGGGTCTTCCATAAGTTTTATAGCTTATAAAAGACAACATACCATTGTTAAAACCAAGGATATGTTGTCTTTTATAAGCTATAAAACTTATGGAAGACCCTTATCCTAAAAAATAAGACTCATAAAATCAATAACTAAAAAAATCTACTGTGCCGATGGAATCAAAAAAATTGAACATTTTAACGGAGGCATTGTTTATTATGTATTTGGATAAGTATTTTCCAGGAGGAAACTTAAGTTTAAATATCTAATTTTTTATAAACCCATAAATAATATCTTATTTGTGGAATAACCTCTTCAAAAATTAGAATAAATCTTTCAATAAATAATTAATAATAGTATTCACAAATTAAATCACATAATAATTGTTACTTTGGTGATGGTGTTATTATGGATGTTTTCCGTGTCATGAAAAATCACAAAAGTGAGATAAAGGCCAAATATGATGTCAAGAGAATAGGGATATTTGGTTCTTATGCCAAAGGCTTGCAAAATGAAGAAAGCGATATAGATGTGTTGGTAGAATTTGAAAATCCTACCTTTGATAATTTCATGGAACTATCATTCTATCTGGAAGATTTATTTGGTAAAAGTGTAGATCTTCTTACTCCCAAAAGCTTAAGTCCTTACATGCGCCCTTCAGTGGAAAAAGAGGTAGTTTGGTGTGAATGAGGATAAAGTCTTCTTGGAACACATTTCAGATGAAATAGAATTCCTGGAAACCAATTTCTATGATTTGGAACTTGAAGATTTAATGAAAGATCCTGTATTACAGAGAGCTTGTATTAGAAGCTTGGAAGTTATGGGCGAGGCCGTTAAAAACATTTCAGACGATTTCAAAAAAGAATATTCTGAAATTGAATGGCGGAAAATAGCAGGATTAAGAGATAAACTCATCCATCATTACTTTGGTGTTGATTGGGACATTGTTTGGAATGTAATCCAGAATAAAATTCCAGAAATTAAAGAAAGTCTGGAAAAAATAAATTAATTTTTATTTTAAATTCATCATTTTTTATTAATTCTCTAAATAACTCTTTATAATTTCAGAATAATTGTTTTTTTCATTCTATTTCAATTATAATTGGTCCATATTAATTCTAAAAAAAATTCATTTTTACTAATTCAAATTATAAGACTTCATTTTCCTATCCTCAATACCTTAAGGATATAGGCCTCGTTAGAAGTCCGACCCGGAAAGATTTGTGCAAAAAAGTGTAGGTAATAACTTAAATGATCTCATGAAAGAAGACCCGGATAAGGCTTACCAGATAATTGAAGAATGGAAAAAAGATAACCCGGGTAAGGAAACTGAGTGGATAATAAAACACGGGATGCGGAGTGTAAAATAAAAATAATTTACCCTATTTCTAAAAAAACCTCCCACTTATAGCCCCGGATTAGCTTATTTTGCAAAATTGTTTTAGTAATAATTTATCATATATTAAAGCACTAGAAAAAGAGGGGCTTTTAATATGCTATCTGAGAAGGTAGATACCAGTAAATTAAAAAAATCACAAAAAGAGCATTCACCTGAAACTACACCTTACGGGACTCGTTACTTTGAAAACAGTATACCTAAATTTGAATTACCAAAAGAGGGAATGCCAGCCCGGGCGGCCTATTTACTTATAAAAGATGAGCTAAATTTAGATGGTAACCCCAGCCTTAACCTGGCCAGCTTTGTCACCACCTGGATGGAACCCGAGGCAGATCAGCTCATCATGGAGTCGGTGGATAAAAATTACGTGGATACTGATGAATACCCCCAGACCCTTAAAATCCAGGAAAGGGTGGTAAATATGCTATCCCGGCTATTTAATGCACCTGATGATTGTGAAGCACTGGGAACGGCCACTATAGGATCTTCGGAGGCTATCATGCTGGGACTTTTAGCCCATAAATGGACCTGGAGGGAGAAAAGGAAAAAAGAAGGGAAAAATTATGATAAACCCAATATCGTCATGGGTGGGGATGTACATACCGTGTGGGAGAAATTCGCCCGGTACTTTGATGTGGAATTAAAACTTATCCCTTTAAAAAAGGACCTTTACACCATCACTGCCCAGGATGTAGCTCGAGAAGTTGATGAAAACACTATTGCTGTCGGGGCAGTGGTAGGAACCACCTTCACCGGACAGATGGACCCTATAAAAGAGATAAATGATGAATTGGTGGAAATAAAAAAAACCAAAGGTTGGGACATACCTTTACATGTGGATGGGGCCAGTGGTGGATTCATATTACCCTTCCTCTACCCGGATATGGAATGGGATTTTAGATTAGAACAGGTGCGATCAATCAATGTATCAGGCCATAAATATGGACTGGTCTATCCTGGTATTGGCTGGCTGATTTTCAAGGATAAAAGTGATGTACCAGATGACCTGGTCTTCAATATCACCTATCTGGGGGGTAACATGGCTAACTACTCACTTAACTTCTCCAAGGGAAGCAGTACCATTATCGCCCAGTACTATAACTTCATCCGGCTGGGATTTGAGGGATACAAGTCTATCATGGAAAATTTATCGGCAAATGCTAAATATCTGGCCCAGGAACTGGAAAAAACAGGAAAATTTGAAGTAATCAATAAAGAAGTGATCTTTCCCCTGGTTACTGTTAAATTGAAAAAGGTTGATTTTACGGTTTATCATTTATCTGATAAGCTCCGGGAGAAGGGCTGGATTATACCGGCTTATAGGTTACCGGAAAATGCCCAGGATGAGCAGGTACTGCGAATGGTGATTAAGGAAAACTTCAGCCGGGATATGATTGAAACTTTACTTAAAGACGTGCAAGAAGCATGCCAACTTTTGGAAAGCCAAAAGAAAAAAGACCAAAAAGAAAATCTTAGTTTATTATATTAGGACGAGGTGATAAGTTATGGCTCCCCATTGCGATACCCTGGATGGGCCGGTGGTTAAGGCCTGTCAACTGGCTTTGGAAACTGGAAATGTGAATTATGTGCTGCCCTTTGTTAATGAAAAATCAGAAAAAGAATTAAAACAGATATTTGATAAGACCATGAAGGTACGTGAATCAGGTCCAGAAACGGCGGAAGTGGCTGATTTATGGTTTTTTGAAAACAGTGTACGCTTACACCGGGAAGGTGAGGGAAAACCATATACGGGACTTAAAGCCGCAGGACTCGACTGGGGTCCGGTGGTGCCTCTGGCAGAAAATGACATAGAAGAGGGTGATCCTTCAGAGACCATTGATTTTTTAAAAGAAACCCTGCAGGATGTACTGGAGGATAAGTTTCTCCGGGTAACTTCCTTAAAAAACAGGGATAAAAATGATGTACGTTCTTCCCGGGAATATACCCAGGCCATGCTGGACTTTGTACTATTTTCTCACCATCTCTATAAATATATGATGGAGGGTGAACCCTAAAATAAAATAAAGATTAATATAAAGCTTTTATAGGATCAGGTTGCCTTTTTTAAAGCTTTTATAGGTATAGGCTACCTTTTCAATATAAAGCCTTTATAAAACCTAGCCAGCCCTCTTTTTCAATTAATAAACCCAATCTCTTGTGGGTGTCCTGGGTTTTATAATAATCAATTACCTGCTGGACTAGAGATAAAGCCTCCTCATCATTTAAGTCCTTAATCAAAAGACTCCCTACCCGGGGTTTCCTACCACCACAACCTCCCACCATAATTTTCCAACCTTTCCTGGTTCCAATAAGCCCTATATCTCGTAGTGAGGAATTTGCACAGGAATTAAGACATCCTGATATACCAATTTTCATCTTATTAGGGGTGGGTATACCTAAAAACTTTTCATTAATATCCATCCCTATTCCCAGGGTGTCACGTTCTCCCTTCTTGCAATATGCGTTGCCGGGGCAGAACTTGGCGGCCTTAACGCAAGACCCATTTAATCCCCCTACTTTCATACCCAGATCCTCCCAAACCTTATCAATATCCTCTTTTTTTATTCCAATTAAGGCTATGCGTTGCTGGGAGGTTATTTTCAGTCGGGCATTATATTTAAGTGCCACCTGGGCCAGGTGAGATAATTCTCCCGAAGTAATTAATCCTCCCGGCACGTGGGGTATAATGGCATAAGTACCATCAACCTGTAATTTGGCTCCTTTTTCCGGTAAATCATCCATAACTAAAACTCCTTTAATTACTATTTTATTTTGTTTAGTTAATAAGTTATGCTCATTTTGGGAATTTACATCCGGATTAAAACCACACCAGAAACAATAAGCACCAGCCCCCCAACTTTAGGCAGGGTTATTTTATCTCCTAAGAATACTGAGGCTAATATCACTGGCTGATTTTCTATTTCCGCCAATATGTTATTTTATCTCCTAAGAATACTGAGGCTAATATGAAGGTGAAAAGAGGAAAAGAAGCAATAAGGGGAACCACCATAGAGGCATCCCCTGATTTCAGGGCCTTATTTAATAAAATAATTGACCTAGAAGGGCAGCACATATTCCTTCTAATGCTATAAATCCCCAGCTACTTATTTTTAAATCTTTTAAAACATTAAAATCATTGTTCCAGGCCAACCAACCCCTATTTTTATTATTCATCCACCTTCCCCACCGGGAATAAATAAATAGCAAACTCATTAACCCCATCCAGTTCTAACAGCTCATCTAAATATTCCTGA
Source organism: Methanobacterium sp. (assembly GCA_019084405.1). Lineage (GTDB taxonomy): Archaea > Methanobacteriota > Methanobacteria > Methanobacteriales > Methanobacteriaceae > Methanobacterium_F. Next base: position 4,720 of record JAHRFX010000007.1, read on the forward strand.
TCATAGGCCCCTATAGCACAGGTTCCACATCCTATGGCCTCCACCGCCAGGTACATGTTCTGCCCGGCATGTCCGGCATCCAGGGCAATCACCTTGTGGGAGTCCAGACCATAACGCCACTCCATCCGGTAGGGAATGGTACTCCAGATAAAAGTTACCGCCGAGGAACCAGCAAAATCCTGATTAAAAGCAGCCTTAACCATCTTCTCTTTTAAATCAGGGGTTTTAAATTCCAGCAATAACTCATGGGTCAGGGGCAAATAACGATAGATGCCCTCTTCCAATCCCTCCACATTGAATACTGCCAGATAGGTTTCCAGGGCGTGGCGGCAACCTGCAGAAGGCACCACCCGAAAGGCATAAGCCCCGGCAAAACGTCTTAAACCCTGGGTAGCCCATAAAAGAAAAGACAACTCCTTTAAAGATAAACTATTTCCTTTAAAATTACGCCGGCTGATACGGTTTTTCATGGCGGTGGCCAGTTTAATATCATATTCCTCATCCCAATCAGCAGATATTAACTCAATCCGTTTTTTATCCCGATCATAGGGCTTTTCTATAGGGGGTACCTCCACCTGCTGGCTCTGATCAGTCTGGGAAAAATCAATCTCCTTTCGTATGGAATCTTTTAAAAAATTACGGTAGTGCTGCATTTTGTCCTGTTCATTCATCATAAACACCCTCTTTTAAAAAAATATTTCATTTGATTTCCTGGGCCAGTATCTGGGAAGAAACCAGGGTCATAGGCACCCCGATCCCAGGATGGTTATATTGTCCGGTATAATAAAGGTTATCCACCTTCTTACTTTTATGGGCCGGTCTCCAAAGGGCTGTCTGATCCATGGTATGGCTTAAACCAAAAGCAGTGCCCTTATAGGTATTGTATCTTTTTTTAAAGTCATCCAGGGCAAATATCTCCTTAAGTACCACCTTGTCCCGGATATTAAAATCAATCTTCTCTTCCAGATCATCCAGGATCTGATTTAAGAACTTCTCCCGTAAATCCGGACTATCTTCTAATCCCGGGGCCAGGATATAAATGGTCTCTCCACCGGCAGGTGCTGCAGAATCATCAGTCAAGGAAGGCACATTAACATAATAAGAGGAATCCTCACTCCAGGCCTTCTTATCAGGATTGAATACTGCTTCAAATCCACTATCCCAGTCCTTATTTAAAAACAGGTTATGATGGGCCAGGTTCTCCACCCGGGAATTTATCCCTATATAGGCCACCAGGGCCGAGGGGGAGATGGTACGGCTCTTCCAGTAATTTTCATCATAGCTCTGGTAGGGGGGCTTTAGTAAATCCAGCTCACTGTGGGCATAATCCGCATTAACCACCACCAGATCCGGCTCATAGACGCCCTTACTAGTTATAACCCGTTTAACTTTATCCTCATGCACCTCCAGTAACTCCACTTCTTCCTGGAAACTGAAATTCACCCCCTGGGATAAGGCTAAGTCATAAATTCCCTGGGTTACTTTCCTCATACCTCCCTGGGGATACCACACCCCCAGATTTAAATCAGAATGGGATACCCGGTGGTAAAAGGAGGGTGCATTTTTAGGGGAACCTCCTAAAAAACCAATAGCATATTCTAGTATCTTCCGGGCCTCCTCACTTTCAAATTGCCGGTCTATGAAGTGCTGCAGGTTTTCCCAGAGGTGCAACTTGTAACCCATAAAAAGCAGTTTACCATCCACCAGATCCAGGATGGAATGATAGTCCTGGTAGAGCATCTCCTTCAGGGAGAACTCATAGAGTTCTTTAGAGGACTCCAGATATTTTTTAAGTTTCTCCCCACCATTTTCTTCAAAACCATCAAATAACTGGTAATTAGTCTCTTTTTGAGCGGATATATCAAATACATGTTTTTTATCTAAAAAAATCCGGTAGGAAGGGTCTAGTTTTTCCAGATGAAAAAAATCCTCAGCTTTTTTATCAAATTCCTGGAAAAAATTATCATACAATTCAATCATGAGATACCAGGAAGGACCCATATCAAAATAAAAACCCTCCTGTTCAAAGTAACTCCCCTGGCCTCCTGGTTGTTCATTTTTTTCTACAATGGTTACGTCATGTCCCTCCCGGGCCAGTAAAGCCCCGGCAGACATACCACCAAATCCCGCTCCTACAATTACTATCTCCAAAGAAAAACCCCCTCATTTTTTTTTTTATGAGAATTATTCACGATTTTTATACTCTCCCCAGCTTTCCGGATACTTACCCTTAATATAATCCAAGAGACTCCGGTTTTCCATATCCTGGAGAACCTTTTCCAAAAATAGTATACGATTACGGGCATCATCCAATTCTTTTTTGGTTATCTGGGCCCGGTGGCTCATTTTATCATAATCATTCTGCAACTGGTCATGTTGCAGGAGCTGGAAATCCATCTTCTGGATTTCCAGGGCACTAATTTTTTCTTCTAGAACCTGTTTTTCCTGACGGATTTCACCTAAACGATCCAGACACTGGGATAATTTCTCATTAATACGATTAAGGGCCTGGGATTGATATTGAACTTTTTCTTCCAGTTCCCTTATTATCTGGTCATTATCTGAGTCTTCCTTTTTTTCTTTTTTTTTCATGTTAATCCTCGTCTCCTGGTAGACCCTTTATTAGAGGGTAAGTGAACTAAGCAGTAAGAGGGCCACTCCCAGATAGATGGAAATGGTGATAAGATCAGTTACAATGGTGGCTAAAGGTCCGGTGGCCACTGCCGGGTCGAAGTTGATTTTTTTAAATAATAAGGGAGCCCAGGTGGCAATCATCACCGAAACCAGGATACTTAAAAACATGGATAAAAAGACGATAAGTCCTAATGATAAATTTTGCCGGGTAATAAAAGCCATTAATCCAGCTAAACCACCAGAAACCAGGGCTATAACTACTCCCACTTTAATTTCTCTTAAAAAATAGGACTTAAAACTTAAGTCAGGGTCCAGGGCCAGACCCCGGATTATGAGAGCCTCGGACTGGGTACCGGCGGCATCACTCATATACACCATCACCGGTATAAAGGAGGCCAGGGCAATGAAACTACTTAAAAATTCTTCAAAACGGGCTATGATGGATGCTGCCATGATACCACCCAGGACCCCTATTATGAGCCAGGGTAAACGGGAGCGGACCATATGCTGGGTAGAAGAGGATATGGTGGTGTATTCATCCCCCACCTTATGGAAAATACCTCCAAAATTGAATATATCACTTTCTACTTCCTGATTGAAAAATTTAAGAATGTCATGGTGGGCTACCACTCCCAGAAATTTATTATCAGGGGTGGTAACGGGTAGGGATTTTAGAGAATGGGACAGGGAAAGATAAACCACATTTTCTGGTTCTTCCTCCGGACCAATGGATATGGGGTTGGGGTGCATCACCTCCCGGGCTTCAAGTGACCGGGCTAAACTAAGGGCCTGTTTTAAGGATATAACTCCCTTCAAGACTCTATCATCATCCAGAATATATACATAATCCATTACATCAAAAAAAGAAGCTTTTTCTTCCAGGTAATCCTGGATTTCACCCAGTTTAATATTCTCATAGGAGATGGGAATGTCAGTACTAATCACATCTTGAATGGTCTGTTCTTTTGCCTTTTCCATGGGACCCACTATAGATATTTGATTATGTTAATATCTATGCCCTTAAATACTATTTAATGGTGGAGTTTTTATCCTGGTTCTGCATCATTATTAAAATCATATAATGGCTTTATCAAAGCCAATTTTTACCTTAAAACTAATAATTACTGTTGATACTCATCTACTAGAGGTGGTCAAAAAAAACTTCCCTTCCACAATCCATGCACTCCCAGTACAACTTATGAAATGATTGGAATATTTCTGCATAACCCATGAATCCACAGTGAGGGCATTCCACAAATTTAATCAGATTAAACAAGCCTCCTATAACTTAGTTATATATCAGAACTTTATAAGACACTTAATATAAACTTTAAGCTTTTTAATACCCTGAAAATATAGGATAAAGTGAATATTGTCTGCTGTAGACAATACTGGTATCAACTAATGTTACATTTAAAAATCTCTAAATAGTCAAAAAGGCGTTTAAATAACACTTTTTTAAAAAAAAGAGTTTATTTTCACATATAGGGGTTAAAAATTAAATAGAAAATTATATTATATAATATTAAAAAAAATTCTATATGATAACTGGTTGGTAGTATTATTACTACTGATTATAATTTAATTCCAGAAAAAAAAAGGTTTTGCAAAAATTAAACAAGTTTCAAGGTGATTATGATATCTGAATATCTAGGTCTTATTATATTATTCATTTAAGTATTTATCAGGGGAATAAATCATGGGATCTGATTTAACTGAAAATGATTGGAATTTTGGGGGAAATCCTTTAGAAGATAAATTTAAACTGGCTTTTGAAAATGCACCTATAGGGATGTGTCTTTTAGATATTACTGGTTATTATGTGATTGTAAACCATTCTTTTTCCCGGATGATTGGTTATAGTCCTGAGGAACTCACCCACAAAACCTATGCTGATATCACCCATCCTGACGACCTCCCTAAAAATAGAAAATGGTTTAAAGATATTTTAGAGGGTAAAAAAGACCATTATAAGTTGCAAAAAAGGTATGTGCATAAAAACGGAGCTATTATCTGGGCAGAAGTTCTGGCTCGTTTAATCCAGGATGAAAATGCCCATCCCCTCTATTTTGATATTCATGTAACCGACATATCCCTGATTAAAGAACTGGATGAACTCATACGCTTCCAGGCCAGGGCCCTTTCTCAGGTACATGATGTGGTGGTGGCAGTGGATAACCACAACCAGGTAATTTACTGGAATAAATGTGCAGAAGAACTATACGGTGTTAAATTCCAGGATGCCCTGGGAAAGGACTTAAATGATGTACATGAGTATCAGTGGATCCACCCGGAAGATGAAATAGACTCCCAAAAATCCCTGGATACTACTGGTACCTGGAGGGGTGAAAATAAACACCGCACCCGTCAGGGCAAGGAATTTATTGTGGAATCCGCTCTAAGTGTCCTCACCAATGAAAAAAATCAGAAAATAGGAATATTATCAGTAGTAAGGGATATCACCTCGAGAAAAATGATGGAAAGGGAGCTTAAAAAAAGTGAAAAAAACTACCGCTCCCTGGTGGAACTGGCCCGCACTGGAGTAATCTTCATGGATATTACTGGAAAAATGGAATACATCAACCCCCATTTTGCCCATCTTTTAGGATTTAAATTAAAAAAACTAAGAGGTACCAGCTTCTTTGACCTTTTGGACTCGTCTCAAGAGCAAAAAGCAATTAATTACCTGAAAAATGTTAAAGACGGATTCAGGGGTTCAGTGGAACTGGGATTTACTCCTAGAAACAAAACACCCACCTGGGCCTTAATATCTTTTAATACGGTTAATGATGCCCATGAAGAGCATGTGGGATATATAGGGATTGTGATGGATATAAACTCCCGTAAAGGAGTGGAAAGATCCCTGATGGAAGCAGTCCAGGAAAGAGATGAGATACTGCAGTTCTATATCAACAACCTGCACGGGGTAATAAAACAGGTATTTGTCAAGGACTTAAAGGATTCTAATCACCTTAAAACTCAACTAACCTGATAATAATTCTTATTGCTCTAAAACAAAAATCAGGAAGCTATTTTAATAAATATTACTCATTATAACATATTTTTATTTATTATATGAAAATTTATAATATTATATTAAATATATAATTTCTTTGTACTAAATTATATCCACACATTCCCTGCAGGGATTACTGGAATATAAAAACCACCGAGGTTATCTTCAAATGGTCCTGCGTTTAATTGAAATCATACTACCCTCCTCCCAGGTGAATTTACCCCCAGCTTAATAGCCTACTGGAGGATCACCAGATCCTGGGCTACTGGGAAGTTGGTTTAAATGAGGAATTAATCCTGGTCCGGGTTCTATTACCTGCTATTGAAACCGAATCACTGATGGATAAAATAGAAGATGCCTTGGGGGACCTGGAAGGATTCCGGATATTCATCATTAATGTAAAAGCCACCTTACCCCGTATTAATTCTAATAATAACCCTGCTGAAGAAATGGCCGAGGAAATAGAAGATGAAAAAAAAGTGGAAAGAATAAGCCGGGAAGAACTCTACTCCTCCATATCCCAATTAATGGATTTCCCCTGATTTTCACGGTACTCATGATACTGGCCTCCCTGGTAGCAGCCATCGGGGCCTTAAAAGACAATGTGGCCGTTATAATTGGGGCCATGATCATTGCCCCTATGCTCAGCCCTAATGTGGGATTTGCCCTTTCCACGGTACTATCCGATAAGGACCTGGCCCGAAAATCCATATACTTCAATGCTCTGGGGATATTTATAGGATTTATCATGGCCTTTATAATCGGATTTTTTGTCCCGGTGGACCCTAATATCCCTTCCATATCCATTAGAAGTGATTTAGCGGTGGGAAGTGTGGTTCTGGCCTTTGCTTCTGGAGTAGCCGGTTCCCTGGCTTTTACCATGCATTATCCTCCATACTAATTGGGGTGATGATTTCAGTGGCCCTTTTACCACCACTGGTTATTGTGGGTCTTTTAGCCGGGGCAGGTTACTATGATCTATCAGCAGGAGCAGGATTACTATTTATCACCAACCTGGTGGGGTGAACTTTGCCGCAGTACACACCTTCTGGGTGCAAAAAATAAAACCCATGGATAACGAAGAAGCCAGAACAGCACGTAAATACACCTACCTGGCCTTAATAGCATGGGGTGTTATACTATCTGCCCTTTTAATACTGGTATTTACCCGTAACCTGATTTAATTGAAATGAATGGGGGAATTAACTTAACCACTGAAAAAATTTCACTAAAAAATGCCTTAATTATCAGTATGGCCTTCTTAACCTCCTACATAATCCTGTCTCTGGGGCTGGGTCTGGATTCCATGGCTTTATTTAGTGGTATCAGTTTCCCTATTTTAAGTTTAATAGCGGCGATTTGTCTTTTTTATGGCTCCTGGAAGAATAAATCATCTAAAAAGGATCACCTGCCCTGGCTATTTTTTGGATTGGCTCTCTTATTTTACACCCTGGCTGATACTACCTGGGCCCTACTAAACCTGGTATGGGGAATAGAACCTTTCTTTTCAGCAGCGGATATATTCTATTTGGCGGCCTACCCCTGTTTCATACTGGGGATAATATTTCTACCCCACCAGAAACTCACCCCCTTAAAAAAATATGTATCCCTGCTAGATGTGGCCCTGATACTGGTTTTAACCTTCACCCTGGCTGAAATTTTCTTAATAGAACCCAGTCTGGCAAATGCCAATATAGGTTTTTATGCTACTCTTCTTTCGGTGGTCTATGTGGCCCTGGACCTTATAATTTTAACTGCCATTTTACATCTGGTTTTAGGTAGATTAAGCCGAGGTTATGTTCCTTTACTATTTATAACTTTTGCCCTGGTACTGCAGGTTTTTGGGGACTTCCTATTCAGCTACCAGACCATCAATGACCTTTACCTTGCGGGAGGTATTCCGGATGTCATCTTCATAATTTCCTATGTATTTTTTGCCCTGGCAGGTCTATCCACCGCTGGTGTCATCTCCGGGGGTAAGGAACTTAAAATGACCAAAAAAATCAGGAAACCACTGGATGGGGAATCCCTTTTTATATTTATTATCATCACTTTCTTCTATATACTCGTCCTGGGGGTCTACTTCTTTGCCCCTGAAAGTTTTGAACTGGTTTTAATTTCCCTGGCTGTAATATTATTACTGGTATTTATCCGACAAGCCCTGTACAACCGTGAAAACCGCAAATTATATCTCCAATCTCTACAATCACAGATGGATCTTAAAAAAAGTTATTACTTTCTGCAAAATATCATCGATGCGGTACCCCAACCCATATTCTACAAGGAGCATAAAGGACGATATAAGGGATTTAACCAGGCATTTTTAGATCTTTCTGGAAAAAGCAGGGAGGATTTACTGGAAAAAACAGCAGAAGATGTGTTTGGTGAGAAATTAGCCCGGGAATACTTCCTTCAGGACCAGGAACTACAAGAAAAAGGAGGAGTGGTTAATTTCGAATCCCGGATAAAGGATAAAAATGGCGATATTCGGGATGTGATATTTTACCGCACCACCTATACCGACCCCTCGGGAAAATATCAGGGCATAACGGGATCCATCACCGATATAACACCCATAAAAATAGTACAAAGGGCTTTAAAAGAAAGTGAGGAAAAATATCGTAGTATTGTGGAAACAGCCCAGGAAGGTATCTGGATTGTGAATAAGAAGGGGGATACTATATTTTCTAATCCTAGCTTTAAAGAGATGCTGGGTTTAAGTGGTCAGGAAATGGAAAAAAACATCATAAACTATATGGATGAAGATAAAGCTTCTGGAATAATGAAAGATATGGAAGATTGGAGGAATAAACTAAAACCAGTTTATAACCTGCACCTGCACCGTAGTGATGGGGATAAAATATATGTGCAAATGGCCACCTCCCCTATAGTAAAAGATAATCAATTCCACGGCATATTATCACTCTTATCTGATATAACCGACCGTAAAAAGGCAGAAAAAAGATTAAAATCTTCTTTAAATGAAAAGGAAACCCTGCTTAAAGAGGTGCACCACCGGGTTAAAAATAACCTGCAAATAATTTCCAGTCTCCTTAGTCTGCAGTACCGTAATGTGGAGGATGAAACAGCTCGGGATATTTTAAAAGAAAGCCAGACCAGGGTTAGATCTATTTCCCTGGTACATGAAGGCATCTACCTTTCCCAAAATATATCCCGGATAGACTTTAAAAATTATATAAACCGCCTGGCCACCGACCTGCTCTACTCCTACCGACGGCATGAGGATATAAATTTGAATATTTCCACCGACCCCTTGGAGCTGAATATTGAAACCGCAGTCCCCTGCGGCCTGGTGATAACCGAACTGGTATCCAACAGTATCAAACATGCCTTCCCCGGGGGTAAAGGTAAAATTGATATAGAATTAAATGTTTTAGAGGACAAATATCGTCTCATAATTCGTGATAATGGCCAGGGCCTTCCACATGACTTTGAAAGTCGGAGAAAAAGTTCTCTGGGCCTGCGGTTAGTGGATAGTCTGGTGGATCAACTGGATGGCACCCTGGAGTATCACTCTAATGGTGGTAGTGAATTTAAAATCATATTCCAGGAACTGGACTATGTGGAGCGGGTGGGACATTAATTTTTTTAGTTATTTAAATAAATTTTTTTAATCTTTCCAGGGAAAACTTATCTTAAAACAGGTCCCTTTATCGTTATCCAATTCTATTTCACCATCTATCTGATGGCATAAACTATTAACCAGCTGTAATCCTAAAGAATCAGTATTCCTCCAGTCTATATCGTCCCCCATCCCTACTCCGTTATCACCTACTTCCACCTGGATCCGGTTATCACTACTTTTTAAATGCACCTTAATCTTACCTTCTTTTTCAGTAAAGGCATGTTTCAGGGAATTGGCTATAATCTCATTTAATATCAAGCCCAGGGGTATGGCGGTATCCACATCCAGTAAGATATCCTCCACTTCCATATCCAGGTTAATGATTTTTCTCTCCGCCGAATAGGTACCAATTAATTCATTGACCAGGGCCTGGATGTAATCCCTTATATTTATACTTTTTAAGAGTCCGGACTGGTAAAGTTTCTCATGTATTAAAGCCATGGATTTAGTCCGGCACTGACTATCTTTAAAGATGGCCAGATCATTTTGATTTTGAATATAATCTGATTGTAAGGACAACAGGGAGGATATTATCTGCAGGTTATTTTTCACCCGGTGATGAATTTCTTTCATCAGGACCTCTTTTTCCTGCAATGATTTTTTTAAATCCTCCTGTATTTGTTTGAAAGGAGTTATGTCTTTAAATGTGGCAAAATAATAGGTTTCACCTTCAGGACTCATTAAACTGGAGGGAGATACAAGCACCGGGAACAAGGAACCGTCTTTTTTCTTAAATAATAATTCAAAATCATCCATATCACCATAAATAACTTCATTTAGTATTTTCTGGTCCGCATCATAATCTGCCCAGTAAGGGTGGGGTGGGCCCTGGCCCAGGAGCTCATCTGCACTATAACCGGTCATCTGGCACAAGGCAGGGTTAACCATTACATGTTCCCCCTCTTTATTTAAAACAGAAAAACCATCCCGCAGGGAATCTATGATCTTTTCTAGAAAGACCTGATTTTTTTCCAGTTCCAACTCCACTTCTTTTAATTGGGAAACACCCCGGGCAATGGCTATTATATTTATGGCGTTACCTTCTGCGTCCTGAATTATGGCAGCATTCAATATAGCCGGTATTAATTTACCATTTTTATGCTTTAAATTCAATTCTTCCTGGTAGAGATAACCCTGATTTAACAGTTTTTTAAGTTTTTCCGAGGGTAGTTCCTTTTCCAGTAAAATACCAATATTCTCACCCAGGACTTCCTCTCCCCACCCCAGGTTTTCCTGCAGGTAAGGATTGGTAAGTTCTATATTACCTTCAAAATCAACAATGGTTAAATAATCCGGGATGGTGTTTATAATCTGGGATAATTCACGGGACCGGGTGATTTCACTTTGAATCATTTTACGGTCAGTAATATCCCGGGCCACACTCAGGATGAGTTTCTCTTTTTTAAATTCCACTACCCGGGCATTAACCTCCACCGGTATAATGGTACCATTCTTATGCTGGTGGGCAGATTCAAATAAAAGCTGGCCTTTTTTTATAAGTTCATCCAGCCGGGATTTTATCTGAAGGGCATATTCCAGGGCATCAAGATCCTTTAACGTGAGTTTTTCCAATTCTTTTTTAGAATAACCCAGACTCTTATAGGCATGGTCATTAAAATAAATAAAATTTTCCTGAAAATCATGTAAAAAAATGGAATCTGTAACCTGCTTTAGAATCTCTTCTTTTAAATCAAGTTCGGCCAATAAATCAGTACAGGAAGAGTTAATGGAATCGTTATTTGAAGTTTTTAGAGGAGTATTTTTACTATCAAAGTTTATATTATTATCTTTGTCCGGATATTTTTTAGCCATTTCTTTTTTACCGGCAGTTTTAGAGGGAGGGTCTTTTTTATTAAAATCTCCTTTTTCTTTTTGATTCAACCTAATCTCCATATTAATTATATGATTCTACTTAACTATTAAATTACTTATTCAAAGCTTATACTTATAGGGATTTTTTTTATGCTTTGAGCCTCATTTACTAAACAGTAAAAATATTACTCACCATTTATAAATTATCCACATGCCTCTTGTAAAGGACACCCGATCCTATGCTCTTATAATCGCCCTTCTGGCCTCATTTTTAACTCCCTTTGTAGGGTCATCCATTAACATCGCCCTGCCGGTAATAGGCCGGGATCTGGGCATAAACGCCCTTTTTTTAGGCTGGATACCCACTATCTACCTTTTGGCCCTGGCCATACTACTCATCCCCATGGGCCGCATATCCGATATATATGGAAGAAAGAGAATTTTCCAGTGGGGTATTATCATCTTCACCATCTCCTCATTTCTGGCATCATTTTCAATAAGTGGAGAAATGCTCTTATTTTTCCGGATTGTGCAGGGGGTGGGATCGGCCATGATATTTGGCAATGTTTCTGCTATTGTAGCCGCGGTATTTCCGGTGATGCAGCGGGGCCGAGCTCTGGGCTGGGCTGCCACCGGAGCCTACCTGGGATTATTTTTAGGACCACCCTTAGGAGGTTTTTTAACCCAGAATCTGGGATGGCAGAGTATATTCTACTTCAATGTACCCTTAGGAATATTCTGTGCCTATTCTGCCCGTCACATTAAAGAAGAATGGAGGGAGGCCCGGGGTGAGAAATTTGATTTAAAGGGCACCCTTATTTTGAGCACCTCCCTCATACTATTCATGATGGGGTTATCCTTCTTACCTGATACTAGCGGCCTTATATTTCTAGTCATGGGCCTGGTGGCTGGTGTGATCTTTTACTACTTTGAATCTGGCTTAAAAAGCCCGGTATTAAAGGTGGATTTATTTAAAAATAAGGGCTTTACCTGGAATGGGGTGGCGGCCCTTATAAGCTACACCGCAGCCTACCCTATCATATTCCTCCTTAGCTTCTATTTGCAGTATGTTTTAAATTTAAGCCCCCAGTGGGCGGGATTGCTTTTATCAGCCCAGCCTTTAATAATTGCCGGCCTATCACCCTATGCCGGCCGCATGTCCGATATGAGAAATCCCAGCAAGGTGGCTGCCGGGGGCATGGCATTTATTATCCTTTCTCTAATTATATTTTCTCTTTTACCCTGGATACAAAGCCTCTACCTGGTACTTTCAGGATTGATATTTTTAGGCCTGGGCTTTGCTCTATTTGCTGCCCCTAACAGCAACCTGGTTATGAGCTCCCTCTCTGAGAAGTACTTCGGGGTGGCGGCCTCCACCATAACCTCCATGCGGGTCATGGGACAGATGCTGGGAATGGGAATAGCCCTCTTACTCATAAACCTCTACCTGGGAACGGCGGATATAAAACCAGACAATATCATACTTTTTATGGATGTGATGCAGATATCTTTCATCATATTTGCTTTTTTAAGCTTTTTTGGATTTTTAATCACCTACCAGGGCCGTCTCAGGGATCGCCTTCCCCCATAAAAAGGAAGGTACCATAACCGTCACCCTGATAAAAGAAGATGAAAAAATAACCTTAAGGGTTAAAGATGATGGGGTGGGTTTACAGGGTCGGGAACTGCAGGATGCCCCTACCCTGGGCCTTACCCTGATAAAGGGTTTAGCCGAGCAACTGGACGCTGATTTGCATTTTGAATCCCGGGATGGTTTGGAAGTGGAAATATCATTCCAGGAAACATATGGTGAGAGGATTTAAAAAAAAAAATCCTGGGAAAATATTTTATTTTTAGATATTTCAGGTGTGTTAAGTCTTTTTTTAGCAATAATTCAGGGGTTAATTCTATTTTTATTTTTTTAGAGTATTTCAGGTGTGTTAAGTCTTTTTTTAGCAATACTTCAGGAGATTAGGCCCGTTTTTATTCCTCATTTTTAGCAACACAATACTTACATAATGATTCTTCATCCTTTTGGAAAATATTTTTTCCAGTGCAAATAAAATGAGGTCCTTTTTGATAAACCTTTTTACCATTATCAAAAACCGTTCCTGGAGGGTGTAATGGTTTTTTAGCAATAAATGAAAGGTAAATGGATATTAATTTTATAAATTCCCGGAATTCAAGATCATCAGGAGCATATATACTAAAAAAATAGTCTATCCTATTCTTAAAATCAGCTAAAGCTTCTTCATTAATATTTTCCTCTAATCCCTCACATTTTAAATCCATTATTTTTCTAAAATTTTCCTGATTATAATGGGATAGAATACTCTCCAGGGAATTATCATGGGGCTTATTCTCAGGGGGAGGGAGTAAATCATGGTATTTTTTAATATCTGTTTTTATTTGGGATAGTAAGGTACAGGCTTTCATTTTTTTCCTTCCTATTAACTATAAGGGGAATCTATTATTTTTATTTATCCTCAGGGTCAGGTAATGAGAATATTTTATATGTAAAATGATTTAAACCAGGTGGCTGCAAATTTTTGGATTGTTTATTCTTAACAATATTGCCTTTACCATATAGCAACTTATTATAAATACAACTATCCATTATAAAGTTATGAAACCCCGTATTTTGATTGTGGAAGATGAGGCCATAACTGCCCTGGAGATTAAGCACAATCTTCATAACTGGGGTTATGAGGTGGTAGGCCAGGCTTCAAAAGCAGAAGTGGCTATTGAAATGGCCCAGAAACTTCGTCCTGATTTGATTCTAATGGATATCAATCTGCAGGGAGATATAAATGGTCTGGAAGCGTCCCGCAGAATACTAAAATTTCTGGATATTCCTATCATCTTTATCACCGCCCATGGTAACCAGGACTACATGGAACAGGCCCGGGATACCGGGGCGTTGTACTATATCATCAAGCCCTTTCAAAACCATGAATTAAAATATGCGGTGGAAAACAGTTTAATCCACCACCAGTTAAATCAAAAACTAAAACAAAGTGAAAAATCATACCGTTCCTTATCAAAGAACATTCCGGGTATAGTGTACCGCTTCCATAGGGAAGAGGGTAGGACTGAATTTTTCAATGACATGTTAGAAGAAATAACCGGTTTTAGTCCGGAGGAACTGGATAATAAATATAGCTTCCCGATAAACTCTCTGGTTATTGATTCGGATCTGGATGAAATCAAAACCATTATTGATAATGCCCTGGCCCAGGGTGAATCATTTTCTATTGAATACCAGCTAAAAGATAAAAAGGGAAGGATAAAAAGGGTTCTGGATAAAGGCCGACCCACCTTTGACGATCATGGTAACCTGAAAACCATTGAAGGGGTTATATTTGAGTTGGATAGGCCAATTTAAAATAATTTAGGTGGGGAATATTTTTTTTTTTATTAACTTGAAGTACCAGCCTTCAAAGTATCCCTTCTTTTTAAGGGATCCCTGAAATACGGCGGGTTTCCATAGAGTGGGCATGAAATATATATTGGAAGCTTTTTTTTAGATATAAATTATGTTTTTACTGATGAAGGGGATTTTTAGATGTAATTATAGTTTTTTAGATATAAATTATGTTTTTAATGATAAGGAGGAGCTTTTAAGGTAATTATAGTTTTTTTTTTAGATTAGAAGATAATGCTAGATGCAATGTGGTTAAAGGAGTAGGGAATTATACCTGATTTAAAAGTGGTAAAAATACTGATTTAAAAGTGGTAAAAAAAATAAGTGAATATTGATATTATCCGGAAGATATAATTTAATTGGATAAATATTATCTAGATTATATTTAACTGGTGATTCAAAGTTGCAAAAAGACTACCTGCCCCGGGAAATGGTTATAAACTATACGGATAATCAGAATACTCGCCGTATTAAACTGGACTATGATACTCTGCACCTGGGAGATAAGGAGTACACCCCGGTACGTGGTGAGTGGGAGGAGTTCTGGGAAAAATTAGAAGAAATAGGTATCTGGGACTGGGAAGAAAACTACAAACAATGTTCCATGGTAGAAGACTACCAGTGGGAGATAACCATCATAACCAACTCCATCAACCTATATTCTGTGGGATGCAATAACGGACCGGTACGCCTGGTTAAAAATGAATTTATATCATCTTTAGAAGAATTCGGGGATGCCTTAGAAGACCTGTGCGGGTGGAGGATGGATTACTAGGATGATAATCAATTTTATATTTTAAATTCATGTTGGGGAAGGGCAGGATCATTTGATGGGGGCGGTAAGAGATAGGTCCTTTATAGGGACTCGGGACCTACCCTACTTAATATTAATTTTAAATTAAATTAAATTAATAGTTTGGAGCCTTACTATAATTTTAATAGAGGCTAAAAATTGTTTAAGGCATAGTTTTGGTAATGGTGAATTTCCTATAAAAAAAAATAACTAATCCCGTTCCGAATAAAAGAGGGGTTTTTATGGAATTTCAATTTTTAAAAAAACTTTTTTTTTTTAAGAGCACTGAATTTTTAAAATTAATTTGTATGGGTTTTAGTTAGAACCTTTAAAATAAATATAGAATTTCTTTTTAAAATTCAAGTTGAAACCAGGATCCCTTATTTATAATTAAAGTAAAAAGGGAAACACTAAAAAGAGAAAACTATTGGATATTCCGTGGGATAGGGTTATCCCGAATATACTGCGGGTCTTATAGAACACGAACCCATAGAACATAGATACACTAAATACGAATATTAAATCCAGTAATGATTCCCAGCCAATGTGCAGACTGGTAAATAGTAAGGATACATAGAGCACACTCATTAATCCTCCCATAATATTCTCCGCATTCTTCTGGACAATACCCCGGAATAAAAGCTCTTCTGCCAGCCCCGTGGAGATAATCATAAAACTAGCCCCTAAAATAAGATAATAAGGATTAAATACAGGTATCAGGGGGTCCGGACGTAAAATCATGTACTCGATTAAACCTAAACCCACCCCGGTAAGGGCCACCACTATCTGCAGGGGTATTTTACCCCACACCAGACCCACGCTTTTCAGGGTTAATTTCTGGGCCCGTATAATAACCACTGATGCAGCAAATAAGGGTACCGATATGATGGGGAACCAGTACAATGCCGGTATATTCATGATGGGAATGGATAAACCCACAATCCGGATCATGGGCAGGGCCATCATGGACCGCAGGAGGTTGGTGAAGGTATAATTGGTACTTAAACTGGAATTAATTAAAAGCCCAAATAAAATAATAGTATGTAACAGCAATCCCACCTCCACATTGGTATAGGTGGTGACCACTTCGGCCCCAATGAGTATTAAAAGGTAGCTCAGTAGAATAAGTGATTCATTACGGGTGGGTTTAACCAGGGATAACTTATCCTTGATACTATCAATTTCTTTATGGATACCTGCCGGGTGGTGTTGGGTGGGGAACTTTTCTAAATATGCCTGGTGGTGTTTTAAGGCATCTCCATAGGCACCCTGCACCTGGTAGCTTTCCCCCATAAGGGCGGA
The DNA here is from genome assembly GCA_019084405.1 of Methanobacterium sp. Classification (GTDB taxonomy): domain Archaea; phylum Methanobacteriota; class Methanobacteria; order Methanobacteriales; family Methanobacteriaceae; genus Methanobacterium_F. The sequence goes on from JAHRFX010000007.1 coordinate 21,347, forward strand.
TATCTCATTATAGGATTCGGTGTCCCCTGCTTTTTCAAACTTGTAGAGGGCCTTCTGGTAATAGTGCCGGGCCTCCTCATATTCTTTTCTTTTATCATGGATAACCCCTATATTCGCCAGGGCAAAACCCTCCCCTAAACGGTCTTTAGGGCCATGATACTCCTTCTGGCTTTTATGGTATAATTCCAGGGCTTTCTCGTCATTTTTAGAAAAGGCCTGGATATTACCCATTTCTAATAAACAGTCTCCCCGAGAGGATTTATCAGTAAATAATTGCAAAGCTTTCTTATAAAAACCCATAGCCTCCTTATTTTTTCCTTTATCAAGGAGACGGATGGCTTTTTCATAAAATTTCTGGGCATCCTTTTTTTGTAATTGGTAGGTCTCCTCCAGGAGGGATTCAATCTCTTTTTGTGACCCGTCACCACTTTTTTTAAGGTTTTTAATGGATTTTTTATAGGAATCCCGGGCCTTCTGGTAATCACCTAGCTGGGTCTGGATGACCCCTATATTGGCCAGGGCATAGCCCTCACCCTGATGATTTTTAGCTTTCTGGTAGTGCTCCTGGCAGGACTGGTACATCTTTAAGGATTTATCACAATCCTTAATAGCCGCATAACTATTACCCATCTCCAGGAAGATATTTCCTATTTTATCATGATTTTCAGTTGCTTTTATTATTTCTAAAGCTTCCTGGTAGTGTTCCAGGGCTTTTTCAGGTTCACCATCCTCGTAATAGGTATATCCCTGGTTGAAATAGTTGTCTGCTTCTTTTTCCATGAAAATCACGTTTATTAAAATAAGTGGTACTTTTTGGTGGGGTAGTGCCTGGTAATTATAATATGGTTTAAGATACTAAATCTATAGTATGGTTTAAGATACTATCTTGTCTGGTTCTGTATAATATAAGTAATGGTACTAAGGAGAAATATTTTTTTATAATTAAAAAAAAGGTTAGTTACTTAGAATTTGAGTTACTATAAATTGATTTAAATAATAAAATAATACTCTACCCTTCTACTTCCATATCTGTTATTAAAACCTGGTAGCGGGTTTCATTAATGATATCCACAGTTATGTTCTTATTTTTAGCATCATCTGCTCTTAAATTAAGATTAACATCACATTTTAGATGGTGTGTTGTTTCGGGTGGGGTGTTATTACGGGCAAAAACATCCCCCAGCATCTGGTCAAATCCGATTATATGGTAAAGAGGGGTCATAAAAAGCAGGACCGTTATCAGTAAACTTATTATGAATATTAAAACTCCTTTTTCAGCAATGGTACCTGTTCTTATTCTTCTACTTTTATTAAAACATCCAAAACCATCTTTATGCAGGGGGTATAAGAGTGGGCTGGCATGGGTGTTGCAACAATCCAGTAATATGTGGGATAAAAAACCCACCACCAGGGCTATTCCTATTTCCAGATTAAAAAGGGCTACCAATCCCAGGGGTGCAGTCCAGAATATACTGTGACCCAGGGTCCGGTGTTCACCAATGAAGCGTTCGATGATATCCGGTAATACGGATATCCACCCGGCAAAGAACACTCCCAGGGGACTGATAGTCATTCCCTGGATGAACATAATGAGGATGTAGATAAATAGGGCAAAGGCTATGTGGGTGTAATATCTCATAATTTACCACCTTTTTCTATGTGGGTGTAATATCTCATAATTTACCACCTTTTTCTATGTGGGTGTAATATCTCATACTCAGCACCTTTTTTTTAGACTTTCCCTCCCACATACATCATACTCCGCACCATGAGGAAGGAAAACCAGGCCCCTCCAATTATAGAAACTGCTATAAAGGCCGTACTGGCGGTTCGTATATATAGTAAAAATATCAGGATAGCCACCACCAGGTAGAGGGGGTAGGTGATGTTTATCTCATTTTTTCCAGTATCTTTTTCATATTCTTCTTTATTTATCAGGGTGAAGGTCTGGTAGAACTTGTAGATTTCCGGTTTGAAGTGGTGGTTGAAACTGCAAAAAAATAATACCTTTCCGGTTTTCCACAGGGTGAGCAGGGTGTGGGCGGATTTCCAGGTAAGGGCCTGGAAGTGGTTGAAAAATATGATCAGAACTTCATCATCCAGTTCTTCTAAGAGCTTATCCCTTAACTCGGGTTGGTTTAATCTATTTAAAACTCCCCTCTCTTCATTACTTACAAATTTTACACATTTTAAAAGATTATATTTTAAGGGGATGGGTTCTTTCAGGAGTATGCACCGGTATTTATCACTTAAGAAGTCGTAGTATTCTTCCACCTCCTCCTGGTACAGGAGTACATTTTTCCCTTTTTTTAGTATATCCTCAACTTGTAATAATTTCATATACTTAATTATGATATACTACTATATAAAAGTAATACTCTTATGAGAACTTTAATTAAAAAAGTTATACATACATTACTTAATAAAATAAGTTATTACTTAAATACTAATGCGTGCAAAGATTAGTTTATGTGGGGGTGGAAAATACAATTGCAAAAAAGTGACTCTTGATATTATATAATGACATGAGAATTACCCTATCATTTCCGGATGATATGAATTAAACCGCATAATATCTTTATATGATAAAAATGATAATAATGTATAAATACTGTTTTCAGGAGGATGTGTTATGCTAATTGGAATGTTAAAAGTTAAAAATAAAGAAAGCATAGAACATTTTTTTGATGAAGAGATACCTAACCTATCTTATGATTTGAAGAAAATGGTTATAGAGTATGGAATTCCTTTTGATGTATTATACAGTGCCATGGTTAACCAAAAAAAGGAAGATAAAAAAATGGAAAGAAAGTTGGCTCAGGAAGCCAGCTTCATGCAAACATTTTACGAAGATGATCCTGAACTAACTGAACTTACTTTTAAGCTGGAATCTGAAGAGTTTCATGAATATTAGAAGAAAAGAAGTGTGGTTACTGGATCTTGATCCAACTAAAGGACACGAACTAAAAAAAACCAGGCCAGTAGTGGTGGTAAGTACGGATGTAGTAAATAAAGTGCCTAATTTTAGCCTGAGAATAGTTGTACCATTAACATCCTGGCAAAAAAAGTACGATAAAGGATGGTTTGTACGTATCAAACCTAACTCTAAAAATGGATTAAATAATACATCTGCAGTTGATCCCTTTCAAATAAGATCTGTTTCTACACTTAGATTTAAAAAGAAATTAGGTAAGATATCTGACTTAGAGATGAGCCAGATAGAACATAAACTAAATTTTTTATTGAAATAGATGATATGGAATATTGAATCTTTGATGGTTTTAAAGAAAGTATCAAATATTAAAAAAGGTTTAAATCTATTTTTAGAGGGTTTTAAAAATAATTTAATATAAGTATTACTTGTTTTCTTCAATGAATTTACTTATAATATCTTTAAGGGCCTGGGATCTGGTCTGGTATCCCCTGGATTTACTCATCTGGTCAAATTCCTGGACCATGGATTCAGGCAGGTTTATCTGCAGGGTTTGCGTTTTTTCTTTTTTGCTAATCATATGAGAATGCTCCTTTGTAATTTAATGTATTAATAATAATTTTTATTACTATATATAATCTTCGTAAGAGGTGTATTATTAATATTTCTAAAAATCATAATATTTATATACTTTAATATTTATACTAGATAATTGTAATACTGGTGAGGTGGTGAACTCCTTTTGAATATCCTCCCTTAAACATTCAAATGCCAATTTCTGGCTCCAGACCCACCACCTTACTGATTACACATTAATTTTATTTTTTAAGAATAATGAGCAGGAATCTCTCACTCATAACAGTAATTACCTGAATTTTTTAATTATTGAACTAATTTTGCAAAAAGCAATATGGGGGTAGATTGTAAGGGGATTTAAGTTTAGTCCGGTGACTGAATCTTTTTAATAACTAAATTATTACTACTTACTATTGTAGTAATATTTATATAGTATTATCATATATCAATTAATGTAATACTAATAAGCAGGACCAGAGCATCAATCAAAAACAACTACCCTACCAACCATTTCTCAAAAAAAAAACCTGCTTATTTGTTACACCAGTAAAATAAATTAAGGGGTGGGAAAATTCACCTTCAGTTTTACTATAAACTCCCACCCCCTTTAAATATAATTAAAGGTGATTATAATGGTCTATAATAATAACAAGGTGATGGTATCTGCTCGTTGTGAAACCAAAAGCAAAGATGATCCTAAAAAAATAGTAAATATACCTATGGTGATGCCCTTAATTACTTTGCCCGGTTAATAACCCACCGGAAAGATGATATCCGGGCTGAGATACAGATCCTGAAATCAGAAATAAAATACTATGATAATCAAATAAAGCGTAATAAGTACCTCAAAAAAAAGCCAAGAAGAATACATGCAATCTTTGGAAGAGGAACTAGTAACTGGTAATAAATCAACCCTACTGGACCTGGACTTAAAAAAAAAACCACAAAAAGAAGTGGAAAAATCCATCCTAGATAGGGGTAAGAAAAAATTAGATCTCTACCTCCAGGAGGCCATCAATGCCATTATGGAAATAGCCCGTCAGCATGAATGCTGTCCCCTGGAAGTGGGTAAACACACCAAAAAAAGACTTAAATCCCGTACATGCCCATAAATGTGGCATGAGTAGATCAGAATTTGAAAAGATGATTATGGAATATGACCGGTAGAGTGAAATTATTTTCACTAAGCTAGTTTCATTCTTTAGATATCCCAAATAGTATATCAATTATATAAAAAAGCATTAGAAATTATTTTTTAGGGATTTTTATGGTTGAAAGATTTTTATTTATTTTTTTTAAATTTTTTAGCGGATTTATAAATGAATGACTGATTATACGGTCTTTTTATGGTGATATCATTTTTTGTATATCTTACAACGAAGGTATAATGGAGGTTTTAGATGTATCGTATATACGATAGTGAGTATATACAAAAAAAACAGATTTGAGAATCCCTATGGGAGTGAGGATATACAATTTTTGATATCAGCTGAATTAATTAAAAAGTATAATAATAAAATAAATTAAGTATTAATTATTTATAATTTCATATGATATATTTGTTGTTTTAAATAGCATATAAAATATGAGGTAGATGATGTATTTTATAAGATGTGGAAAACAGTTTCCAGGGATGTTATAGTTCAATAACAAATCTGCTCAGCAAGAAAAAACAAATTATAGTATTTATTATGGCTTTTTAGGATATACTTTTTTCCACATATCATCCTGTGAAATAACCGAATATCGAGGTTAGCCCATAAAAGAATTAATTAAATTTCAAAATTATGGAAAAAATAAATAAATAAATTGGAAAAATCTTCAAATAATGCATTAATCATTTAATATATCTATTTTAAACTAATAAACTAATTACGCCGTTTATATAAAAATCCAGTAACTATTAAAGCTCCAATTATAATAAATACAATGAGGTTGGTCCAAGGAAATTCATTAGATTCATTTGAATTAACAGTAGTTTCATTAACACCAGAAGCTTCAGGATCCTCATCAACACTTTGAACCTCATCCAAACCAGACTGACTATTCGGCATATTATTAACATTATTGGGAGAATTAATTACACCAGACCCACCAGAACTTGAACCACCACCTGAACTACTCCTAGCACTCGAACCACTACCACTAGTTGAACTTTGATCCTGACTAGAAGAACTATTCTTCAAATCAAAATCATCAGGATAATGATTATGTCCTGGATGCGCTGTAACAACACCACAAAAAACTAAAACCAAACCCATAACCCCTAAAAATATTAAAATCTTTCTCACAATCACCACCTCAAACAAAATACTATTGTATAAAAAACCCCTGCAATATTTCTAAAAAAAAAGAAAAAAAAGGGGAAAATTATTTATTTTTTAGCAAACCCTAAAAAGCTCAGAATACTTCCTTTAAAGAATCCCACACCAATCAAACCACTGATGAGTAAAACTCCCACAATAGCAGCAAAAGGCGTGTTATCTACTTGATTTGGAGGATTTTCGGTTTTAGAAACCTCATGAGCAGTTTTGGATTCTTCACCAGCACTCTCACCTGCTTCAGCAGCAGACTGACTAACTGAAGTAGCAGAAACACTTTGAGAAACACCAGGGCTAGCTGTTCCACCGGAATTAGCAGGAGCACCCGGATTAGCAGGCGGAACCACTCCCGGATCAATATCCGGTAATTGTTCTCCACCATCTTCTACGGGTACCATACCCATCATCTCTGCTAATCTTTTAGCCTGTTCCGGAGTAAGTTCCATGAAACCACGACTATCAGCCTGATAAATCACATTACGGATCATTTCAGCAACAGAAGGATCGAGTTGATTGTACATATTCTCATCAAACAGATAAGTGCTACCAATTTTTTGCCAGACATCAGCGCTTACCACATCAACTAATGCATCATTAGTAAATATTCTTCGTATACTAAGAGCTATAGTGACTTGGCCAGAAAATCCTTGCTTCAACATCCCTTCTCTCCAAGTAGGATTGAACAATGTAAGGGTCAAGTCATCCAGAATCTTTTCTTTAACAGTCAATGCTTTTGGATTTCCATCACCAGTTTTAATGATGTAACTAGTTATTGTTCTACCTGTAAGCCTTTCAACCATGAAATTGAAAACTCCAGAAGAGGTATAAGACCTTCCAGGTGTTACGGTGTAACTAATTGCCATTGTAGTGTCTACTGTGTGTAGAAGTTTTTCCATTAAAAAATTGCCTTTGACTCCTGAAAGATCTTTCCCATAAACATAGGAATTGTAATTCATATAAAGATCAGCAATTTCTTCTTCTGTCCAATCGTCAAGTGAACGTAGAAGTCTGTTAACACCAGCTCCATGTGAATCAGCGCCAGGTGGTAAACTGAAAATTCTTGCCCGGGCTAAACGTTCTGCCTGTGATTTAGCTTGTTCAATAGTCAGTCCTTGAGATATCAGATCAGCTTCTAAACTTGGAATCATATCCAAATAATGCTTACGTACAAAATTTAATTCTGTAGGTTCATTTAATAAGGCTACTTGCTTCACAGCCTCATCAATCCATCTTATCACATCTGGATGCGCATCTCTGAAACTAGATGATGCCTGTATAATGATGTCAATCCTAGACCTACCTAGCTGTTCTAGAGGAATCACTTTTGTTCCAACCACAAATGTACCAAAGTAAATTGGTTCGACACCTAAAAGATAGAAGGCACTAGCAACACTCTGCCCTTTGGTAACCATAACTTCTCCACCACTGATTGGCATGGCTACAGTTTCAGGGTATTTTCCACTATTAGCCTGTAAGTACCTTTCAAGCATTGCTTCAACAGATTTTTTCCCGATGATAGTGGCTACAGAATCTGGAACAGTTCGCGGGTCATATGCGTATATATTACGCCCAGTTGGTAATGCTAATGAACGTACAACATCTCCTGAAACTCCGGGTAAAATGAAACCTCCGTTAAGAGCATTGAGTAATGAATTCATTTCATCCGCAGCGCTTTGTATCAGCAAATTTCTAATTTCATCCCGCCTACTAGCTCTGTTTTCTGGATCAAATGCTATAATCGCATCTAACCATTTTTCTAGAGTGTCATTATCAGGCAATTCGCCAAATACATGCAAACCATAAGGTGTGTACATTGATTGTAGTTCATGCAAATAGTCGTGTAATTTGTTTAATACTATACCAAAACTTGTGCTTGAATTTATATCCAATCTTTCAGCTAAACCTGCTTCACTGTTGATTTTCTCCCATATTTGGTCTTTTAAAAGGTTCATACGTTCAGTATTATTGTATGTATATGCTTCATTGAATGAATCAACCAAATTATGCATAACAGCATAGTTTCCATAGAGTTGGGTTTCCGTCAAGGGAGGAGTTAAATAAGAGATTATAGTAGCATATGCTCTTCTTTTAGCAGGATTAGCTTCACCGGGGTTTGCCATATTATATAGGTAAATATGGGGTATATTGCCAATTAATGTGTTAGGCCAATCCTCCTCAGTTAAACCAGTGCTATGTCCTGGTAAAAGTTCCAGGGTTCCGTGTTGTCCTACTTGAACCATTGCATCTGCATCGAACATTTTTTGCATCCATAGATAGAATGCGATATATTGATGAGTTGGTGGTAATGATTTTTCATCGTGTAAACTGGATATAGTTCCATTCCATTTCCAAATAGGTTGAGGACCAAGGAATATATTTCCAAGCATTATACCTGGAATGACGATTTTGTCATCATATGTCATCATATCCCCAATTGGTGGCCCCCACATAGCTTCTACTTGCGCACGTAATGATTCTGGTAGTTTATAATACATCTGCAAGTATTCACTTCGAGAAATAGTTACAACGCCTTTTTGAATCAACTGTTCAAGTTGTGTTGAAGTGTAGTTTAGAGGATTACGACCACGATCTTTGATCAAAGCTAGTATATCATCTGATGTAAGATTAACCACATCCAATGAGCCGAAATTATAACCATTCTGAGCCATAGCCTTTATGATGTTAGTTATGCTATCAACTAAATTTAGATTTCCGGATACTGGCATGGTTTCATCGTGTGTGTTGTCTGCATATACCAAAGATATCTTTTTATCAGCATTGTCTTTGTGCTTTAAGTTAGCCCAAGCAACAATTTGGTCTGCTAATTGTTCAATACCGGGTTGATACGGTGCAAATGATTTTAAATAAGTTCCTGTTATAGATTCTGCGCCAACAATTTTAGTTCCGCCTATAAGTATAGGTATTGTCCGCCCATCTAGTTCAGGAGCAGCTACCCATGATAATAATTCCGATCCAAAAAGTCCAGTGCTGTTTTGAAGATATTCATCTAGTGTAGATAAACTGTAAACCATAATAGGACTCATTACCGGAACATTGAGCTGTTGGAATAAATTCAGTGTTGCGTTATTTCCTGAACCTCCATGATGATGGAATACTAAGACATCAATAAATGAAGTTCCATTAATCATGAAATAGTCGGGGTACTTTGTAAGCGACATATCAGCACGTACGAACGACATTACATTAACTCCACGTGCTTCCAATGCTGCTGTTAAAGCATCATATATCTCAATGTTATTATCATAGTAGTAGAAAGTTTCAATTGACAATCCAACCCACGGTGCATTCGCTTTGTATTTACCTGAATCTGTATACCATTGCACATAACTTTCTCTGCTAGTAAATTCTGTGGTAGTATCTGGATGATAAAGAAAACTTGTTGGGTTTAGAGGGATTATCCGTGTTTCATTAGCGCTGATGTCTATAGAACCCGTTAGCCGTAGTAAGTCTAAAAATCCCCTTTTAATGTTGTCTCTGTTCAAGTTGATACCAAATATACTTCCAACACTAAATGGCAATGCAGTTACATTGCGCCCTTCAAATGCGCCACTTCCAAAAATTTGGGCATCAGATGGTAATTGTTTTGCTGCTTCTGCAATTACTGGAACTGCTCCCGGAGACCAACTTCCTCCGCCATAACACGCAAGTATGTTTGCTGTTTTTAGTTCTTCTGCTAATTTATCTGCTAAATTAGTATCTGCATACAAATCTTCTGAACTAAATATTTTTAGTTCAAAATCATACCCCACTATATATAACTCATTTTTATATACGTCTATCAATAGATTTATAGGATCACGGCGGGGTCCATTGAGAATTATAACCATTTTGGTTGGTTGTAGCATTTTGGATGGTACGAATGTGTGGTTCAGTTCGGCTGTGGGTATTGGAGAACCAGTAGGTGTTACTGTGGTGCTGTAATTTCTTCCTGAGAAGAGAATTTCCACGTTGAATTGTGTTAAACTGGAATTAAAATAGATATCATAATGTCCGCTGGAATTAGTTGTTCCACTGGCGATCAATGAATTATTAGTGGGATTTTTAATATTAATAACCGCGCCATTGGCTGGTGCGGTGTCATTTTTAATCACACCATAAATTCGAGGGTCTGGTTCACTGGAACTTGCATCTGTTTGGTTAGTAGATTGCACAGTAGCACTATCATTTAAACCACCTCCCTGTGAATCTTCTGCTGCCACTGCTCCACACAGCGCCATGACGAAAACAAATGTAGTTATTAGTAAAATCACTTGTTTTCTAATTTTTTCACCTCCTTTTTAATTTATAAACACAATAAAATGGGTATAAGCACTATTTAATACTATTTATTACTTTGTTAATATTACGTTTTTGGTAAAAATGAGAGAATAAGTAATAAACTTACCCTAAAAATATTACAAAAAAAATAAAAAAATAAGAAATCGTAATAATAAGGTAAGATATAATCCCCACACCAATAGCAGCCTCCTAAAAAAGTATTACAAAAATAATAATTAAAAACAACTCAATTATGCTTCAAATTTAACTTTAAAGCCAAAAATAAATAAAACCCAATAATTAATAAATATAAAACTGTATTCAGTAAAATTAAATTCAGAAAACCATAAAAATAGTATAATAAGGCTTTAATTTCAATAAAGTGAATAATACCAGAAAATATTACGAATGGTCAAATTTTAAGAAGTATAGGGGTTGGATAAAAAATCTTATAGTAGAATTAAATGCACTATCACCATGGATCCGAAAATTAATCTCCTTTTTGAATGCAAAATGAGTTTCAAGAATAATGAAGTAATCATAGATCAATTATTTTAGTACAAACGCCTTATAATCCCGTTTTACATTATTATTTAGCCAAAATAGTTACAGTTTTATTATACACCTGGGCCCAAATATACTCCAGATCTGGAAACCCCCACCATCAAACCATAGACACCAATATCAGAACGTACATTACCATTCCCGGAATGGCCAATGATAGTTAATTTTCCCTAACATTGTCACCTTTAAATGGGGAGCCATACGATTTATTTTCTAAGGGCCACCCCCTGAGATTAAAAAAAAAAACTGCTTCAAATAAGGAATTATAGAAAATATAATAATCTAATGGTTTTATAATGTCTTAGGGAGTTTCAAGTACATGATCATTAAAAAAATAGTTAAAGAGGATCTTCCCCACCTATCCCGGTTCCAGTTAGAAAACTGGCCAGATATCATTCCGGATTTTAAATTTTATCTCCACAATTCCTTCCATCCGGTAAAAATCATCCAGGAACAAAAAAATAGTGGGTATCGGATGTGCCCTATCCTTTGGAAAAACAGCATGGCTGGGCCATATCATTGTAGAGGAAAAATATAGAAATAAAGGGGTGGGAAGCAATCTGGTGGAGTATTTATGCACCTATCTGGAAAATAGGGGAGCTCTAACCATATCCTTAATCACCACCCCGGGAGCATTTAAATTCTACCAAAAACTGGGATTTAAAGTAGATACCGAATATATATTCCTGGAGGGTGATGGACCATTAGAAGCTGCCCATTCACCTAAGGTAGATAAGTCAGGTAAAAAAGACCAGGACCAGATACTTAAATTAGATAAAATGGTGAGTGGGGAAAACCGAGGCCATCTACTTGATGATTATCTTAAACAATTCCTATGTTTACCAGGACGGGGATAAAATTAAGGGTTACTATATCCCGGATTTAGGGGAAGGATTGATTATATCTCAAGATGAAATAGCTGGTCTGGAGTTAATGAAATTCAGATGTCAAACTAAGAATCAGGGGGGTACTGCCCCTGGATAATACCCGGGGAGTTAATTTTCTATTAGATAATGATTTTCAGGAGATAAGAAGGGTAAAAAGGATGGTAAGTGGTGAGAAGTTTAGTTGGGATTCAGCTAAGATATTTAATCGTATTGGGAGGAATATGGGGTAGTAAACAATTATTTTAAGGGTTACTTTGGAATATGTTATTGAAATATTATCTTTATTCTTTATCATTTGTGTAAATATCACTTTAATCTTAATTATTAGGAAAAGACCCTTAATAGACAAATTTTTTACTTAGAATTTACTTAAATATATTAAAGGGGAGATATAGTATTGGATTAAAAATTTGAGGTGATATATTATGGAAAGACCAACCATAGCACAATTGATAAAGGCATGTAAGGGTGTAAATTACCCGGCAAATAAAAGTGAGATTCTGGCCCAGGCCAAAGAAAACAAGGCATCAAAAGATATAATCCGAGCTTTGAAGATGTTAACCGAAGCGGATTATCAATCGGCAAATGAGATTTCCCGAGCATTTGCCCTGGAAAACAGGGATGCATTCTGGCTATAAAGGTTGATATATATTTTTTGTTTCCTCCTCACTTATCTCTAATCTTTACCTTTTTCATAAATAGCTGAGGACTTATTTTATCCATTAGAACCGGATAGTGAATTAAAGTAAAAAAAAAAATAAGAAAATTATTATAAGCCCCATCTATTACGGAATTTAAGCCAGGTAAAATAATGGAGGAGAATGGATTTTTTTAATCCTCCTTACTTATAATTTCACCTTTTAGCACACTTATCCAGTAATTCCAGGAGTTCGTCATCTTGTGGACAAATCATTTTAAATTTATTAAGATATACTTTAGCTTCTTCTAATTTACCCTCATCCAGGAGTAATTCACCTTTACGCAGATATACGTAAGGATATTCGGGGTTATGGGTTAATATATAATCCAGTAGTTGGTGGGATCTTTTATGATTACCTTCTTTACTAAGGAGGCAGGCTTTATTAAGCTGCGTATCTTTCCGGGAAACATGGAGTTTAAAGGCTTTATTAATGTAGGCAGCTCCTTCTTCTAATTTTTCCTGTTTCAAAAGAAGATAACCCTTGATATTAAGTGGTAGGGGATACATGTCATTAAATTCCAGGGCCTTATCTGCATACTCCTGGGCCTGGTCATATTCTCTTAAATTTTCCCAGGAATTGGCCAGGATGGAGTAAAAATAGC
>JAHRFX010000044.1 GCA_019084405.1 Methanobacterium sp.
ACACCACATTTAATATTAAAATACCGATGACCTTTAATGAATTTGAAAGATTCCCTTAACATTATTTACCCTCGCTACTAATTTTAGATCCTGTGAATTTTATAAAAACATCCTCCAGGGTGGGATGTTCCAGTTCCACGGTTACAATCCTTGTTTTACTGGAAAACCCTCTGCAACTTGATGATCTCGGACAAAGATACCAGGTTTCAAGATGTTACAATCCTTGTTTTACTGGAAAACCCTCTGCAACATCCGGGCATCTTTGACGATTTGTTTTTGTTCCCCTGACACATAGAACACGTCCGGTTGGACTACAGTAATGTCAAGTAAGGTTACGTCTAACGGTGCGTTAAAGATTTCACCTTCGGGATCAACCTCCCAAAAGTAATCTTCTAAGATCCGTTGAAGCCGACGGGAAACGCATTGGTGTATAACATTAGGAGATGGGTCTTTCATCAACATGCCTTCGAGAATCTCGAAACGAAAGCCTGGTTCATCCGGCAGAGCCAGATAATCTTGATACGTGTACCTTTTCGAGGGGTCTGTTTTGTAATTAGCTGTCTTTTCCTGAACAGTTGAGCTGGTTAGTGTTTAATTACATCAGCAAGCTTATAGCGGTATTGCCTGCTGCCCAGTTCAACATAGGGTATTTTATTCTCTCTTGTGTATCTCCAGATTGTCTCCACAGAAAGGTCTAATGCTTCGGCCAGAACGTGGGCGGTTATTAGTTCCTTGTCTCCAGTCATAATATCACCTCCGCCTCTATTATATATAACCCATAAACTAAAATCAACTGTAATCAACGAAAAAGTAGCTGAATGTAACTCGGGAATCGTATATATAATTTGTCTGGGCCATTGTGGTATAATATCAGGTAATATATGAAAAGGAAGAAAAAGATGATTAGAGTGAATGAAGTCAAGCTCTCTGTTGATGAAGGTATTAGTGTTCTACGGAACAAAATAGCAAGAAAGCTGAGGTTAAACCCCGGCGAAATCATCGACTATACTATTTTTAAGGAATCTATTGATGCCAGAAAAAATGAAATAAACTTTGTTTATATAGTCGATGTGTTTGTCCGGGACGAAGATAAAGTTTTACGTAAAAATAAGACTCTGCAAAAAAGCCCTAATGTTCGTTATCATGAAGTCCAGGCTGGTGATGGCCGCTTATTACACCGGCCTGTGGTCATAGGTACCGGACCGGCTGGATTGTTTGCAGGGCTTATTTTAGCACAGAGAGGATATAAACCCATCTTGCTGGAGAGAGGGCAAGATGTGAACACAAGAACCAGCGATGTGGATGAGTTTTGGAAAAACGGGAAGCTAAACCCGGAATCTAATGTACAGTTTGGTGAAGGCGGGGCTGGCACCTTTTCCGACGGCAAGCTCACCACTCGGACAAAGGATACGAAATCCAGAAAAGCATTGGAGGAGTTTGTATCTGCCGGAGCGCCAAAAGAAATATTATATGCATATAAGCCACATATCGGCACAGATATTTTAAAAACTGTTGTTAAGAACATGAGACAGAGTATCATAAAACTTGGTGGTGAAGTGAAATTTGGCAGTAAAGTAACAGACGTCTTTATAGAAAATGGTGCTATCACGGGCATAGAAATAAACAAATCAGAAACGCTGAAAAGCACAGGCGATTGTTTTAGCCATCGGCCATAGTGCTCGGGATACATATGAAATGCTGTACGCAAGAGACGTTAAAATAAAACAAAAGCCTTTTTCCATCGGGGTCAGAGTTGAGCATCCCCAGGCTTTGATTAATAAATCTCAGTATAAACAACAGGTTGAGCATCCGCGGCTGGGAGCTGCCGACTATAGGTTAACATATCAAAGTAAGAATGGCAGGGGTGTTTACACGTTTTGCATGTGTCCAGGTGGTACAGTAGTGGCAGCCGCCTCAGAACATAACACAATAGTCACAAATGGTATGAGTGAATATGCAAGGGATAAAGATAACGCAAACAGTGCCTTACTTGTGCAAATACATGTCGGGGATTTTGAAAGTGGTCATCCCCTAGCGGGTGTGGAGTTCCAGCGAAAATGGGAAAAGGCTGCCTTTGAGCTGGGTGGCGGAGATTATTGCGCACCAGCCCAACTGGTCGAAGATTTTCTTTTAGACAAGTCTACAGAAAAACTCGGTGATGTGAAGCCATCATATGCGCCAGGGATAAATTAGCTGAATTGAAAAAATGCTTACCAGAATATGTGGTAGAATCTATGAGAGAAGCCATTTTGGAACTGGATAAAAAACTCAAAGGGTTTGCTTTGCCTCATGCTGTGATGACAGGAGTAGAAACAGGGAGTTCTGCACCCATCAGAATTGAGAGGGAAAGTGAAACCATGGAGAGTGTAAATGTTGTGGGGCTTTATCCTATTGGCGAAGGCGGAGGCTATGCGGGGAGAATTATTTCAGCATCTGTTGATGGAATTAAAGCAGCAGAGAAGATAATTAGCAAATATAAGCCTTTTGTTTCCTTTTGACGCAGGAGTAATCCACATGTTTATTAGAAACGGCCTAAATGGCGTAATATGAAAACCCCCCGCATGCATCAGAATGTGGGGGGTTCCAGCTTCTATATTAGGGTATCTACTTGTTCAGCTTGGCCCAGGAGTCCCTGAGGCCTACGATACGGGTATATATGATTTTGCCTTCATTGGCAGCTACAGGGTCAAGGTAGAAATAGCCCTTGCGCATAATCTGGAAGCGGCTACCGGCGGGAGCATCGGCTATGGCCGGTTCCACTGGAACATCGGTGAGGACAATTAAAGACTCGGGGTTAATGTTGGTGGTGAAGTCTCCGTCTTCTTCAGCGTAGGGATTTTCTTTGGTGAACAGGTTATCGTACAGGTGCACGGTGACTTTGGCGGCGTGCCGGGCTGACACCCAGTGGATGACGCCTTTAACCTTCTTGCCGCTGGTATCTTCGCCGCTCTTGGTTTGGGGGTCGTAGGTGCAGCGCAGTTCGCTGATATTACCCTCAGAGTCTTTGATGACCTCTTCGCACAGTATCACATAGGCACCCTTCAACCGCACTTCTTGGCCTGGAGCAAGCCTGTGAAATTTCTTGGGTGGTTCCTCCATGAAGTCTTCTTGCTCAATGCAAATCTCCCGCCCAAAGGGAACCTGACGGTACCGGCACTCTCATCGCCGGGCATATTCTCCAGTTCCAACAGCTCGGTTTTATCCTCGGGCCAGTTAGTTATCACTACTTTCAGAGGTTCCAGCACTGCCATCATCCGGGGGGCTTTTCCCCCAGGTCCTCCCGGATGCAGTGTTCGAACATCGCTAGATCTACCGTGCCATCGGCACGGGCCACCCCGACCCGATCCTGGAAGTCGGTGATGGCAGCAGCAGTTACGCCCCGCCGGCGCAGACCGGCGATGGTGGGCATTCTCGGGTCATCCCAGCCATGGACATGCCCTTCCTCTACCAGACGGCGTAATTTGCGCTTGCTCATGACGGTGTACGTCATATTTAACCGGGCAAATTCAGTCTGCCGGGAGCGGCACTTAATCACTTCCGGCATCAACTCCAGGGCATTTCTACTACCCAGTCATACAGTGGCCGATGATCGGTGTATTCGATGGAGCACAAGGAATGGGTAATCCCCTCCAGGGCGTCGGTGAATGAGTGGTCAAAGTCATACATCGGATAAATACACCACGTATCCCCGGTCCTGTGGTGATGGGCATGGAGAATCCGGTAGATTACAGGATCTCTCATGTTCAGGTTGCCCGAAGCCATGTCAATTTTGGCTCGTAGCACCCGGGTACCGTTGGGGAATTCGCCGTGCCGCATTCGCGCAAAGAGGTCGAGATTTTTTTCTGCCGAACGGTTGCGATAGGGGCTTTCTTTACCTAGTTCGGTCAGGGTGTCCCTGTATTCCCGCATCTCCTCCGGGCTTAGGTCGCAAATGTAAGCCCGTTCCGCTTTGATCAGGCGTAAAGCAAACTCATACTTGGTCACGAAGGAATCAGAGGTAAAGAACAGTCGGTCTTCCCAGTCGGCCCCCAGCCAGCGGATGTCTTCCAGGATTGAATCGACAAATTCTTGTTCTTCCTTGACCGGGTTGGTGTCATCGAAGCGCAGGTTGAACTTGCCGTTAAAGGTCTGGGCTAGGGTATAATTCAGAAGTATGGCCTTGGCATATCCAATGTGCAGGTAGCCGTTGGGTTCAGGAGGGAAACGGGTATGAACCAAGCCGTTATTTTGCCCTTCATCCAAATCTTTGCTGATGAGAGTGAGAAGAAAATTGGATTTATTTTCAGGTTCATTGGTCATGTGCTATCGCCTCTTTATTTTAGCGCTGATGGTGCTTGGTAAGATATTGGTAAAATACCCAATATCATTATAACAGACAAGTACCAGTAGGAACAATTCCCTGAAATATTTGCGCTCATAGCGGTACATCGAACAGAGAAACCTTTGTTTCCCATATATTACAAGCAACACTTTTATAATTCAAGCTGATGCTCATGGTTGAAAAAAGTCTTATAGCCCAATTCCACAAAAATAATCACCGTCAATGAAACGCCACCGACAATACCGAGCATAATGGCAATTTGGTACTCGATGGCTGTAAAGGGGGAAACACCAGAGAGTATCTGACCGGTCATCAGGCCGGGCAGGAAAACAATACCCATGCCGACCATGGAATTTATGGTGGGAATAATCGCTGAATCAAAGGCGCTGTTGACAATATGTTTCGATGCGGCTTTAGGGGTAGCCCCCAACATCAGCGCGGCTTCCACTAGGTTCTTCTGTGTATTCATCCCGTCAACCAGCCTGCTCACACCGAGGGAAATGCCGGTCATGGAATTGCCGATAATCATCCCGGCAATGGGAATGAAATAGCGGGGTTCATACCATGGTGAGAGATTGATGACCACCAGTATAAAATATATAAGGCTGGCCAGCGTTCCCGATGTCATGGAGAGTGCAATAACCTTCTTAATTTTCGGGGATAGCGGCGTTTTTACCTGTTTGATAATGTTTGAAACAGCAAACACCAACATAACAGCGATTGCCAGTATAACCAAGGCGGGATGCGGGTTCTCGAAAAGATAGACGAGGATATACCCGGTTAAAATGAGTTGCAGCGTCATGCGGATGGAGGCTATGACAATTTCCTTTTCTCGGTGAATACCTTTGATTCTTACAATGACCATCAGCAGTAAGACAAAGATATAGGCGGCTGCTAATTGCCAAATTTGCAGTTCTATAATCTGCCCCCCCATATTAGACTCCTTCCTTGCCGACAACTCGGCCGTTTTTTATTTCAATCATTACATCTGAAAATTCCCTGGCAACTTTTTTGGAGTGTGTCACCATAATTAATGTCTTGCCAGTTTCCCGGGTATGCCGTACAAGCTTTTCAATGATTAACTGTTCTGTCTCGTCATCAAGGGCTGAAGACGGTTCATCCAGTAAAAACACATCGGGCTCCATGAGGATGACCCGGGCTAACGCCAGGCGCTGTTTTTCACCGCCAGATAGTGTTTCCGCGTTGCATGCCAACTCTTTTGACAGATGAACCATTTTTAATGACGCATATAATTTTTCATCATTAACAGGTGGTTTTTCCGTAAATGTAAAACCCAACAACAGATTGTCTTTGACACTGCCCGGAAATATGGCCGGCAGCTGTGACAGCATCACCACTTTCCGTCTTAGCAGGATTGAATCGATTTCTAGCAATGAAGCTCCGTTAAAAAAAATTGTTCCTTCATCATTGCTGATCAGTTTGTTTAAAAGCCGTAAAAGCGTTGTTTTCCCGCTACCGCTTTCCCCAATAACGGATGTTATTTTGTTGGCTGGAAAGCAAAGGCTTTCAATAGTAAGAATGTCCCGGTATTTTACGCCTTCTAGGCAGTACATATTATTCCTCCCATGCTAGTTACCGATTTCTCTGGTAATTTTATCATATGTATAGACTTAAATAAAGATAGATGAGAGAGCCTGCATCTCAGAAGAAGCAAACTCTCTCATTTATGTTCGTCTTGGTGACATAGAGATGCTACCTAAATTGGTAGCATCTCTATGTTAAAACTTTTGTTTCTAAACGTTAGTTTTTCATGCGTTACAATCCTTGTTTTACTGGAAAACCCTCTGCAACGACCTATACAGGAGGGGGTGTTAGGAATAAAAGACGTTACAATCCTTGTTTTACTGGAAAACCCTCTGCAACGTGCGATACCAATGCGATTTAATGCGATTTAACGCGGTTACAATCCTTGTTTTACTGGAAAAACCTCTGCAACAAATCACATCAAACTTTGTTCCTTTTTA
>JAHRFX010000079.1 GCA_019084405.1 Methanobacterium sp.
AAAAAAAAAAATGGTTTACCACCGTTTCAAGTGTAAAAAAAAATAACTAAAAATTCAATTACATAAATATTTTTATCACCAGAATTCTAGACAAAGCCCAAATTTACTGAAACACTCCGGACAAGAAGGTTTAAACATTTCAATATGAAAAATATTCTTTTTAAACCACATTTTCAACGTTTTAGATACCTTATAATCTGTTTGAACTGATTTTAACTGATTTTCAACATATTTTGATAAACCCTCACAAAAATAGGAAAGTTTATAACCCTGATCAAACAAAACATCAACCGGAGCAAGTATTTTTTCTCTAAACATACTAAATACTTTGCTCCACTTAATATAAAAGCATTCAGATTTCTATTTAAAAAAATACTGGTTTATAGAAGAATTCAAAAAATTATTAATCAGAAATACAAATTCTAAAACCCCAAGTTTTTGACAGTGTCATATTTATGGGAAATTTTAATATTCTAATTATTTGAGAGGATTTAATATAAATTGATTTTAATAAAGTAAATATGATTGCAGGCATGTATAATTATATAAGCTCAGTTTTTCATAATCTAATAATAAAATTTGCCTGAAATTAAAATGAGATAAGTTGATATTCCCGAAGAATGGTAGGAAAATAAAATTTATGGGAATTATAAGTTGTTATCTGGAACCTGTTATTAATGAAAAGTTTATATAAACCCATATTATTATAATAATCCAGAATCAATTAAATTATTTGATTTATCAATCTACAAAATAAAAATAGTCAGTTGGAATAAGTTACAATAAAAATAATATTTGATTTGGAATGGGTTTTAAAATTAATTTAAAATGAATTATTTTTATATTATATTTATAGATATTACCCTACTAAAGAAGTGGTATAATGATAGAAAGTAAAATAAAAGTTCTTAGAAAGGCAGCACAAGTCTCTACTGCCCAGGAATCAGATAAAATATGGTGCGTTATTGCCGGTAATGAAGAAATGGTTAATAATGTGGCATATGCTGCAATATCTGCTAAAGAACGAGTCAAAATACTATTTCGAGAACATGTTAATTTAAAAGAATCATTTGTCAGGAAAAAATTTGATTTTATCATGTTACAGGGAGATAGTAATATTATAAGAGATCTGAGTTTGATATGTAAAGAAAATGGTGGAGCTTATATCAAAATAGCCCCCTATTACATTAAAACTGAATCTAATCTAATATTGCTGGTGGCGCCCGATAATGCCATAAAAAAATTTGTGGGAGATGCTGAAAAGGATAATATTAAATATTCATTTATACTGGAAGATAAAACGACTGGTTTTATAGAAACCGATGTTTCCATTACCAACCACCTTCCTAAGTTACTACGTGATGTAGTGGATCCCTTATTTAAACTGACAGATATAGTTCTGTCAACCATACTCATATCAACTGATGAGCAATACATCAAACAGATAAAAAAAGTTGCTAATTCTAACCAGATATTCGTTGTAGAGTTCAAGGAAATTATTGAGGAGGTATAATATGTTCTCATTTGGAAAAAAGAAAAATAATGAAGAAGTTAGAAAAAAATCTCTTAATGACACTTTAGGAATTGATTTAGGTACTTTAAACACCGTGGTGGCCAAACCATCAGGCGATAAATTTGATTTATACAAAATTCCTTCTGTGGTAGCAGTGAAAAAAGAAGACCCCTCTTATGTACTGGCTGTGGGTGAAGAGGCTAAAATGATGCTGGGCAGAACTCCAGAAGACATAATAGCCGTAAGACCATTGCGAAAAGGAGTTATTGAAAGCGTAGCCCAGGCTGAAGCCTTACTGGTATATTCTATAGAAATGGGATCTGGAGAAGACACCACCAATATTGACCGCATTGTAATTGGAATACCTGGAGATGCTTCTGAAGTAGAAAGAAATGCTGTAGAAGAAATTGGTAGAAAAGCAGGAGCCAGTTATGTACTGGTAATCAGTGAAGGACTTTCAGCTGCTATTGGGGCAGGTTTACCTATTGCCGAAGCTACCGGAACCATGGTTATTGATATTGGGGCAGGTTCCAGCGATATAGTTGTAATTTCACTAGGTGGAATCACCGACATAGAAACCATCCGCTGGGGTGGAGACGATATTGATGATAATATCGTGGACCAGGTCAAGGAAAAGTATGAAGTGGAGATTGGTATTCACGAAGCAGAAAAAGCCAAGATAGGAGTGGGAATGGTACACTCCAATATGGATATAGAAGTGGAGAAAACCACAGTTATTGGAAAATGCATGAAAACCAATAAGCCTAAAGAAGTAGAAATTGACTCCAACATGGTGGCAAATGCTGCAGAACCTATAGTAGTAAAAATTATTGAATCATTGGCTGTAGTCCTTGAAAGGCTATCCCCTGAATTAATATCTGGAGTATACAATAAAACCGTGGTTGTAGGTGGAACTTCTCAATTAAAAGGTCTTAAAGAAAGGATTTATGAAGAAGTAGGAATTCCGGTAGAAATATCTGATGACCCTATGACAGTAGTGGCTAAAGGAGCCGCCATTGTAGCTGCAGAACCCAGGGCATTAGAGCCTGAAGTTCGATTAAAAGCCATGAAATAAATTCATTTTCTAAAATTTTTATTTTATTTTATAAAAAATTTTTTTTTATTTACTATTTAGATTAATTAATTAAATTTTATAAATCCTAAACTATTAAAGAATAATTGAGATACTATCATGAAAATATTAGGCATTGATGAAGCAGGACGTGGACCTGTTATAGGCTCTTTAGTAGTCTGTGGAGTTCTAGTTTCTGAAGAACAGTTGGAATTTATGGAAAAAATAGGTATTAAAGATTCTAAAAAAGTGGCACCAAAAAAAAGAAGTCTGCTATCCCGTAAGATAAACAAAATTGCAGAATGCTTTGTGGTAAAAATTTCTGCCCAGGATATTGATAATATGCGGGCAAAAAACATAAACCTCAATGAAATTGAAAAAATTGCCATGATGAAAATCATAAAAGAATCCCAGGCACAGTCAGTGATAATTGATTCGGTAGATGTAAATCCTTCTCGATTATGTAGGGAAATTAGTGAAGTATTAGGCCCAGAAATTGACATTAAGGCAGAACATGGGGCAGACGATAATTATGTGGTGGTGGCAGCTGCATCAATTGTGGCCAAGGTAGAAAGGGATATGGAAATAGAGAAATTAAAGCGCCAATATAGAAAATTAGGTAATATAGGATCAGGATATCCCAGTGACCCCCGTACCAAAGCTTTTTTAAAAAATTTTAAATACGACAATATGCCGGAATTTGTACGTAAGTCCTGGGCCACGGTAAAAAAGATGAAAGACCTTTAAAACCATTAATTTTAATTTAAGAATTATAAATAAGGGTAATTTAAAAAATAGCCCCTTTAACTTATTAAGTTATATTATTTAAAATCACTATAAATCCGGTGAAAGTATTTAAATAGAGCCCCCTAATCAAATGATACTGCTAGATAAATTTATAAGATAATATCTAAATATGATTAAAATACAAATTTCAACAATTAAAAGATGATAAAATGATTCTGGATTTTTTTACCAATGCACTGGGAACTATCCTGGAAATGTTTAAAAGTGGAGGTATAATCACCTATCTTATTGCTATAGTGGGCATATATGGTGTATTTACCTCACTGGAAAAAATTGTTTATTTAAAAAAAATATCAAGAGTGAATACTGCTCAGATAATCGGAGCCGTTAATGATTCTATGGAAAAAGGAGGGTCACTTGAGGCGCTAAGAGCCATAGGTCAATTCCAGAACCCTATATCCAAAATTATTTCTGAAGCCCTTAAAATTGGATACCGGAATAAAGGTGAAGTGGAAGATGCTATGGAAAGGGTATTCATTGTTGAAATGGGTAGGATGACCAAGGGTATGGAAACACTAAAAACCATTATTGAAATAGCCCCCCTGATGGGTTTGATTGGTACGGTTATTGGTATGTTTTATACCTTCCGGGAAATTGGAATGAGTGCCGACCCTGCTGCTTTGGCTGAAGGGATTTACATCGCCTTAATAACCACCATTATGGGTTTAAGTGTAGCCATTGTACTGGTACCATTTTATTCATATATAAAAAACCATATTGATAAAGAAATGGACAGCATAGAACTTGCCAAAAAAATGACTAACTGGAGCTATGCTGTAATGAAAATAAAGGTAGACGCTGACCTGGAAGAGGCCGTAGAAGCCTTGCAGGAATCAGAAGGTATTGTTAATGTAAAAAAGATTAATGATCCCGAGGCTAATATCTGGGTGGCTTTTAAACCCAGTATGCTGGAAAAGAGTATTAATAACATAATACTGGAAAAATGTAATACAAATGCCGAGATTGTGATGAGTAAACTCAAGCAGTAAAACATCCCCCATCCGGTATTCATATAAAAACTTCATAAAATAAACAAGAAAGGGGTTTTTTACATGACTATGGATATACAAAAATATCGTAATCAACTAAACAGTAGTAGCCCTAAATTCAATATGGTTCCTTTCATCGACATTCTTTTTACCATATTAATATTTTTAGTGGTTACCAGTACCTTTCAGGTCGCGGATCAATCAGCGGCAGTTACTGGGAAACCGGAAATAGATGAAAATGCAGGGCCATCCGAATATTATTTAATACCAGTGGCGGGCTTAAAAGAAGTAATAGTTAATGGAGAGGATATGTCCCGTTTTATTAGAAATAGTGCTATTGCAGTGCATACCCGGGTGATTGATGAAGGTGAACTTATTATAAAACCAAAAGAGGGTAAAATAATAATTACATCTCCCCCAGACCTGCCTATAAATAAAGCAGTTAAATCCCCGGAATAGATTAAAACAGTGATTCATTCCTGCATATGGAGAATATATAATTGAATTATCAGGTGCAAAAAATGTATCTCGGAAGAATATTAGCATTAGGAAGTAATGAAAACGGCACATTTGTAGCCTACCGGGTTTCCAGCAGATCTTTTCCAAATAGAATGGCTAAAGGATTTGAAGGGAGTGCCGCCATCATTCCTAAAGAAGGCTATGAAAAAGACATATTTGAAAGTCCTTACATTGCCTACAACTGTATTAAAATAGTGGATAATGTGGCAGTGGTATCCAATGGATCCCATACTGACGTAATAGCAGATAAAATTTCTCTAGGGATGAATTTAAGGGATGCTATTGCACTTTCTCTTCTGGCCATGGATTATGAAAAGGATGATCATAATACTCCTAGAATTGCAGGAGCAATTAAAAAGGATGGAGAGGGCTTTATTGGAATCGTGACTCACCAGGGAATATTAGTGGAAAAAATCCCTGCCGGTGAAGTAAGATATATTTCAACTTACCAGCACATTACCCCTCAAGAAGTAGAATTTGAAGCAAAAAATTCTAAGCAGGCAGCAGAATTTATAATGAATCAGGGAAAATTTGAGGAATTCCCCAATGAAGTTACCTCAGCCGCTGCTTTTGCCGGTGCTAAATGGGAACTAAGTATCATCTAGATTATTTATCTAAATAAACCCCTTAATTGAGTTTAATGTCTGGAAATCCAGTAAAATAATATTTAATTTAAGTAAGAATAAATAAATTTATTATATTTTTATTTTTCAAACACAGATTTTACCAGTTTTATGTGGTGGGTTAATGAAAATAGAATTAATTGGTCTTGAAAATTTACCTTTAATAAAAAAAGATGACGAGTTATCATCTTTAATTTTAGAAAGTGCCCTTGTACAGGGCCTGAAGTGGAATGATGGAGATATTATTGTTATAGCAGAAACCATTATATCCAAAGCAGAGGGAAATTATATAAACCTTGATTCAATTAAACCCGGTGCAGAAGCAAATGATCTTGCTCAAAAAACTGGTAAAAGTCCAGAGTTAATGGAAGCTATATTAAACCATTCCAGGGAAATAGTAAAAGTAGGGAACGATTTTATAGTTACTGAAAGCAATCATGGATTTATTTGTGCTAATGCGGGAATAGATGAATCCAATGTTGAAAATGGCAGGGCCACTCCCTTACCCCACAATCCAGATAATAGTGCCAAAAAGTTAAGAAAAAATATAGAATTAAAAACCGGTAAAAAAATAGCAGTTGTTATTTCTGATACCCAAGGAAGGCCCTTTCGGGAAGGTGCAGTGGGAGTGGCCATTGGTAGTTCCGGAATAAAAACTATCTGGAATCGGAAAGGTGAGATGGATCTTTATGGGCGTAAATTAGAAACAACCCGAATAGCAGTTGCCGATGAATTAGCAGCCTCAGCCTCATTAATAATGGGTCAGGCTGATGAAGGTTTGCCAGTAGTGATTGTGAGGGGTTACCCTAATTTTGAAATTCTAAAAGATCCAGAATCTGGAGCTCGGGATCTAATACGGCCTAAAAAACATGACGCTTTCCGCACATAATGATAATTTAGTAAATGGCAATGTAATGGAAATCCATTATATATATAACTTATTTAGATTAAGACCTGCTAAACACAAAGTATATTTAAATCTTTAGATGAGAGTTATTATGATCACTGTACTTTCCGGAGGTACCGGAACCCCCAAATTAATTCAGGGCATAAAAAAAATAGTTGATCCGGAAAAGCTTAATGTGGTAGTAAATACAGTGGAGAATGATTATTTTTCAGGAGTTTATGTTGCTCCTGATATTGATACCGTACTTTATACCTTGGCAGATATCATAAATGAAGATACCTGGTATGGGATTAAAGGGGATACCTTCATAACCCACGATAAGTTAAATGAATTGGGATCACCAGAAATTTTAAAAATTGGGGATAAAGACCGGGCTTTTAAAATACAAAAAACTAATTTAATGAAAAAGTACGATTTTTCTAAAGTCGTTGATATTCAAAGAGGGAAATTAGGCATAGTTTCCCGGGTTATGCCCATGAGTAATCAGCAGTCCCAGATTAAAATTATCACTCACTCCGGAGAAATTAGTTTTCATCAATTTTTAATCCAGGAACAGGGAAAAAGTCCTGTGAAAAATGTAGTTTATAACCAGGTTGATCCTGCCCCCGGCCTGGTGGAAAGTATAGAAAATTCAGAAATGGTAATTATTGGACCTTCTAATCCAGTGACCTCTATTGGACCAATAATATCCATAAAAGGAGTTAAAAAGGCCTTGAAAAATAATTATGTTGTGGGAGTATCCCCCATAATTGGAAATAATCCTGTAAGTGGGCCTGCAGCTAAATTTATGGAAGCTATTGGTTATGAAGTATCGGCCTGGGGAGTTGCGACCCTTTATTCTGATTTTTTAGATAAGTTCATAATAGATGAACAAGACGCTAGTTTAAAAACTAAAATAGAAAAACTAATTAAAGAGGTTATAATAACAAAGACCAAGATGCGCAACATGGGGGATAAAATAATGTTAGCCAAAGTAATTTTGAGTGAATAATATGATACAGATGACTCTAATTCAAATTGATAATTACGGACCCTGGACAGTTACTCCAACCCCCAGGACAGAATCCGATCTTCAAATTTTACAGGCCGAACTGTATGCAGATTTACAGAGGCAGTTTGCCGCCAAGCAGGGACTGGTTTTTTTCACCCGCTTTGACAATATGCTGGCCGTCACCAATAATAGTGATGTGGAAGACCACCTTCGTATTCAAAGATCTATAAGAAACAGGTACCCTATAACCGTTAGTATGGGAGTGGGAGTGGCTGAAACACCCTATGATGCACAAAGGAATGCCTCCAAGGCCCTTCAGAATTATGGTGGGGCCCAGTCCGAGGATAGAAGTGAGATCCTGGCTATTGATGGACTGGTTAATAAAGAAGAAAGTTTTGTACAATTAGCCCATATTGATATAAATGGCATTACGGAATCCCTGACAGATATAGTTCCAGCTTATGATACTTCTTTTATTGTAAATAGAGTACAGCATTTTTTAATGAAAAAATTAATTGAAAAAGGATCCTTACTCTTTTTCATTGGAGGAGACAACTTCATGTCCCCCTGCAATGGACTGGAACCAGATGGATTACTTAAAATCATAGAAGAAATCGAAACAGAGATAAATGTTGCTTTAAAGGCAGGTATCGGGAAAGCACCTACTGCTGAAAAAGCAGCTAATCTGGCTGATTTGGCCTTAGAAGAAATTCGAGATGATTTCACCTATGGTCTGGTTCATGTGATGAAAGAATAACCTTGTTTAATTTTTCTATTAAAAAATCTCCGATTTATTTTAATCCCCTTAAAAATTTATTATGTGAGTGTGAATTTTATTAAAGTGCTTGCTCCTATGGCCGGAATAACCAATGCGGATTTCTGTTTAAAACTAATCCCCTATGGATTTGACATGGTTACCTTAGGAGGATACAATGCAGATAAGCCCACCATTGATGCTGGTAAAAAAATAATGGGAAGGGGAAGGCTGGAATTTGATATATCTGAAGGAGAATTAATTTATACGATTGAAAAAGAAGCCAATAAAATTAAAGAAAACTGGGATGGTAAATTATCAGTTAATATTCGTTCCCTTACTCCCGATTCCATAATTGAAATATCTAAATTAAAGAAAGTGGATGTGGTGGAAATAAATGCCCACTGCCGGCAAAAAGAAATCACGTCAATTGGATGCGGACAGGCTTTACTCACCAATCCAGATTTTATGGAAGAGTTTGCCCTTCAGGTGGTAAAAAAATCTAAAAGCAAAGTTTCGGTTAAGATAAGGACTCATGTAGCAGGGGTCGATGAGTTGAAAATGGTCCAGATTATAGAAGATATCGGGGCAGATTTTATACACGTGGATGCCATGAAACCTGGTCTTAAAGAGGCAGATCTTGATTTAATAAAAAAAATTAAATCCCGGTGTTCTATTTTTATAATTGGAAATAATTCCATAACTGATTTAGATTCCGCCCAAAAAATGATTGATTCCGGTGCCCAGGGAATATCAATTGCCCGGGCAGCCCTGGGTGGTAAACTGAATTTTGATTTGTCAAAAATTAGATTAAGTTAATTTTTTTTAGTATCTGATTCATTTTCTGGAAATAAAGGTCGATATCAAAAAAAAATGTAAATTAAAAAATAAAATTTAATAAGCTATTGATTATTATAGTTATATTAATTATAATTAATTATCAAAAATTGAAGTGTAATTATATTTAATTATAAAAAATATAATCTGAAATAGATAACCAATAATTTAATGTGCAGAATTATAAATAGTATCTAATAAATATTTTTAAAAGGTGGCCCAATGTCTTTTATTGTGTTGGAAAACATTACCAAGAGTTTTAAAGGAGTTCCTGTTTTAAAAAACTTGAATTTGACCATAAATGAAGGTCAGGTACTGGGTATTTTAGGTAGAAGTGGTTCAGGAAAGTCAGTCCTCATAAATATGTTAAGGGGAATGAAGGATTATAAACCGGATGATGGTACTATTACCTATAATATAGCAATATGTCAGGAATGTCTACGTGTTGAACCACCATCTAAAGTCGGATCAGTTTGTGGATGTGGTTGTGGTTGTGAATTTGAGGCAATGGGTGTTAATTTTTGGGACTGTGATCGTAAGGTTTTCGCAGCAATTAAAAGAAGGATATCAATCATGCTGCAAAGAACCTTCGCCCTTTATGAAGACGACACCGTGATTGATAATGTTATAAAATCCATGAGTGACGTGGATTATGAAGAAAGCACTTATCGGGCACTGGATATTCTTGAATTAAGTCAGATGACCCACAGGATTACCCATATTGCCCGTGATTTAAGTGGTGGAGAAAAACAAAGAGTAGTTTTAGCTCGTCAAATTGCGAAAGATCCTATGCTTTTTCTAGCAGATGAACCTACCGGTACTCTTGATCCTAAAACTGCCGAATTGCTGCATCAGGCCCTGATTGAAGGAGTTAAAGAAAAGGGCGTTACCATGGTGGTAACCTCCCATTGGCCAGAGGTAATGAAAAAACTTTCGGATTATGTTATCTGGCTGGAAAAAGGAGAAATAATTGCAGAAGGAAACCCCACTGAAATTGTGGAAAAATTCATGGCACAGGTCCCCTTACCAGAAAAGGGAGAAGAATTTAAATCAGATGCACCTATAATCGAAATGAAAGAAGTTAAAAAACACTACTACTCCATTGATCGAGGTGTGGTTAAAGCAGTGGATGGAGTTAATCTCACCGTGGATGAAGGTGAAATATTTGGAGTGGTGGGCCTCAGTGGGGCGGGTAAGACCACTTTATCCCGCATATTATTTGGGCTTACTGATCCCAGTTCCGGCGAAATAATGGTAAGACTGGGAGAAAACTGGATTGATATGACCCAAAAAGGTCCAATTGGTAGAGGGAGGGTTATGCCTTATCTTGGAATTTTACACCAGGAATACAGCCTTTATCCCCACCGAAATGTTTTAGGAAACCTGACCGAAGCTATAAGTCTGGAATTGCCTGCTGAATTTGCGAAAATGAAGGCAATATATGTATTAAAAGCAGTGGGATTCGATGATGAATATGTCGAATCAATTTTGAAAAAAAGTCCGGATGAATTAAGTGGTGGAGAGCGCCATAGGGTAGCTCTGGCCCAGGTACTAATTAAAGAGCCTAATATTATAATTTTAGATGAACCTACCGGAACCATGGATCCTATAACCCGGGTTCAGGTGACGGATTCAATAATTAAAGCTCGAGAAGAACTTAATCAAACCTTTTTAATTATTTCCCACGACATGGAGTTTGTGCTGGATGTTTGTGACCGGGCCTGCCTCATGAGAGGGGGTAAAATACTTAAAATAGGGGAGCCGGAATCTATAATAGAGGAGTTAACCCCTACTGAAAAAGAGAAGATGCTTGGTGAAGAATAAATTTTTTTATTCTATTATTTATTTAATTCCCTGTCTTTTTCTTAATATTTATATATTTTAATAACCAAACTAAAAAAATCGATAAAATTTATTATTCAAATCAAGTTAATGGAGGATTTTTACATGGAATGGGAAGATGCACCATCACACGTATGTCGCGGAGGGGATAAAAGAGCTCTTGCTTTTTGTTGTCCTCCTGTGAAACCTTGCCCAATACTACACGCTCTGGAAGATTCTAATCGTACACCCCAGGATTATATAAAAATAAAAGAGGAATTTGGAAAAAAAACAGCATTAGGACAGGGAGAAGGAACCTGTTTTGGGTCTTTAGTCTGGTGTTGTAAGCCATCTAAACCCTGCCCCTTAAGAGATATGGTAATGCGCCGAATAGACATGACCACTGACGAATACATGAAATTGAAAAAACAATTATCAGAAGAATTAGTGGGTAAAGATGATTATTCAGATGAAGAAAGTATTAAAGCCCTTTCGGACACCTTTGATGTTTCAGAAGGGGAAGCAAGTACTATTCTTCAGGAATGTGGCAATGATTTAAGAACTGCCATGAAAGTTTTAAGAATGAAGAATCTGGAATAATATTAATCCATGGAGTTATTTTTTATGGGCTGGACTTCGCTTTTTCTGAATATGGAAAAAAAGAAAGTTCTAATCTTAGGATCAGGCGAAGTAGGCCAAAGAAGAGCGCTTAAATTTCTTGATGCCCATTCAAAAGTGATTATAACTGGAGGAACTGTCCCTGAAAAACTTCTAAAATTAGGAGCCCTTGAAAAACCGGTTAATGAACTAGAAAAATGGATCGAATGGGCAGATCTGGTGGTAGTGGCCAGCGGCGATAATGATTTAAATGCAAAAGCAGCTGCTCTGGGGAAGAATAAACTTTTAAACCGTGCCGACTACCCTTTAGAAGGCAACATTATAGTTCCCACCAGCTTTTCAGTGGGAGATGCTCAAATATCAATTTTCACAGGTGGTAAAAGTCCTTTAATGGCTAGAATGCTTAGAAAAAAAATTCAAGAAGCAATTAAAGATGCAGATCTTCTTCAAATTGAATTACAGCACTATGCACGCCAATTACTTAAGGATAGGGTAATTGATCAAAAAAAAAGGAGAGTTCATCTCTACCAAATATTTAATAACCCTGAAATAATTAAATTACTAAATGAGGGTGAACTGAAAGAGGCTAAATCTCTCGTAAGGAAATATTTAAATAAAATTAATGGAACAACCCATGATTTCTAAGTATAATAAGGAGGGCAGTTCTTGATTCTGAATATTAGAGTTGATCACAAAATCGCTGATATCAGCACTATGGAAAATTCCATTGATACCTTGGAAGACCTTATTCAGGATTTAAGTAAACAGTATGAAGTTCAGGAATGTATATCCCTAAACACCTGCAACCGGGCGGAATATTACCTGGTAATTAATGAATTTAAAGAGTTTGATATGGACTGGAATGGTTATGAGGGTAATTTCGTCATAGAAAAAGATGAAAAAGCTCTTAAACATCTTTTGAAGTTAGCATCTGGTTTGGAATCAATGATTATTGGGGAAGATCAGATACTGGGCCAGATAAAAGATGCAAAAAAAGCAGGTTTGAAGGATGGTAGTTGTGGAACTGTACTAGATTGCGTTTTCAACAAGGCCATCCATGTAGGCCAGTCTGTTCGCCATAAAACAAATATAAATAGGGGTTTTGTTTCTATGGGATCCGCTGCTGTTGAACTGGCAGAATCTATACACGGAGATTTAAAGTGTAAAAAGGTACTGGTAGTGGGTGCCGGTAAAATGGGAACTCTGGTGGCTAAAGCACTGGTTGAAAAACATTTAAAAGCCATAGTTGTTTCTAATAGAACCTATAATCGTGCTGTAAAATTAGCTAAAGAATTAGGTGGTTATGCCATTCATTTTGACCGTTTTATGGAAGCTATGTCAGATGCGGATGTTATTATTAGTGCTACAGGAGCTCCCCATCCCATATTAACTTATGAAAAGGTAAAGGAAGCTGTACCTCCTCATAGAAGAAATTCACTGGTAATGGTAGATATAGCAAATCCCCGGGATATTGAAGATAGAGTAATAGAATTAGGAGTTAAAGTATTTAATATCGATGATTTACAGGGCATAGCTAATAAAAACAAAAAATTACGTGAAAGAGAAGCTCTTCAAGCAGAAAAAATTGTAGAAGAAGAGTTAAATCTCCTTTTAAATTCACTAAAACATTTAAAAATTGAACCGGTCCTTCGTGATATTAGAAAGGAAATGGAAATTATAAGGACTAATGAAACCCAGAAGGCTTTGAAAAAACTGGGGGATATGCAGGGAAAAGAACATGTAGTGGATAATCTTACCCGATCGCTGGTGGATAAAATACTATATGATATGATTCTAAATCTTAAAAAAGCCGCAGAAGAAGATGACGAATCCCTGATTGAAACTTGTAAACTTCTTTTTTCGGTTGAATAGTTTTTTTTATTTATTTGCAGTCTCAATAACGATCCATTATACCTAAAAACCGGCTGGTTAAAATAGCCAGGTAAGGAGCTATTATCATATCTATAATAGCACCTGCAGGATAATCAATGGAATGCCCCACGTCTTCCAGGAAAAAAGGTTCTAAAAGCCAGATAATTGTCCCGGTTAAAATGCAGGTAATTAAGAATTTTTGAATTTTAACTCTTTTTATTCTTAAATAAATCTCTTTAAAATTAAAAGCAGATTTGAATCTACCTTCATTGTGAGCCATATTAAGAATAGCTCCTTGAAATAATATGAAAAATATAATGGAACCTGCAGTTAAAACTGAATATAATAATTTATTATAGAAAATACTTCTACAAACCAATCTGAGGGGTCTGCTATTAAAAATATTAAAAACAAGATTAGTGGAAAAGAAAGGTAGATGGTGAATACCACTGAATCCTTTAAACCATGTTTGAATAGATTTTTAAGGTTATTAAAATGGGGTAATTCATCATGGCCCTTCACGGAAAACTCTATTATTCTAAAAATATACCCAGCCTGGATGAAAAATAAAATAACCCAGACCAGAAATAACAACCAGATAACATCTAAA
Organism: Methanobacterium sp.; assembly: GCA_019084405.1. GTDB lineage: Archaea > Methanobacteriota > Methanobacteria > Methanobacteriales > Methanobacteriaceae > Methanobacterium_F. The sequence goes on from JAHRFX010000079.1 coordinate 13,934, forward strand.
AGCGATTTTTCCAGGGATAATCTATCTAAAAAGTCAGTTAGAACAAATAATATCCCTAAAGAAATGAATTTAGTCCAGTCGGAGGCGGCATATCTACTGGAGTCTAAAAAAATTGCTTTGATATTCATGGATTTACCACCAGCTTAAATTTACCTTAAATTAATAGGCTAGGCAAACATGTGCTTTGGTTCATTCTTTTCGGTTTGATAGTTTTTAAGGGCGTATTCAATATCTTCCCTGTCCACTGTAGATTTATCCTCAGATATGGCCTTGTGCAGAGCAGTTTTAAGTAATTTTTCTTTAATATCTCTTCCAGACATTCCTTTAGATGATTGGGCTAATTTAATGATGGATACTTTTACCTTCAGGGGCATGGATTCTATATAATTTTCAATCATTTCCCTTCTTTCATCCTCATCCGGTAGTTTAAATTCAATTTCCTCTTCAAATCTACTCCGGATAGCATAGTCAAGAAGAGAAGGATTATTAGTAGCTCCAATAGTAACCACCCCCTGGTTCTCTTTAATCCCATCCATTTCAGTTAGAAGGGCATTAACCACTTCGGAAACATCTCCTCTTAAAGATTGGAATTTACGATCCAGGGCAATAGCATCAATTTCATCAATGAATATCACCGAAGGTGAAGTTTTTGAGGCCAGATCAAATAAATCGTGTATTTGTCGAGACCCATCCCCCACATGATCTCCAATTAAACTGGTGGCCTTAATAAGGTACAAAGGAACATTTAATTCCCCTGATAATGATTTAGCCAACATGGTTTTACCAGTACCAGGAGTACCATAGAACAGTACATTCCGGGGAGCCCATCCCTTGAAGTGTTCCGGGTCCTGTAAATACTTTTGTATAATCTTACATTTCAATTTAGCCTGTTTTTGACCAATTACATCTTCCATTTTGATGTCAGTTTCCATATTTTTAATTTCATTGATTTCCTGGTTATCAATCAAAATAATGGAAGTTGTGGAGGTTATTTTAGAGTTATCGGGATGGGCCTTTATTACTTTAAAAGCATAGTCCGGCAATATTTTTTGATCAAATAAAAAGGAGCCTTCCACTGCATTAAAGCCCTCCCATTGTTCCCGGGCATAAATTTCAAAAAGTTGTTTATCAAATACTTCTATTTTAGGAGTATCAATTAAATTACAGCTGAAAGGATACCCTACTGGTTGTAAAACAACCACCTTAGATTCTTTCAAGTTATCCCTGGAATTTATGGATGATTTATTTTCAATAATATGTGAATCATAAACTATATTGTTAAATTTCACTGCATCACCTTAATTTAAAAAAAAGTTGAGATATAATGATAATTGTTTTGTATTAAAGACATATATGCTTTTGGAAGTTTATAAATTTTTTTAAAAGAGAGTTAAATTACATCTGGGGAGGATATAAATTCAATAAGGATTTTAAAAATAATATTCAAAAGTTGAACCCGGGGCAGAATAGATACATTTGGCTAAGGATTAGAGGTTGATACCCACCCCAGGACAACGATTGATGGAAACCATGAATCAGCAAAAAATCCCTGGATAAGAAGGTTTTTGGCAGAAGAAATTAGCCAGGGCTTTGCTAGATTGATGGATAGTAGATTTTTAGGTATGCCTAAAAACTCTATAGTTTAATGTGGGAGTTTCCCCTATATAAAGTTTAGGTATGCCTAAAACTACTTAATTAAAGGTAGGTGGTTCTACTATATAAAAGTTTAGGTATACCTAAATTTTTTCCATATTATCGAAACAAGTTTTAAGTCGTAGTGCATCCTGATCAATTAAAGGAGTTTCACAGATGATAGTTGAATTCCAACCACTCTCTTTTAAAACTTCCAGAAATGGTTTTACCGGAGGTCCAAATTCTTTTTCAGATAGAATATGATGTTTTTTTTCCCCAGAATCACCATATTCTATGCGGGTAAAATGAGAATGCAGGTAATCCATATCCAGCTCATTATCCAGTTGATCCAGAATATGACAATAGTCCTCTTTGGATTTAATTTTACCCCCACTCCGGGCATATAAATGTGCAAAGTCAATAGTAGGCTGGAATTTGTCCAGGGACTGACAAATATCAATAATTTCTTCTAAGGTGCCTAGTTGAGATTTTTTTCCTGTGGTTTCCGGGGCAAAAGTGAAATTTTTTATTCCTTCCGCATCCAATTTTTCAAGTACTGTTTTTAAAGATTCCTTGCATTTTTTAAGGGCTTCTTCAGGAGAGTATTTGGTATAAAATCCCGGATGGAAAACAATTCGATAAGCTCCCATCCATTCTGCTGCCCTGGCAGACTGGATTAGTCTTTCAATGGATCTTTCTATTACTGCCGGATCAGAAGAAGACAGATTAACATAATAGGGAGCATGCATGGAAACCAGTACGCCATTTTTTATAGAATTTTTTTTAAGTTCCTGGGCCGGATTTTGAGAAATTCGCACTCCATAAGTGGCCTGATATTCGTAGGCATCCAATCCTTTATCAGCTAAAAACTCACATACCTGGGGAGTCTTGCCTTTATAACCAATAGGGTTTCCTGCTGGCCCAAATTTAACCTTTTTAGTCATTTTAATCATCATTCATATTTACAAAATAATTTTCATTTTTTAGATCTATTCCTACAACAGAATGATAAAGCTATGATACATATATATTATATATTTTATAAAAACGGAATTAATTAAAAAAGGGATAGTTTATGCAAATATATGATTTAGCCATAATAGGAGCCGGGCCAGCCGGCTGCATGGCTGCTATAAGAGCTTCACAACTAGATAAGAAGATAATCCTGCTGGAGAAAAATAATTTAATAGGTCGAAAACTTCTTTTGACTGGTAATGGGAGGTGTAACTTCACTAACACAGCTAATCTGGAAGTTTTCCTGGAGAAATTCGGAATGGATGGTGCCTTTTATAGGGATGCCTTTAATAATTTTTCTAATTGGGACCTGATAAATTTTTTCCAAAGCCAGGGACTGGATTATAAAGTGGAAGATTCCGGACGCGTATTCCCTGTTACTGAAAAGTCTAAATCGGTAGTAGATATTATAAAAAAAGTTTTAAAAGAATTTAACGTGCCAATTATATATGATTATCATTTAAAAAATTTTAATAGGAAATCTGAAATTTTCCAGTTATCTTCCACCAAAAATAAAGTAATTAACACCCATAAAGTAATTATGGCAACAGGAGGATCATCTTATACTGTAACGGGATCAACTGGAGATGGTTTTAAGTTTTCAGAATCATTAGGACATCAAATAACTGAATTGAAACCAGGTGGGGTTCCCCTGATAGTTCAGGAAGAATGGGTTTTCCAATTAAAGGGTGTTACCCTGGAAAATGTGGGAATGAGTATAGAATACCAGGGAAAAAACAAACATCTACCTCGTGGAAACCTTCTTTTAACACATTTTGGTGTTTCTGGTCCAGTTATTCTTGATATGAGCCATGAAATTGTAGAAATTATGGATAATTATGGAGATTTAAAGCTTAAAATCGATTTTAAACCAGAAATGAATCATGAATCATTAGAATCCAATTTAATGGAAGATTTCCAGAAATACAGTAAAAAAAGTTTAAAAAATTATTTAAATTATCACCTCCCCCAAAGCACCATTTTACCATTACTAGCAACCATAAACCTTGATTATCAAAAAAAATTGAACCAGATAACTAAAAAAGAAAGATTGGATTTAATTAAAATTTTAAAAGGCCTCCCCTTAACCATAATTGGCCATCTTCCCCTGGATAAAGCACTGGTTACATGTGGTGGAGTATCAAAAAAGCAAATAGACCCCCGTACCATGGAATCAGAAGTGGTTAAGGGCTTATACTTTGCAGGGGAAATAATCTCAGGTTGTGGACGTCGGGGAGGATACAACCTTCAGCAGGCCTTTTCCACGGGTTATGTGGCTGGAGAAAGTGCCTTAAAATAAAATTTAAATCTTTAAATTATATAAAAATAGTTATAAATATATATAAATGTTTAAAATGGAGTTTATCCTTTAGTTATACATTCCTGGAGAAACTAAAATCATGGTTTTGAATCTAAAAAAATAGCCTGTTTAATAAAATTTTCCATATGGATGTTTATATCATCCTCATTTCTTATTTTATAGTGCCTGATTTTTTTACCGGTCCCTTCAATAAGATTATCCGGATCATTTAACAGGGTTCCCTGCCAGAATTCCAGGTTTATATGATTTTTATGGATTACAATACCAAATAAAGGTCTTTTTTTGCGGTAAGTTAGATTTTTCCATTTAATTTCTTCGTCCAGATCAGCATCAATGTCTAATATTTTTTTTCTGATTTTAAGAGCCAGATCTACCTGTTGAATATCATATGATGCTAAATATTCCTGCACATCCACTCTTAAAGGCAATTTCTTCACCAGAATGAGTTATTATAAAATAAAAGTGGGAATTTGATTATAAAATTCCCATGGCTTTATTGGTCTTTTCTATAGATTTTTCAGCATTTTCTTCCATTTCCAGCATGGCCCTTATGGCATCCACGTTTTCGGGTACCACATCAGACTCCTGGTGAACAGCCTGCATGTAGTATAGTTCTCCATCCACAATATTCAGGGACTCCTGCCAAACTGGTATTTCAAATAAGTCGTTTCGAGATCGTCCTAATTCTTTAGCATATTCCATTATCTCTGCTGTGGATCCTAAACCTTCACTGGCTTTTACCAGCATTACCCGGGAAGTTTTATCCAGAGTTTCTATAATATCGTCCACTTCAACTTGATTTTCCAGTTCCACCATTAAGTTATGCTGGTGCATGAGGGTGGTGGGTACCAGAAGTGCCAGCGTATTGATATTAACATCATACATAACTGTTTTAAGATCCGGTCCGTGGTGAGAAGGTACAGTAGGAGGGTTCGGAACCACCGCATTAATAGGGCCCTTATTTACCTGAGAAGGATCACCTCCTCTTCTTACCATTACAGCTCTCACCTTTTTAATACCACATAAATCATGAATAGGTTTCAATGTCCGGCTAAGACCAGTAGTATTGCAGGATACCACCCTCACATAATCCTTTCCCCATGAATCATCGAAATTAGCAAAGGAATTAAAGGATAAACCTACATTATCGTGCTTTTCTCCGCCCTGAAAGATGGCCTTAATTCCCATTTCTTTGTATATTAGTAAATTTTGAGCTCCGATACCCTCAGGAGTACAATCCATTACAATATCTGCTTCATACAGCATTTCATCCACAGTACCGCTAATTTCTATCCCTGCTTCCTGGAATAATTTTTCCCTCTCAGGTATACTAATGTACAACTCATAACCCTTTTCTACCGCCATACGGGCTTCAAAGTCAGGTTTTGTTTTACTAACACCTATTATTTTAAGGTCATCCTGGGCAGAAACTGCATCTGCCACCCGTTTTCCAATAGTTCCGTAACCATTTACTGCAACCTTTTTCATAAAAATACCTCCCAAATATCCGCTAAGTTTTCAGGTCCCATAATCAATTTGATAAGATTAATTGATTTTGATAAAAACAATTTATATCATGGAATTTTTCCCCCATAATGATATGGATTCTATTAATCAAACTTATAAAGATTATTTTAGTGGATAGTGAATATAAATTTTATCCAAAGTGGTTTTATTACCATGACAGGGTGTCTGTTTTAGGTGAATTTTTTGAGCTTGTAGATTTCTTGGATTTCGTTTTGGCCGTGGGAGATTAGTAGTCCTAGTAAAAGTACGTTTAGATAGGCTTTTTTATAGACTGATCGTTTGGTATATGCGTGTATG
>JAHRFX010000018.1 GCA_019084405.1 Methanobacterium sp.
AGACTGCACTGGGTTTTTACGTGATTTAAATTCCACCCATCCATGATTAGCCTTACCCACCATATTATAAGCATATATCAGGTTATCATATGCTAATAGAAACTTATTTAACGTTATTTTAATAGATTTAAAGAAATCTTATCCTTTCCTAAAGGAGGCTAACAGTACAGTTCTCCAAAAAGCGTATGATAACCTGATATCTGCTTATAAAAATGGTTGGTAAAGCTAATCATGGATGGGTGAAATTTAAATCACGTAAAAACCCAGTGCAGTCTTTTCGCACATTAAACATTGAAATTATTAATGGTAAACTGAAATTACCTAAAATCAAATCATTAATACCAATGAAATACAGCCGCCCAGTACGTGGAGATATATTAACCGCAACCATCAGCAGAAACAACTCTAATCAATATTTTGTAAGTATTAATGTTAAAAATAGTCCTGTCAAACATTGAGAAAAGACCAATAAAAAGGTAGGTATTGACCTTGGATTGAAAGACTTAGCAACTCTCAGCAACGGTTTTAAATCAGGTAGAATACAGTTAAAAGAGGTTGATGGGAAGATAAGAAAACAAAGTCAGATATTAAGTAAAAGGGTTAAGAATGGGTGTAATTGGATTAAAGCGAAAACCAAGCTCAATCGATTATACCAGCGAAAGAAGAATATAGTAATTGATTTTTTGCATAAAACAACAACCAAAATAGTACGTGAATTTGATGAAATATATGTTGGGAATGTTAATAGTCAGTTAGGATTAAAAAATAAATATTTAGCAAGAACCACCACTGACCAGCACTGGTTTGAATTTAAAAGACAATTAGAATATAAATCTGATTGGTATGATAAACATTTCATGGTTGTTGATGAGAAATACACTTCTAAGATTTGCAGTAACTGTGAATATGTTACAGAAAGTTTAGAATTGAATATCCGTCAGTGGATATGTCCTGAATGCAAAATGCACCATGATAGGGATATAAACGCTGCATGTAATATTCTAACCGTAGGAACTACGGGGCTTGCCTTTAGTAAAATCAACACGTTAGTTGGTGGATTAGGAATCCATGACCTCCACAGGTCATGGTAGTTCAAGCTCCTGCTCCTCCTGCCAGGGAGTTATTACCCATTTCCATGAATAATGGTTTGGGAAGATCTAGGCTCATAGTCTCTTTTAAGACATCTTCCACAGTTTCCACCAGGAGGAACTCCATTTCGGATTTAACATCTTCTGGCACATCATCCAGGTCTTTATCATTATCCTGAGGTAATATAACCCTCTTTATTCCGGCACGATGGGCAGCCAGCACCTTTTCTTTTATTCCACCTACTGGTAAAACTGCACCCCTCAGGGATATTTCACCGGTCATGGCCAGTTCAGGATCCACTTTGTGTCCAGTTACCAGTGATGCAATGGTAGTTAAAAGAGCCACACCTGCAGATGGTCCGTCCTTGGGGATGGATCCAGAAGGTACATGGATGTGTAGATCTTTTTTATCAAATTCCACCTGCTTCAAATTGAATGCTAATCTGGATCGAATCAGGCTCTGGGATATCTTGGCAGATTCCTTCATAACATCACCTAATTGTCCGGTAAGCATTAGTTTACCTGTTCCTGGCATGAAGGCCCCTTCAATAAAGAGGATGTCCCCACCGACAGGAGTCCAGGCCAATCCAGTAACTACTCCGGGAGGATTATTTTCACTTATGCGGTCATGGCGGGTTATTTCATGACCCAGGAGATCGTATAACATGTCTGCTTTAACCACGTAGGGCAGTTCCACCTTACCCAGCACAATCTTTTCCGAGGCCACCCGGGCCACTGCAGATAACTGGCGTTTAACTCCCCTTACCCCGGCTTCTCTGGTGTATTTTTCAATGATGGTTTCCAGGGCCTGATCATCAATCTGCAACTGGGTCTCATCCAGCCCATGATCTTCTAAGACCTCCTTGATTAAGTGGTATTTGGCGATATGGAATTTTTCATGGCTGGTGTAGCTGCCGATTTCTATAATCTCCATACGGTCCCTTAAAGGTCCGGGTATATCCCTTAGGGAGTTGGCCGTGGCAATGAAGAACACATCAGATAAATCATAGGGCACTTCCAGGTAGTGGTCAGAGAAACTATCATTTTGTTCCGGGTCCAGTACCTCTAAGAGGGCGCTGGCGGGATCACCATTATAGGATTCCCGGATCTTATCCACTTCATCCAGTATGAACACCGGGTTTACTTCACCGGCCCGTTTCATTCCATGGATGATTCTACCAGGCAGTGCTCCCAGGTAGGTTCGGCGGTGTCCCCTTATTTCTGATTCATCCTTAACCCCACCCAGACTGATTCTAACGTACTTACGGCCTAAAGCCTCAGCTATACTTTTACCCAGGCTGGTTTTACCAGTACCAGGAGGCCCCACCAGTAATAGTATGGATCCCTGTTTGTTTTTCTTGAGCTTCATTACGGTAAGGTGCTGTATTATACGGTCTTTTACTTTATCCAACCCATAGTGCTGCTCATTTAATAATTCCCGGGCAGCTTCGATATCAATATCTTTAGCATCAGTCTTGCCCCAGGGTAAGCTGGTTAGTAAATCCAGGTAGTTTCGAATTACATTTTCTTCAGAACTGTGTGGTCCCTGGCGGTCCAGTTTATTAACTTCTTCCAGGGCTACTTCTCTTACTTCCGGAGGCATTTGTGATTCTTCAATCATCTCCCGGTAATCTTTTCTACCGGAACCCCCCTCTGAATCATTTAATTCTTCCTGGATGGCTTTTAACTGCTCTTTGAGCATATTTTCTCGATGTTTTTTGTTCATCTCATCATTGAACTTGGCAGCCATTTCCATCTGGAATTGTATGGATTCTTTCTGCTCAATCAGAATATCCAGGAACTTTAAACTTCTTTTCTTCAAGGAACGTATTTCCAAAAATTCCTGCTGTTCTCCCAGGTTTAATCTTACGTAGGGGAATACAAATGCAATTACCCGGGCAATATCATTGAATTTATTTACCTGTTCCACATACCCTTTTGAACCTTTAAAGTTTTTACTTATCTCTGCTACCAGGCCTCTTACATGCTTCAGAATTTCTGAATGGTTCTCTGCATCCAGATCATTAATATCCGGTATTATTTCATAGAGGGCTTTATAATTTGTTTCATCAGGGATAAGCTCTTTTACTTTTACCCTTTCTATTATATCCACACTTAACTGATAGAAATCTCTCATCTCTTTGATGTTTTCAATCTTGATTAAGGTCCCTATCTGGTAAAAATCGGATTCTATGTATAACCCGTTACTATTGGGTTCTTTTACTGCCAATGCAATTCCATAGAAATCATCCTGGGCAACCCGGGAATATATTTCGCTACCTGTGGTTTTGCCAATTTTTAATTTCATATTATTTTCAGGCAATAAGATGGTATCTGGTATAACTACTACTGGTAATTCTTTATTGAGGTTCATTTCTTTCATGATATCACACCAATGGATAGGATACTGATTGCAGGGCCCATTTAAAAATGGGATTATACAATTTATATTCTATTTATCTGCTTTTCCTACCGTGGTCAGGATCAGTATTCTTCTTAAAAATTCTTTTAATTTTTTAGATTCAGTTAAGGAATATTCTATTTATTCTAAATCACTGCACTTGGACAAAACACATTCAAATAAAAAATCAATCTTTTTTTTATGTTTTATAAGTGCTCTCTGGTTGAAGGTGTAGTATATATGGTTTCCTTTTTTTTTAGCATCCAGTATTTTAGCAGTTTTAAGTACTTTCAAATGCTGTGATGCTGCAGGTTGGGTTAAATCCATCATTTGTGCTATTTCACTAACACTGATTTTTTCTATTTCATCTGAAGAGAGTGAATAAATTAACAACAGTCGGTTTATATTGCCCAATGCCTTGAATAGCTCTTCTAATTCTTGAGATATATCCGAACTATATTCAGAATTTATCCTCAACATATTCCATTAGTATATAAGTATATACTTATATACTTATCGGTTTTGCTGAAGAAAAACCTTTTTATAAAATGTCATCGAAGGCCTTAAAAATAATTTAAAAGGTCTTAAATTAATTTAAAAATAATCAAGACTATTAAATCCTCCAGTAACCAAATTAAAGTATTTTATAATTATTTTTAAGGCCTTCGATGACATTTTATAAAAAGGTTTTTCTTCAGCAAAACCGATAAGTATATAAGTATATACTTATATACTAATGGAATATGTTGAGGATAAATTCTGAATATAGTTCGGATA
>JAHRFX010000081.1 GCA_019084405.1 Methanobacterium sp.
TTAACATTGGAGACTATGTCACGGTCGTGCACTCTGCAATTCTTCATGGAGGTTTCCTCGCCGATTACGGTATTGTCGAGGATGATCGCGCCCATTCCAACTAGAGAACCTCGACCAATCGTACATCCATGAAGAATTGAAGAGTGCCCGACCGTGACATAGTCTCCAATGTTAATTGGCTGATTCGCATTTACATGGACGACCACTAAGTCCTGGATGTTCGTGCATTTCCCGATACTGATCTTGGCTAGGTCACCTCGAATCACTGAGTTATACCAAACACTGGACTGCTCACCGATTTCAACGTCACACATTACTGTGCAACCGTCGGCAATAAAAACACTATCGGCGAGTTTAAGTTTATTAACAAGTTTATTATGCATAAGCTCTACCTCCGAATATCTTCAATTTCTAGAATTCAATACGTATTCATTATACTAAGGGTAGAAAAGGAATACCAATTATCAAGATTGGGTGTTATTTCTTAAATTTAAAACGTATTAGGGATAATATATCCTCACACGTGACCTGTGTCACACTTTGAAGGTGATCATTGTGATAGGATATAACCAGAGAGACGAAGGCGGCATCAGTGGGATGTTAGCAACGTCAAAAATAAATAAAGAAACAGAGGTTATTTTTGGGGAACGGTGGCGGGGAACTTCAATATGAATTTGGCTTTGATTTTTATGAACACATATGGGGCCAAATGGGGTGTTCAGGAGATCGCAACGGAGATCGCACCCTGCCAAAAGATCATAAACATGAGGAGAAGACGAAAAATCTTTAATACCAACAGTATTCTTTATTTCACCTTTTAATACTGCTTTGACTTCACTCACTTCCCGGTGAATAATCTCGGCACATTTCTCATCCATTTTGGAAGCTAAAACAATTAACGAATTTTCTCTCAAGTAGGGCTCATTTTTTAAAGGATACGCAGGAGTTATTAATGGTACAGCAGAATTTCTAAGCGTGCTTCTATCATGTTGAATTTCTTCATTAATCATAATTTTTAGAATATGAGCCATTACATAATCTATATGTCTTTTACCACATTCACATTTCCCCCACTGGAGGTTAATTGAATCTAAATTAAGTTGATCTTTTAAAGGACGGAACTTCTTTAATTTAATTGGAGAACAAATAGAGCAGGGGCTATGTGCAGTCTCTATTTCTAATAGAATTTCTTCTGAGTTCTTTATGCATGCGTTACCACACTCGCATTCCAATTCCATATGCTTAAATATTGGTTGTTTCATATTAAATAGTTGAGGCTTATGAAACAGAAACGGAAAGATATACTAAAGGAACTTCTAGGGGAATTCGGTTCTGATGAAGATTTAGAAGAAAGCGATATACCTAATTCTGATGTGGAAGCTCAGGAAAAATCTGAAAAATTAGAACAGGATTTAAAAGAGGAAGAAGTTTTTTTTAATATTGATAATATCATGGATAAAACATCCAGATCCCCTAAAACTATTAAAAGAATGACTCCGGATATTAAAACGGAAATTATAGAAGAGGAACTAATACCCAACTATAATGTTAGTGTTCCTAAATTTAGTGATAGGGAAAGGACCCTGCTTAATGAAATCCGGGAAAAATTAGTGGATGTTGCAGTTTCTAAAGGTGATGAATTCCAGGTTGATGAAGAGAGCTTTACCAAAGAAGTCAAAGAATTCTTAAGAATTAAAGGGGTACGCAATATTGATAAACTGGCTTCACAAATATCTCAGGAAATGTTAGGATATGGTGAACTGGACCCCATGATTAAAGATGATGATTTGGAAGAGATCATGGTTATTGGAATAAATAGGCCTGTTTTTGTTTATCACCGCAAAATCGGTATGATGATAACCAATGTTGTTTTTGAGCAAGATTCAGATATTAAAGCATTGATTGATGTTATTGCTCGTCAGGTTAATAGAAGAATTGACCAGCAAACCCCTATTTTAGATGCAAGGCTTCCTGATGGTTCCAGGGTTAATGCCACCATACCTCCTGTTTCGGCGGATGGGCCATCTCTTACTATTCGTAAATTTAAAAAAGACCCCTTAACTGTTATTGATCTAATTAATTTTAAAACCATGTCTTCCCATCTGGCTGCATTTATGTGGGTATGTACTGATGGACTGGGAGTAAAACCCTGCAATGCGATTATTGCGGGAGGTACCGGTTCAGGTAAAACCACTACTCTAAACACGGTAGCCGCATTTGTTCCGCCTAGAGAGAGAATAATCACTATTGAAGATACTCTGGAACTTCAATTGCCTCACACTCATGTACTGCGGATGGAGACCCGCCCACCTAATATTGAAGGTAAAGGCGAACTGGACATGGATACTCTGGTAAAGAACTCCTTACGTCAGCGTCCTGATAGGGTAATTGTAGGGGAAGTAAGGGGTATTGAGGCTATTACTCTATTTACAGCACTTAACACAGGTCACTCTGGCTTTGGAACTCTTCACTCCAATACGGCACGGGAAACCATCACCCGACTGGTGAACCCTCCCATGAATGTTCCTAATATTATGATACCTGCGCTTGATTTTATTATAATGCAAAACAGGATGTACCGACCACAGGGAGGATCCATACGGCGTATAACTGAAGTAGCTGAAGTAGTGGGTATGGAAGAAGGAAATGTACAGCTTAACCGGGTTTTTGAATGGAACAACGTCACTGACAAGCTGGAATATGTGGGAATTGCCAGTCAAACCGTGCGAGCCATTGCTGATTTAAGAGGAGTCAGTGTCACGGAAGTAGAAGAAGAAATAGAAAAAAGAAGATTGGTATTGGAATTCATGGCTGATAAAGGAATACGGGGCATTGAAGAAGTTGGAAATTATATCAATGAATATTATCGCGACTCAGATGAACTATTAGAACGAGTACTTTGAGGATATATCAAATAACTATGCTAACTAATTCATGCAGTTAATATATTTGATTAATTAAGATGGATTTATTGGATTTGAAATAATTTCATTCAGCTAATGGTGATTAATAATGGTTTTAAAAAGTATTAAGGATCTCTTTGATAAAATCGGCGGAGCTACTTTAGATTCCAGTAAAAAAGTGGGTGAGGGTGTTCAGGTTCCTGTTAATAAATTAGGAGGCATAAAAACAAATAGCTTTAAACCAGGCGGTTTTAAAAAAGGCGAATTTAAACCTCGTGAAACTTCTTCCCGCATTATCAAACGAATGAAAATGAGCCAGGAAGAAATAGAGGTTTTCAAAGGTCTGATTGAATCTGAAAAAGATTTGAAAAAACCCTCGGAAGATGATAAAGTTAAAAAAGAAGCTTTTCAAAAAGCTTCTCTAGAAGAAATTTTAAAAGAAGAGGACAAAGAGGGGCTGGATCCTAAACTTATTATAGGTATGGGATTAGGTTCGGGAGTTATTATTTTTATTGCTATAATGGCCCTGGGTTTTGGAATAGAAATAGGCCTGGCTTTGCTTTTAATGGTTGTTTTGATGTCAGTTGTGATTTTATTTTTACCTAATCTGCAAAAAGGTAAAAGATCATCTGAGGCTTCAAGGGAGTTACCCTATGCTCTGCGCCAAATGGCTACAGAACTCAGAGCAGGATTAGGTCTACATGATAGTATGCGCTCAGTGGCCATGTCTGGCTATGGTACTCTTTCAGAAGAGTTTGCTCGAACACTGGAGGAAATAAAATATGGTGAAACCACTGAATCTGCTTTAATAGATATGGGGGAACGTATACAATCTGATGGTTTAAAAAGAGCAGTTTATCAGATAACAAGAACCCTGAATAGTGGAGGGGACCTGGCCAAGACTTTAAATGTAATTGCAGAGGATATTGCTTATGAATTACGAATGAAATTAAAAGATTATTCCCAGAAGCTAAACTCCTTTACCATGATATACATGTTCATAGCCATTTTAGGCCCGGTTATATTATTGATTATGCTTTTAGCTGCATCAACAGTGATGGGAGAAATAATGCCTCCCATGGCTATAATGGTATTATATTTATTCCTGTTCCCTATGGTAGTGGGATTTCTAGCTTTCATGGTGAAAAGGCTGGAACCACAACTCTAATTTTATTAAATTAAAAAATAAGGGTTAAATAATATTTTTTTTTTTTAAATAAAGTAAAAGTGCCGGATTAATTCAATAGAAAGAATCAGAATCAGGGTTAAGACTATGAAAAGGTAATCATTCAAACTTATCTTCTTTTTTTCCTGATACATATCTGATTCCCCTGAATATCCTCGGCTTAACATACTAAAGTATACCGTTTCGCCCTGTTCATAGGATCTTAAAAATAACATTACTATGGTATAGGCAATCTGTCGCAGTCTCCACATATAAGATGTTTTTTTATTCCATATGTCAAAGCATCTCGTTTTTTGAGCATTCCTGATTCGTTCTAATTCATCATAAAACATGAAAAGATAGCGGATGGTCAAGCTCAATATAAGGGCCAGCTCCCGGGGAAAACCCATACGCCTTCCGGAATTAACTATCTCTTGAATGGGGGTTACAGAAGATAATAAAACCACTGCTGTTAGACATACTATCAAACGGGATAGTAAAAGGATTCCAAATATAGTCCCTTCGTAGGTGATAGTTATATCCAGGGGCAGAGTGTATAAAACCACACCGGGCTTTATAAATGGTTGGAAAAGAGCGATGAATCCCCCAAAAGGTAAAATTAGGAGCACCCTTTTCAGGGCATAGGAAAATGAGACTTTTGATACTAAAATTAGCACTAAAAGATACAGTTCCATTACCCATAGAACCGGTATTTTAGTAGTGTATACTGCATAAATAATGATGCATAGAGTTATAATTAACTTAATACGACCATCAAGGCTGTGGATAATACTTTTTTTCCCGCTTTCACTTTCAATCTGGCTAATTCCAACGTGCATTCTTTTCCTCGATATAATTTAGATTATAAAAATTTAGATTTATTCAAGGTATATAGTTTTCCAAAAAGAAGAAAGAAATAATTTAAGTTTCTTTCTTTTTCAGGACATAGCCCAGACCATAGGCCAATCCAAAGACCACCAGAACTCCTATTATTATGGCCACTACTCCGGATATAGGGTCTTCCCCTAATGAAGGTATAACATAATCAGGCATAGGTGACTCTAAAACGGCTTCATCGGAGACTTCGGGATTGATGATTTTTTCAGCTGCGCTTTCCAAACCATCAGGGTCACTGGAAGCTAGATAGGGGGCCATGATAGCTATTAATATGGCCACTACTAAACCACCTACTACAAATTTATCCATGAGAACCCACCTCCTCCCCGGAAATAAGATCTGGTCTAACTCCTTTAATAGCCAGGAAGGCTATGGTAGTTATTAATCCTTCACCAACCATACCTATTACAGCGTGATAAAGCCCCATGAAGTACAAACCAAGAGTTAAAGGGAAGGTACCGGCCAGGGATAATTCAATGGCACAGGCAATAGCTGCTAAAAATATGGATGCCCAGGCAGCCACAAATACTGCAGGAACTTCGCTAATTACTGGTTTTAACCATTTGAATCCATAGAAACCAACCCAGCTGGAAATTATGGCCATATTGAATATGTTGATTCCCAGGGCAGTAACTCCTCCGTCTCCAAAGAATAATGCCTGGATTATAAGTACGGTGGTTAAAACCAAAAATCCTGCAAAGGGACTACCGATAACAATGGCCACCAAGGCGGCTCCCACCATATGGCCACTGGTACCCCATGGTATGGGTATATTCATGGCCTGAATGGCGAAAATACCTGCTGCTAAAACAGCAAGCAGGGGAACTTTACGTTCATCAAGACTGGTGCGGGCCCATCGTATAGAATAGAAACCCACTATAATGGCTATGATGTAATAAATTACAGCTTGCCATAAGGGTATAAAACCATCAGGTATATGCAAATTATACGCCTCCTTAATTTAATTTAATATCCGGCAAGATTAATCATATCACGTTTTAAATGATATATAATCCTGCTTCAGGAAGTTTTAGAAAATTATTTATGCCTTTTTTTTAATGGCATACAAACACATTCAATCCTCCCTGAATATATTAACAGTATTTTATAATATTAAGCTTTACTATAGTATTACTTATCTGAATCATATATCTTGAAAATTATTACTTTCTTAATACAATTTAAGGAAGTTTTACTAAAAATTAATACCAAAAATTTATATACCGTGATGCAAATAGGACAATCATCATTATAAATCATTAATAATTAATTTAATTGACAGATTAATAACGTTTTTATTAAATTGTAAATAAGATTGGTGATACATGTGGCACCTAAAGAGTTGAAAAATGATTTTTGGAAATCTAAAGATATTAAAATCTCCTTTGGGGAGATTATTTACGATGGAGAGGATTCAGAAGAAAAAGAATCTGAATTAGAAATGGGACCTACTCCCAAGCCTAATGTAACTGACCTCAGATCATGGGATATGAAATTATTAGATAGATATGAACCATTTTATGCTCCATTCTGTGATATGTGCTGTTTATGTACTTATGGGAAATGTGATCTAACCGATGGTAAAAAAGGAGCATGTGGGATAGATATTAAAGCTCAACAAGCAAGAATTGTATTGCTGGCATGCTGTATTGGTGCAGCGGCACATTCTGCTCATGCAAGACATTTACTTGAACATCTAATTGAAAAAAAAGGCGAGGACTTCCCTATTGACCTGGGAATGAATATTGAGATAGAAGCCCCTATAATAAGGACTGTGGTAGGCATAATTCCTAAAAATCTGGGTGACTTGAGGGAAGCCATGGATTATATGGAAGAACAAAACCTGCACCTTCTCTCGGCATGTCATACTGGTCAGGAAGGCAGCAATATAGACTTTGAATCAAAAGCTTTGCACGCTGGTTTAATGGATAATCTGGGAAAAGAAATTGGAGATATCTCTCAAATAGTTGCTCTCAACCTTCCTAAAGGTGATGAAGATGCACCTCTGGTGGAGCTGGGTATGGGCACTATTGATCGTGAAAAGCCAGTAGTGTTATGTATAGGCCATAATGTTTCCTCAGGAGCAGGTATAATTGATTATGTGGAAAATAACGCCCTGGAAGATAATATGGAAGTCTGTGGTATTTGTTGTGCAGCAATTGATATTTCCAGGTATAATCAACATGCTAAGGTCGTGGGACCCATCTCCAAACAACTTAAATTCATCAGGAGTGGGGTTGCAGATGTAATTGTGGTGGATGAACAGTGTATAAGGACTGATGTGGTGGAAGAAGCCCAAAAAAACCAGGCCAAATTAATTGCCACTACTGATAAAAGCTGTATGGGATTACCGGATATGACTAATGAAGATCCAGATAAAATAGTATCTCAACTGGTCAATAATCAAATTGAAGGGGCGCTTATTCTGGATCCAGATAAAGTAGGGGAAGTGGCCACTAAAGTAGCCCTGAAAATATCTAAAGATCGTAAAAAACTAAAAATTTTACCTGAAATGGATGAAATTCAGGAAATGGCCAGTGAGTGTACGGAATGTGGATGGTGTACCAGGGTATGCCCCAACAGCCTTCCTATGATGGGTGCCATCCTGGAAGCAGGTAAGGGTGATTTCTCTAAAATGGAGGAATTAAATGACAATGATATATGCTACAGCTGCGGTAGATGTGAACAGGAATGTGAAAGGGATCTCCCCATTATGTCCATGATGGCCCGGATTGGAGAAAACAAAATTAAAGAACAAAAATTCAACATCAGGGCAGGAAGAGGACCTATTCAGGATGTGGAAATAAGGAGGGTAGGGGCGCCTATTGTACTGGGGGACATACCGGGAGTTATTGCATTTGTGGGATGTACCAATTATCCTGATGGTGCAAGTGACGTGGCCCGGATGGCCGAAGAGTTTCTGGAACGAAATTACATAGTGGTCACCAGTGGCTGTGGAGCCATGTCCATTGGAGAATACAGGGATGAAGATGGTAAAACCCTTTATGAAAAGTACAGTGGAGATTTTGATGCTAAAGGACTGGTGAATGTAGGTTCCTGTGTATCTAATGCTCACATACCGGGAGCATGCATAAAAATTGCCAACATCTTTGCCAAAAAACCACTGGAAGGCAACTTCGAGGAAATTGCTGATTACATTTTAAATCGGGTAGGGGCATGCGGTGTGGCCTGGGGCGCATACTCTCAAAAAGCAGCTGCAATTGCCACTGGAATAAATAGATGGGGAATACCCGTTGTTTTAGGCCCCCATGGAACAAAATACAGGAGGTTATTCCTGGGCAGGACAGATCTGGATGAAAAATGGAAAATCAATGATATGAGAAATGTAACGGTGGTTCAGGGGGAGCCAGCCCCGGAACACCTTTTGTATGCTGCTGAAAATAGAGAAGAAGCAACAGTAGCAGTGGCTAAACTTTGCTTAAGGCCAAATGATACTTCTAAGGGCAGACAGCTCAAATTAAACCACTACATTGACATTCATCGGAAATACTTTGGAACAATCCCTGAAGACGTATACAAATATATCCGGGTAGAAAAAGACATACCCATAACCTATAAAAAAGATATTAAAGCAATATTGGATGAGCGGGGATGGGCACCTAAGAAAATAATCTCGGAACCATCTATAAGAGATTTTAAAGGCCAATCTTCACCAGAGAATTTTAAAAATAAATCACATCCCAAAGCTGATGCTAAATAGCCATGATGAGGTAGATTAGATGTATGAGAGAATTATCCCCTGGCAACCAACGGCCATTGCAGGACCTAAACAAGCTCTTTTAGTAACTCCCAAAACAGCCAAAATGATGATTAAAAGAGCAAAAAGGCCTCTTTTTGTGGTGGGGCCTATAATAAAAGAGGATCCTCTTTTAAAGTTAACTATTGACATTGCAAATAAGTGGAATATACCCATAGTAACTACGGGGGATGCTTATAAAACATTAAGGGATAGGGACACAAATTCCAATCCCTATGGAATAGTAGAGATTACCAATTTATTAAAAGATCCAGAATGGAAGGGTGTAAATGGTGAAGGCCAGCATGACCTGGTAATGTTTATTGGGTGCATCTATTACATTGCTTCCCAGGGACTATCCACCTTGAAGCACTTTGCACCACATCTTAAAACTTTAACCATATGTAAATTTTTCCATTCTAATGCAGATGCGTCCTTCCCTAATATGAAGGATGAAGAATGGTTAAACTATCTGGAAAAAATGAAAATCGCTTGATGATAATTAATGTATAAAATTTTAAATTTATTTAGGTGTTTAATGGAGGAATTCAATGTTTGAAGACATACCTGTTGATGTAAGCCCTATGTATGAAGGGGAAAGGATAAGATCCGCAAACATGTTTGTAGAACTGGCAGGTCCCAAGTCTATTGGTGCAGAACTGGTTCAAGTTGAAGATGATGTGGAAAATGGAAAAATTCAGGTTATAGGCCCGGAATTAACTGAAATGAACCAGGGAGATATTTTCCCATTTGCTATAAATATCCAGATCCAGGGTGAAAAACTGGAAAAGGAATTAGAAGGTGTTATAGAACGAAGAATACACGAACTATGTAACTATGTTAAAGGATTCATGCACTTGAATCAAAGAGATCAAATCTGGTGTCGGGTAAGTACCGAAGCTTTAGAAGCTGGATTTAAATTAGAACATCTGGCTAAATCATTATCCATATTGTTTAGAGACGAATTCCCCATCATAGAAAAAATCTCCGTTACTCTTTTTACTGATAAAGAAGAAGTAGAATCTTTTTTAGAGATGGCCCGGGATGAGTATACTCAAAGAGATGCCAGATCTAGAGAGCTTTCTGATGAAGACGTGGATGTATTCTATGGTTGTTTGATGTGCCAGTCCTTTGCACCATCTCATATGTGTGTGGTTACTCCTGATAGAACTGCTCTTTGTGGAGCTATAAACTGGTTTGATTGCAGAGCTGCAGCTAAAATGGATCCTGATGGCCCTATATTTGAAATAGAAAAAGGGAAAGTTATTGATGCAGAAAAAGGTGAATACGAAAATGTAAATGCGGCGTTTTCAGAAAAATCCCAGGGTACTATAGAACGTGTATACATACACAGTGTATTCGAATATCCTCACACCTCCTGCGGATGTTTTGAAGCAGTAGCATTTTACATACCGGAATTGGATGGTATTGGCATAGTTGACCGGGATTTCAGAGGAGAAACTCCTTTAGGTATACCTTTCTCAGCAATGGCCGGGCAGTGCTCAGGTGGAAAGCAGGTGGAAGGGTTCACCGGTCTTTCCCTGGAATATATGAGATCTCCTAAGTTTCTTCAAGCAGATGGTGGATATGGTCGTGTAATTTGGATGCCTAAAGCCATGAAAGATTCAGTACTGGAATTCATGCCGGAAGAAATGAGAGATAAGATTCCCACTGAAGAAGAGGCCACCAGCATTAATGAAATTAAAGATTTCATAACCAAGCACCAGCACCCGGTACTGGATTTAATAAAAGAATCTGAGACAGAATCAGCCAAGGAAGACATTGAAAAAGAAACTCCACAGGAAACAGAAGAAACAGAATATGAAACCATTCCTTCCATTCCGGTTACTATGGCTCCTGAAATTTCCATGCCAGCCGCCGGGGGAGTTAAGATCATCTTCAAAAACGCCAAAATATATGCAGAAAAAGTTATAATCAAGAGAAAATAGTCTAAATGGCTATTTTCTTTTAAATTTCATTAAAACACTGATGTGATTATGTGATAATAGCAGTAAGTGGAAAAGGGGGAACAGGTAAAACCATGGTGTCATCCACCCTGGTGAAACTATTGTCTACCACCGGTAAGGATGTTCTGGCTATTGATGCCGATCCAGATTCTAATCTTCCAGAAGCTTTAGGGGTTTTGGTAGATAAAACGGTAGGTGACGTAAGAGAAGAATTAAAAAAAGACACTGCCGCAGGTAACATACCACCCGGTGCCAATAAGTGGGATATCCTGGACTATAAAATTATGGAATCAGTAATTGAAACGCAGGGATTTGATCTTCTGGTTATGGGAAGGCCGGAAGGAAGTGGATGTTACTGTGCCGTTAATAGCATGTTACGAAAAATTATAGAAACCCTTTCTTCCAATTATGACTACATAATAATTGATACTGAAGCTGGACTGGAGCACTTAAGTCGTAGAACTACCCACAATGTGGATATCATGCTGGTTGTCACAGATCCATCACACAGGGGAATATTAACTGCAGATAGAATCGGTGAATTGGCACAAGAATTAGAAATTAACTTTAAAAAGCTTTATTTAATACTCAATCGACTTAAAAAAGAAGATGAGGAAGATTTGAAACAAAAAATATCACAAATTGGCCTGGAACTGGCCGGGGTAATTTATGAAGATCCTCTAATATCTGAGTTTGACATGGCAGGTAAACCTTTAATTAATTTACCTGATGATTCTGATTCAGTTAATGCAGTAAGAAGGATATTGAGTACGGCCTTAAATTTTAATGAGGAATAATTTATGAAAAGGATGTGGGTTTATGGATAAAATGACACAGCTTCTTAAGCTACTCGAAAATACAAAATCAATAGAAATTAATGATTTTAGGATGGATTTTGATGAACTTGAGCTACAACTAATGCCGGCTGTCCAGCAAGTAGTTCAACAAGCAGTTCAAACCAGAAAAGCTGCTAGTGAAGTTTTACCAATGGAAGATTTTAAACCGCCGATTCAGGACTATCCTGGAAAAGTCGCCGAAGTTCAACTGGGGAAAGGAAGCCGAAAGCCAGTGTATTTAGGAGGTCAACAGGCTTTATATCGATTTGAAGAAGCACAACCCAATGCTCCGGTGGTAACTTTTGATGTATTTGATATTCCCATGCCGGGTCTTCCTCGACCTATACGGGAACATTTCTCAGATGTAATGGATCACCCGGGAGAATGGGCTAAAAAAGCAGTTAAGGAATTTGGGGCCAATATGGTAACCATTCATCTTATCGGAACCGGGCCTAAAGTTATGGATAAATCACCCCGAGAGGCAGCTAATGATATTGAAGAAGTACTCCAGGCAGTGGATGTTCCCCTGGTAATAGGGGCTTCCGGAGACCCGGTTAAAGATCCACTGGTATTAGAAAAAGCTGCTGAAGCTGCCCAGGGTGAAAGATGTCTATTAGCATCGGCTAACCTTGATCTGGACTATCAAAAAGTAGCACAGGCCGCTGTGAATAATGACCATGCGGTACTTTCCTGGTCCATAACTGATGTTAATATGCAAAAAACCCTGAATCGCTATCTCTTAAAAGAAGGACTGACTCAAAATGACATTGTCATGGACCCCACTACCTGTGCTTTAGGTTATGGTATTGAATTTTCAATTGACATAATGACCAGAACCAGATTAGCAGCATTAAAAGGCGATACCGACCTGCAGATGCCCATGTCATCAGGAACCACCAACGCCTGGGGATCCAGAGAAGCATGGATGAAAAAAGAGGAATGGGGACCTACTGATTATAGGGGACCTATCTGGGAAATTTTTACTGGCCTGACCATGATGCTCAATGGGGTGGATATCTTCATGATGCTCCACCCGACTTCAGTTAAATTACTCCGGGAAATAGGGGGAACTTTTGTCAAGGACTACATGACTACAGATCTCCCGGATATAAGTGATTGGATAACTCAACTGGAGGGCTAAAGCTTAAAGTAATTTGAAGGAGGTTTAAATTTGAAAGTTACTGCTATGGATATTTATAAACTTCTCCCTAAAACCAACTGTGAGGACTGTGGGGAGGCATCATGTATGGCATTTGCCACTAAATTATCAGAAAAAGAAACTGATTTAAAATTATGCACTCCCCTTGATCCAGAAGGAATGGAAAAACTGGAAAAAATACTCGCTCCTGCAGTAAGGGAAGTAACAATTGGAAAAGGAGACAAACAGGTAATTATTGGTGGAGACGAAGTATTATACCGGTATGAACTTACTTACTACAATCCCACTGCCCTGGTAATTGATGTTCACGATGAATTAGAAGAAAGTGAACTGGAAGAAAGGATAAAAATAATAGAAAACACGGAATTTGAAAGAACCGGTGAATTATTGACCCTGGATGCTATTGCCGTACGTAATAAATCTGGAGACCGCCAAAAGTTTATTAAAACAGTATCCCGACTTAAAAATTCTGTTTATCCTTTAATTTTATGTACTATGGATCCCGATAATATGAAAGCAGCATTGGAAGTGGTGGGGGACGAAAGGCCATTAATCTATGCTGCTACTGAGAACAATCTAGAAGAAATGGCTAAACTGGCCCTGGATTATCAATGTCCGGTTGCATTGTTTGTACCCGGGGATCTGGAAAAGATGAAGCAACTCTCCCACAGTCTGAGATCCCAGGGAATTAAAGACATAGTGCTTGATCCGGGAACATTTGTAGGGGATGGAATTGGAGATACCCTGGATAATTTTGTAATGATTAGAAGACTGGCTGTGGAAGAAAAAGATGAGGATTTCCGTTTCCCTATTATGGGAATACCTGCATTGATGAGATTAGGTAGTAAGGAAGATTCGGTTACTAAAGGCATAAAAGAGGCTACTGTAGCTGCTACCATGCTCAATAAGTATGCCGACATGCTTATATTTAACGGAACGGATATATGGGAATTAATACCAGTACTTACTTTGAGACAGGGATTATTTACTGATCCACGTAAACCACAGGCTGTAGATGCAGGGTTGTACGAGTTTGGTGATGTGAGTGAAGATTCCCCGGTAGTATTAACCACTAATTTTGCTCTCACCTACTATACTGTTGAAGGGGACTTAAAATCAGGAAAAGCTAATACATACCTATTAGTACTGGACACTGAAGGACGAGCAGTAGATGTATCGTTGGCTGGTGGACAATTAAATGGTAAATCAGTTGCAGATCTTATTAAAGAAACAGATATAGAAAATAAGGTTAATCATAAGAAAATGATTATTCCCGGATTAGCTGCACCGGTAAGTGGTGAAATTGAAGATGATAGCGGTTGGGAAGTAGCAGTGGGGCCTAGAGATTCTTCTGCAGTACCGGACTACCTTCTGGAAAAACTTTAATCTGGTTTTCCTTTTTTTTAGAATAAATGGTGTTTAAATGAAAACATTGATGGTACTTAATCCCAAACGTTGCAGCGAATGCCAGGATTGTATTAATGCCTGTAAAAGAGAACATGGAGTGGCCAGAGCAAAAAAAATAGGTAATATGCCTGTTTTTTGTTTGCAATGTCATCCTGAAAAGGCACCCTGTGCTAGAATATGTCCCACCGGGGCCATAAAAGAATACGATAAAACATTGATGGTTGATGAGAAATCATGCATCATGTGTAGACTATGTATGATTGCCTGTCCGGTGGGTATGCTGGTAATTGACGAGGAAAAAAAATCTGTTCAAAAATGTACTCTCTGTATGGATTCAGACAAGATAATTCCAGCATGTGTGGATGCATGTAAGGATAATGTTTTGAAAATATTCTCCATTGAAGAACTGGAGGAACTAAAAAAAGATCTAAAGTTTACTGAGATATTAGAAGAAGCTATGAGATCATACAAAACCAATTAATTTCTTAGTTTGAGTGATTAATAGTTACTTTTTTATATTTTATCTCAGACCTGAAAGAATACTATGACTTCTGTAAGTCATAGATGAATTTTCAGAGTCGAAAACTTTAAATACTATGAAACCAAATATAATAACTGACAAGTTTAGACAAAAATCATACAAATGAATGTAACTAGATTATAAGCGAAAACCAAGCTTAATCGATTAA
>JAHRFX010000026.1 GCA_019084405.1 Methanobacterium sp.
CCCGTTTGAAAATATGTTTCATTACTTGTTAAATACCCTAGTAAGAAACATGGTGCGTCCTTAAATTCTGATAAATAGGGTTTAATGCACTGAAAAATTCTTTTTTCAGACTTTCCCAGAATTCACGATTCTCCTCATCCAATTCACCGCAAAAAGGACAAACATAACGTCCTATTATAACACTGCCTAAGTTTTTCTTGGTGTAAGTGTTATAACCGTTGTGATTCATCTGTGTATCACAATTTGAGCATGTGGGTGGTGTGATTTTTCTAAGGACGCCTTTTGATGTGTATTCATAATCGTTGTTGTAGTTTTCAAAAGCTGAGAAAAAGGAATCTTGAAAACTCTGATTTTCAAGTTTACAAATCTCCGATTTGTAATTCTTTTTTCCGAAAAATTTATTAGAGTTTGAATCTAAACATACCATTGTTAAAACCAAGGATATGTTGTCTTTTATAAGCTATAAAACTTATGGAAGATCATTATCCTAAAAAATAAGACTCATAAAATCAATCACTAGAAAAATCTACTGTGCCTATTTTCCATAAGAAAATCCAGGGATTAGGGGGCCTTCCAGTGGGAACTCAGGGCAAAGTGGTTGCGCTGGTATCTGGAGGTATTGATTCACCTGTTGCAGCATTTTTAATGATGAAAAGAGGCTGTGAAGTTATAGTACTTCATTTTAATAATTATCCATATACTTCAGGATCAAATGAGAAGGTACTTAAAATCATTGAAAAACTCAGCGAATATTCCTCTTCAAAATTAAAATTTTACGAAATTAAATATGGAGAATACCTCAAAAAATGCATTGAAAATGCACCCTCACGTTTAACATGTGTTCTCTGTAAAAGTGGGATGTATAAAATTGCAGAAAAACTTGCAAAACAGGAAGGAGCTCTTGCAATCGTGGATGGAAGTAGTTTAGGACAGGTTGCATCTCAAACACTCCCCAACATACTTGCAACAAGATATTCAACTGCTA
Organism: Methanobacterium sp.; assembly: GCA_019084405.1. Classification (GTDB taxonomy): domain Archaea; phylum Methanobacteriota; class Methanobacteria; order Methanobacteriales; family Methanobacteriaceae; genus Methanobacterium_F. The sequence continues at coordinate 986 of JAHRFX010000026.1, forward strand.
TGCCTGTATTAAGTCCTCTAATTGGGTTTGATAAGATTGAAATTGAAGAAATAGGGAAAAAAATTGGGACCTTTGATATTTCCATACTGCCAGCAGGTGGATGTACGGCTGTTCCAAAGTATCCAGAAACAAATGCAGAGCTTGAGAAGGTTCTGGAAGTAATGAAAGATATTAGTTTTGATGAAGAAGTTAAAAAGGTTTTATCTTCCGTTAAAACAATTAAAAAATGAATTAGGAGGAGGACTTCATGAATGTAGATGAAGTACTTTCAAGAATTCAAAAAGAAATTGTATTTCAGGAAGGTGCATGTGGAATATGCCATCTTGCACTGAAAAAACTTTCAGAAAGTGGAGGAAAAGCCATTTCCCGCGAAATACCTGAAGGGATAGAAGCAAAAATAGTCGATAGCGAAGGTGAAGTTATAGGAGAAGGCACTGACATAGTATGGCCTCCTGCTATTTTAAAAGCCCAGATAAACGCTGGAATAATCCCTAAAAATGCTTCAAATGAGTTAAATAATATTTTAACAAGTAAAAAAGATAGAAAGAAAGTTTCTGCAATGTATGGATATGGAAGAGTTATTGCACCGGCAGGTACAGTAATAGGTATGATATTGGGCGAGGGCGGACGTGTTGAAATTAAAAGAGAAGGAATTGGTATAGCTGCGTATCTATATGACAGTGAAGATGGGTTAATATCAGATGCGGTTTCTGCATTTTGTCCAATTTGCGCTATAAATATAGCAGCTTCAAGAAATAAAAGAATCTTTGATATTGTAAAAGAAAAGCATAGGGACGCTTCAAATACTGGAAAATTGAAATACGAAAGAGATATTGAAAATGTTGTCTCCTGGAAGAGGAGAAGAGTTTTTGCACACATTGTAGAATATGGAGAAATCATAGGGGCGAATTTTGGATGCTGCACTTCTTATGCCACCATAAGGGCAGAAATATCTGCAGGCTTTGGAAAGGAAGTCATGAACAAGATATTTAAAAATTACTGTGATATGTGTCCTCTAAAATGTTTCTGGGTTGATAAATCCATGGGAGCAATGGGAAATATCATTTTAAAGAGGATGAAAGATACAGGAGTACGAGGAGATGTAACCCTTGAAGATTATATAACAGTTCACCTGCTTGATGGCGATAAAAAGATTGCACAGGGCATTGGATCCCTCTGTTCATTAAGTGCAACTGTAAATGCTCTTTTAAGGTCTGATGCAGTTGAAATTTTAAAACCACCCCGTGCACGCGGGTTTCCTAAAGGAAAATACCAGTAATAAAGTGAATTTATTCTAAATTTTAATATGTAAACGGATTTAAATCTCTTTTTTAAGTTTAAAGCGCAAATATCAGGGCGCAATCTTTATATGTAAGTTATATAACTATTGTTAAGAAATATATGGTTTAATCAAGCCTGAAAACTATCAAACTGCATTCTTTAAAATGTAAACAGGAATTTATAGGGTTAATAGATTATAATATCAAATTTAGGCTTTATAAATTATCTAAAATGTCATTTAAATGAAATTAGACACAGATGTGATTCAATGAAAATGAAAATCACTGATGGAATAGGAACAGAAACTGAAAAAGAAATCTCTACAGAAGAAATTTCCGGAGAAGATTTGCTAAAACAATTAGGAATTGACCTATTTGAATCCATGATCATGGAAAATATCTAAAAAAGATGTAAGCTATTGTAGAAGGATTTGCAAACGAATTTATAGATTACATTGAAAGTGATGTAATAGTTCCAAGTGGACTCGTAGCTACAAAAAACTCGCTGAAACGGCGTTAGACACTAATCATTGAAAGCAACAATTACCTGGGCGGAGGTTTCTGGATAGGCGGTTACTGGATGAATAAACTCACCGTAAGAGAACCCGGACAAAAAATCCTTGATGAAATCGGTGCACCCTATGGGGAAGTAAAAGAAGGCTTATATGTTGCAGACGAGCCTCCAAACTGATTGCAAGTCATGTCATGCGCCAAAAAGTAGCTGAATTAATTTTAGAGAAAATAAAAGGCAGCTGAGACATTAAAACTGGTGAAGCAGTAGTAGCCAGTAAATAAAATTTAAATTCAGTAAAAAATGTGGTATAAAACCACTAATTTTTACTAATTATATAGATAAAATTAATTATTCTGATTAATTTTTTTTAACTCGAGGTTCAAAGAGGATATAAAATTACTAAATTGGCTATTTTCTTAAAAAAAATATTGATATTTAAAAGATTAATTCAATGAAAGTAAATTATAATAAAAAAATAAATTAAATCTGGCGTTATTATCCTCCTTAATAGCCTATCCTATAATACAGGTTTAATCGAAACATTTAATATTTGATAAAGCAGATTAGGAAAGTAAATGATTTATATTAGACCATAACTATTATATTGTTCTAAATAAAACTAAGTTTAATGATTAAATTTTTAAGGGTAAATTATATCTTATCCTAATATAAAGTAAGTCAAATGGAATTTGGATTAAATATTAGAAAGCTTATATTTATGATATTAATTTTAGAATTACAGGCGCATTTTTTAAAGAGATTAAGGTGTTTCAATTGGATAAAATAAAAATAGCAATAATCGGTGTGGGTAATTGTGCAAGTTCCCTCATCCAAGGAATACATTACTACCAGGATAAAAACGCAAGAGATGCCATTGGACTTATGCACTGGGATATAGGAGGATATCTTCCCGGTGATATAGAGGTGGTAGCTGCTTTTGATATAGACAAACGAAAAGTAGATAAAGATGTCAATGAGGCTATTTTTGCCCGACCAAACTGCACTAAGGTCTTCTGCGATAATATACCCTCCAGTGGAGTTAAGGTATCCATGGGACATATTCTGGATGGTGTGGCCACCCATATGGATAACTATGAAGAGGATTACACCTTTTTAGTTGCTGATGAAGAACCAGTTGATGTAGTGGAAACTTTGCAAAATAGTGGTGCAGAAGTGGTATTAAGTTACTTACCAGTGGGATCTGAAGAGGCAAGCCGGTACTATGCCCAGTGCTGTCTGGATGCAGGTGTGGCCTTCATTAACAACATGCCAGTTTTTATAGCAAGCGACCCCCAATGGGCTGCTGAGTTCGAGAAAAAAGGCATTCCTATTGTGGGAGATGATATTAAAGCCCAGATTGGAGCTACCATTACCCACCGTACCTTAGCCAATCTCTTCCGGGAGAGGGGAGTTAAGTTAGATCGCACTTATCAAATCAATACCGGGGGAAACACTGATTTTCTGAACATGCTTAATCGGGATCGCTTAGATTCTAAAAAAGAGTCAAAAACCGAAGCGGTGCAATCGGTTTTAGGAGAGAGAATAGATCCCCACAATATCCATATAGGCCCCAGTGATTACGTACCCTGGCAGGAAGACAATAAAATATGTTTCCTGCGTATGGAAGGTAGAACCTTTGGAGATATTCCTATGGAAATTGAGTTACGTCTTAGTGTGGAAGACTCTCCTAACTCAGCAGGATGCGTTATAGATGCTATAAGGTGCTGTAAATTAGCATTAAACCGAGGAATAGGTGGTGTTTTGACATCAATATCATCATATACTATGAAACACCCCCCAGAACAGTTTACAGATGATATAGCAGCAGAAAAGGTTAATAAGTTCATTGCAGGAGAATTGGAAAGATAATATTCTGGAAAATAATATTATTTTTTAAATAAAACTGTAAATTCTAAATCTTTTTTTTATTTTAACTAACTAATTTTTTTATTCTAACTCTGGTTTCATAAAAGGGAGTGCCCTGTCCTTTTTGGCTGAGCATATCCTGGGTTATTACGTTGATTCCTTTATTATATTTTACCCAACCCCCCCGGTAAGTTACCACCACATCTTTTCTGGTGTTTTTACTGGCATTTACTCTCACTTTAAGCTTACCTGTGCTGGACTCCAGAATTATTATTTCTCCGTTTTCAATCCGGTGTTTATCCAGCAGATTAGGATGGATCATTACCTCTAAAAATCCTTTTCCATGTTCACAGTCCGGTATTTCTGAGCCAATCCACCAGGAAGGCATTATGGATAATAAGTGCAAATCATATTCTTTTTTTGAAGAATCCTCTTCAGGGAGTTTCTGTACAAACTCAAATTTACCTGAAAAAGTGAAAAATTTTTTATCAGCATAAGGGGTAAATGGAATTTCTGGCAGTCTAACTGGTTTTTTTAAAATATCATCCAGACTAAAACCTTTTTCTATAACTGGACGGGCTATCCTTTTTAGCCAGAAATAGGGGCTTCCTTTCATTTCATTTTTAAAACCAAGTCGATTTGCAAGTTCCTGAAATATCCATAATTCTGACCGGGCCTCTCCCCTGGGTTTTATCACCGGATTAAGGGGTGAAAGGTAATTATGACCATAGCTTCCCACCAAATCCATATCTTCCAGAAAGGTGGTGGTGGGTAAAAATAAATCTGCTTCCTGGCCGGTGTCATTTATTACCTGATCCATTACAATACAGTATTCTACCTTTTTAAATGCTTTTTTAACCTTAATGGAGTTGGGGGCCATGGCCAGGGGATTACCTGCAGTGACTACAATCATTTTTATAGGCGGATTTCTGGTATTTAAAATAGCCTGCCCAATGAGAGGCATTGATATTTTACGGGAATTTGTGGCCAATTCATCCCCTCTCCATTTTTCATCAAAATAAGCATATTCATCAAATCCCTGGCTTACTCCACCACCTGAAACACCAATATTACCGCTGAGGGCTGCCAGGGCATCCATGTATCTGAGGCTGAGATGGCCCTGGTAATAGCGGTGCACCCCCCAGCCGGCGATGATGCTGCTGGTTCCGGAAGTATATAAATTAGCCAGTTCAGTGATTTTTTCCAAAGAAACATCACAACGTTTAGAGAGTTCTTCTAGAGAATAGCGGTATAATAGTTTTTTGAATTGAGAAAAATTAATAGTGTGTTTATCAATAAATTCCAGATTATGCCGGTGTTCTTCAACTATAATTCGGGCCACAGCCAGGGCAAGATAGGGATCTGATCCGGGTTTGGGTTGCAGGAATAAATCATAGTTACAGGCACTGCTATTTTTAACCGGATCAATTACCACCAGGGATGTGCCCTTTTTTCTGGCTTTTAAAAGGATTCTCCATAAATGAATATCAGTTACAGCCGGGTTGCGACCCCAGATTATAATAACCTGGCTATTAAGATGATCCAGAGGATCATGGGATATTCTAAGGCCCATATCCATTTCCTGTCCGGCCTGCCCCGTTCCACCACAAAGAGTCCCTTTAAGAGTGGTTACCCCACCCATTAAATTGAAAAACCGATTATTGAGTAATCTAAGAGCAGTTCTAGCCCCAAAACCCTGATAATACAAAATAGAATTACTACCATATTCTTCTGCAGTATCCTGAAGTTTTATGGCAGCTAAATCAAGAGCCTCATCCCATTTTATCTGCTCCCATAAATCATCGACTTTTTTTAATGGATCTAAAATACGTTGGTGACTGTAGAAACGATTTTGAAGATAATGAGCTGTATTTTTACATAAAAACCCGGCAGTTATAGGATGTTCCGGGTTTCCCTGCAAAGATTTTATTTTTCCCTGATCTACCCGGGCCTTTATGCTGCAGGAACCAGGGCAGTCCCTGGTGCAGGTAGTATAAAATTTTTTCATAAAATTAATAAAAGTTATTTTCCAAAATAACTAAAATAAAAAATATTAGTTTATTTCGATGCAGTCCTCAGGACATACATCCACGCAAACTTCACATTCATTACATTCTTCTGCATTGTGTACCTTTATTTTATCCTCATCCACTACCAGAATTTCCATAGGACATACATCCACACATTCTGCACATTCTGCTCCTTCACAATCTTCATGATCTATAACTACTTTAGCCATAATATCTCTCCTGTTAATTGATTTTAGAAATTGATATATAAACTAGAATTTTTGAACTATACTAATATAAGGATTTCTGTTAAAATGTTATTTAAGAAAGGCCGCTGCCTTAAAGATAGCACTTTTAAGATCACCTTCATATTCTAAAACGTTTATATCTATTTTTTTAAGTTTAATAAAAGGTTCTTTGCCTATTTTAGAACATATAACTATTTTGCAATCTTTTAATAGCTCGTATCTAATATTAAACATATCATCATGGTTTTTAAGTTTCTCAGGTCCTGTATTTCTTATTTCCAGAAAATTGACCTTAATATTTTTCAGTTCAAAAATCAAAAAATGGGGAGAATTCCCAAAGTGATAATCCACTTCCTTGCCATTGGAAGATGCCACTGCTATTTTCATATTTTCTCCTGTATTCCCGGATCATAGTATCTCTCCATAATGGTGTTGGTGACTTTATCCAGAAAATTTAATCCAGCCCTGTAACCAGTTATGTTGATTCTTTGAGCACCTATACGGTCAAAAACAGGAAATCCCACCCTAATTAAAGGAATATTTTTTTCAGAGGCAATTCTAGCCGAATAGGAGTTTCCCAAAAGCAGTTCTACGTCTTCTTCTACTATTTTTTGTTGCAGGTCATATAGGTCTCCTCCCGATATTATGTGTATATCATGGCCATATTCTAAAGCCATAACCCCTATTTCATCCCGGAATATATTGCTTTGTGTTCCGGTACATACTACCACCGGATGCATTCCCAATTCACTTAAGAATCGAGTGAGTCCAATTACCATGTCGGGCTCACCGTAAATGGCCACCCGGCGTTTATAATTATAAGCATGGGCATCCACCATAGCATCCAGTAGCTGACCCCTCTCTAACTTTATGTTTTCAGGTATTTCCTTATTTCCCACAGCAGATAATGTCTCTACAAACTGGTCGGTGGCACTTAAACCCACTGGTAACGGAATATTAATTAATTTAACCCCGAAATTTTTTTCCAGAAATACTCCTGCAGAATCAGCATGTCTGGATAAACATATAGTACCCCGTGAATTAATTGTATCTTTTATTTGAGCAATGGTGGTCCCCTGTGAAGGAAGAAAATTAATTTCTCCATTTAAAGGGGAATGAAGTGATTGGGAGGTATCGGTTAGAATAATGCTTTCCAATTCCATTTCCTGCAGTAAATCTTTTATGGTAAAAACATCAGAGGGAGATATCAATCCGGTTATTAAATTTATTTTCACATTATAATTTTTATTCACGTACTTAGGATCTCTTCTTAGATTATTCAATTTATTATCAATGTAGGAAGATTCAAAAGTTGATTTTTCCTCTGAATAATGCACAGAAGTCGGGTTTACCAGTTTTTCCACCAGGGCCCGCAAGGCATGGTTATAACCTTCCACATGAGATCCCGCATAACTGGGAGTGGAGATAGGAATTACCGGAAAATCATTATTATCTTTAAGGAAATTGCGGATTATTAAATCCATATCATCCCCTATAGTTTCGGTAAGGCAACTGGAAGTTACTCCAATTAGCTCTGGTTCATATTGCCTGGTGATAGTATCCAAAGCTTTGATAAGATTTTTCTCACCACCATAAACCACTGTACTTTCACTCATGGAAGTGGAAGAAATATTTATGGGTTCCCGGAAATGGCGGCATAGCTGGAACCTCATATAGGTACTGCATCCCTGGGACCCGTGTATCAAAGGCATAGCACCTTTTACTCCCAAAAGAGCCTGCACCGCCCCTAAAGGTTGGCACATTCTGGCGGGATTAATAACTGCAAACTTCTTATCAGTCGATGACAAAAACATTCCCTTCTGGGAGAGAGAATTTTCCACATCCTTAATAAAAAAACCTCCACACCCCTCCTGGAAGTTTTTTTCAGATTTTGGCATTTTTGACCTCATTAAATTGATTAATTCTTCCATTTTTAAGTTTTTTTTCAGTATAATTCCATACTGGACTGGATACCGCCTGGTCCAGATTTTTTGCAAAATTTATATATCCCCGAAAACCAGAAAAAGAGGTTATCCGGTCATGGTTAAATTCGCAAAAAGGTATCCCCATTTTCAGAGCCATGTATTTTTCTTTAGCACCAGAAATCACCAGATCAGGCTTATATTTTTTCAGTAAATGGTAAAGTTCCATTACCGGGGAATCATCAACAATCAATGTTCCCTCCTTTACCGTGTCTCTGATTTTCTGATAATCCTCAGGTAGTCCATTCTGGGTCCCTGTCATAATTACTTCCATTTCCAGTTCCTCAAAAGCCCGTATAAGGGACCATGCTTTATTACCTCCCACATAAACCGCTACTTTTTTGCCTTTAAGTGCATCGTGGTAAGGTTTAATGGCGTCTTCTACCTTATTTATTTCCTCTTTTATCAACTGTTCTGTCTTTTTTAACATTCCATGATCATTAAAAAACCGGGCAATATCTCGCAGGGAGCTGGCTGTATCATCTATTCCAAAGAAGTTAACCTTGAGATAAGGAATATCATATTTTTTTTCCATCTGCCGGGCGATATAATTAGAGGATTTCTGGCACTGAACAATATTCAAATGGGCCTGATGGGATCGGGCAATCTCCTCCACCCGGGAATCTCCAGTTAGAGTGGAAAGTACATGTATGCCCATTTTTTCCAGTAATGGTTTTATACCCCATAAATCCCCGGCTACATTAAATTCACCCACAATATTCAGGGTAAAAGGGTGATTTAAGGTAGTTTCATGGGAACTACCAATTACATAATCCAGTAATGCATCACCTGCTAATTGATGCCCCAGCGACTTATTAAAACTTCTGAATCCTTCTGATTGAACCGGTATTATCCTGGTGGAAGTTTTCTTTTGGGCCAATTCACATACTTTTTTAAGATCGTCTCCAATGATACCCACCACACAGGTGGCATAGACAAATATGGCCGGAGGATGATATATCCGGTTTATTTCCAGCAGGACATCCATAAGTTTTGTTTCCCCCCCAAATACTATGTCTTTTTCCTGTAAGTTGGTTGAAAATCCTGTTTTGTATAATTTACTACTGGAACTAAGGCTTCCTCTGATATCCCAGGTGCAGGCCGCACAGCCTATGGGACCATGTACCAGGTGCACCGCATCGGTAATGGGCATCAGCACCACCCGGGCCCCACCATAAACACAGGATCTCTGGGTAACTGCCCCTGGTATGGATGATTTATTACAATCAGGGGTGGATTGTTTCCCTTCTTTTTTAAAACAGCGGTGTTTTTCCCGTGATTCAAGGGCATCTATAATACTATCTGGAAGGGGAGAAAAATCTAATATACTCCCATTTTCACTATTTTTAGTATTATCTGCCTTTTTATGTTGTTCTTTTGTCATTTCATGACCTTCAGATTAATAATAAATAAATGGAAAAAGGAAATTCCCATTGCTTTAAAATATTTTACTGTTGTAGTTTCCAGTGCACCGGATCATAGTACTCCTCCAGTACCGTGTTGGTTATTCGATCCAGGAGGTTTATTCCTCCCCTATAACCTACAATGGGAACCCTATGATAACCTACCCGGTCATAAACAGGAAAACCTACCCTTACTAAAGGTATGTCCAGATCCTGGGCAATTAATCTACCATCAGAATGGCCAATTATGATATCTGCTGGTTCTTCCTCCAGTCTGACTTCCATGGACCTCAAATCCTGGCCATACATTATTTCCACCTCGCCATCTGCTTTTTTGGAAACTTCTTTCATATCATCTACAAATTCCTGGTTTTCGACTCCACTACATACCAGCTGGGGAGTCATACCCAGCTCGCAAACAAAACGGGCAATTCCAGTCACCATATCTGGATCACCGTAAATAGCAGCTGTTTTCCCAAAAAGATATCGGGAAGCAATATCTGCCATTGAATCAACCAGTAATCCGCGTTCATCCAGTAATTCATCAGTTATTTCCGCATCGCTGAACTTTTTAACGTTTCTTAGAAACTGATCTGTATTTTGTAGTCCAATGGGAAAGGGGCCTACAGCAGAAGGGACTTTATATTTTCTTTCCAGCACCTCGGCTGCCTGGGCACCATAATTGCACAAAGATATGGTACCTGAACTATTTGAACAATCTTCCAGTTCCTGAACAGAAGTGCCTCCTTTAGGATAGTATGGTTTAAACTGAGTAGAACCCGGCCTTAATGGGGAATCAAAGGGGTCGGAGGTATCAGTAAGCATTATACTTTGCTGACCCATCATATTCATTATGTGCTTTATCTCTCTGATATCCCCCGGATTTACTATTCCCGGTATAATATTCAATTTATCATTGCAGTTAACTGGTTCTAAGGCCACCTGATCTACCAGAGCTTTTATGGCATTATCATATCCCCGGTAGTGGTGTTCCACAAAACTGGGAGTATTAATAGCGACAATTTTTATTTTTTCAGCCGCATTTTCCCCCAGGCTTTCTTTGATTTCCTGTCGGGCAGTTTTAATAAACCCATCCACATCATCTCCAATGATTTCACTAGAACAGGTAGTAACTACACCAATCAAATCAGGAGTAAATCTTGCTGCTAAATTTCCCAATCCAGATATTAGATTTCTTCTTCCCCCAAATACTGCCGCATCTTCATGCAAAGAAGTTACTGCAATTTCAGAAGGTTCCCGAAAATGACGGGAAAATCCGTATCTCACGAAGGTAGAGCATCCCTGTGAACCATGGACCAGTGGAAGGCCCCTGCTCATACCTGCTACTGCAAACATAGCCCCCAGTGGTTGACAGGTTACCAGGGGATTTATAATAACGTTCCTATCTCTTTTAGTTACTTTTACCGCACTCATTTAATCATCACCTGTAATTGAAATCCTTATATCCCGCCTCCACCAGCGATTATAATATAGGATTAGTAATATCCTTTAATTTTCCATACTAGTATTAATAAGGCATATTAATAGTTTTAAAGTGTTATTATGCCTTTAGTTTTATATTTTCACTTTGATTAATTTCTTCATTTAATTCCGGGGTTTCTTCTACCTCTTCCTGGAACTCCACCATATCCCACACCGGATTGTAAATTGCAGCATAAATATCCTTTGCCAGATTTATAAAGCCCTCAAATCCAATATAAGGTCCATTTTCATAGGAATGGATAAGTACACAGGGTAATTGTAGTTTATGAGCCAGATATTTTTCTTTAACCCCGGATAACATTATATCCGGTTGATATTTTTCTACAATCTCTTCCATTTCCAGAGAGTTAGGATCATCCACAATAACAGTGTCCTCCTTTACCCTTTCTTTGATTTTTTCATAACCATCTTCATGTTCAAACATGGTGGATACTGCCACCACTTCCATCCCCAGGCATTCTTCCAGTGGACGGGGAAGGTGCCAGTTTTTAGGCCCTCCTGAAAAAACCCATACCTTTTTACCCTGCAATTTTTCCTTATAAAATTCTAAATCAGGTTTTATCTTATCCATACGATCTTTTATGACCTCCTCTGCCTTATCTTCTAGCCCAAAATGCTTTCCAATGGCTCTTAAATTTTCAGCACAATAAGTAGGACCGAAAAAGTCCACTTTCATGTAGGGTACGCCGTATTCCTTTTCAATGAGATCTGCTATGTAAGTGGCTGATCTCTGGCAACGAACCAGGCTCAGTTTAGCCCGGTGCATCCAGCAAATCTCGTCATGACAGCAATCCCCGGTGAAAGTACTGAGAATATTAATCCCCATCTCTTTAAAATAGGGTTTAAGTATCCACAAATCTCCGTCAATGTTGTATTCTCCAATGAGATTAACATCATAAGGTGTGGTTTCTGGGGGTTCTTTAGTCCCTACCAGGTGCTGGAAAAGAGTATGGTTACCCACATGGTGTCCTTTGGACTGGGTGGGTCCTGAAAATCCAGGGGCATTGAAGGCCACCACATCTTTTCCCAGTTCCTCAGATAGTTCTTTAACCACCCCATCCATATCATCCCCAATTAAACCAGTGGTACATGTAGCATAGGCATATATGGCATTTGCTTCTGGAAATTCTTTAGCTGCTTCTAATATGGATTGTCTAAGTTTTTTCATTCCTCCAAATACCACATCTGATTCTTTAAGATCAGTTCCCATAATATATTTCAGATTAAAGTTTTCCAGAGGGAATTTCCCACCATCAGGCATGTCCGAGGTGGTTGGATATCTTTTAGTTCCATATCCATAAGCAGTGCATCCCACTGGCGAGTGTACCACATGAGCAGCATCTTTTACCGCTCCAGTAATAACTCCCTTAAGCCCCGCAAAAGCACATCCCCTTTCGGTCATACATCCAGGTATGGTTTTGGTGTTACAGGAAGGGATTTCCTGCGCAGGGTCGGCATTATCTTTAATATAAATATGTTTTTTTCTTTCAGGAATAGATTTATCCACTTCAAAAAGGTCATGAGGCATAATTATTCTCCTAATAGTCTTAAATATTTTTTATAATCTTTATTTTAACAAGCCATCATAAGGGATATATTCATTATCAGTTTATGGCTTCAATCCCTCTTTCTTTAGTTCTAACCCGTACTGCTTCTTCAATAGGTGATACAAAGATTTTACCATCCCCCCTATTCCCTGTTTGATTAACCCTCATTATGGCTTCCACCACCAGGGAAGCATCTTCATCATCCACTATTAGAGATAGTAATCTTTTGGGAATGTAACGCATGGTTCCCTCTTCTTTTAAGAGTTCTTTTTTTTGGATTTCGAATGATACTTCTCCAATTATGGCTTTTTGTTTACCACGACCCATAACTCGATGAGCAGTCATAGCAGGAAATCCCAGGGCATTTAAAACATCCTTAGTATCACTCATTTTATTAGGCCGGATAATGGCAATTATTTCTTTTATTTTGATCACCTGCATTGATTTTAAGGAAATTTATCGAATAAATGACAGTATTTTTAAAATACTTATAGCCCCTTGGTTCTAGTTCTAACGGTAAATACGTCATTAACTGGGCTTACAAATATTTTTCCATCCCCAAAATTTCCAGTGAAGGCAGATTCTGTTATTAGATCAATTATTTCTCCTGTATCTTCATCTTCAGTTACAAGTAGCAGCATCACTTTAGGTAGCTCGTCATAGCAAATCTGATCCATCTGTATTCCTTTTTGTTTTCCACGACCTATAACATCCATTTTAGTAAGAGCCACATGTCCTGCTTCGGATAAAGAATCCACAATTTCTTCTGCTTTATCTGGCCTTACAATTGCTCTAATCATTTTCATCTGACTTTCTCCTTTTTTAATCCAGTGCCCCGTATTTAACCACCAGTTCTTCCATTTCATCCATGGACATAGGGGTGGGGATGACGAAATTTTTATTTTCAATTATTTTACGTCCCAGTTCTTTGTATTCCATGGCCTGGTTGCATTCCGGATCAAATTCAATAACTGATTTTTTATTGAATTCTGCTTTTTGGACAATATTGTCCCGTGGAACGAAATGAATAAGTTGAGTTCCTATTTTTCCACAGAATTCTTCCATTAATTCCAGTTCACCATCCACATTACGGCTATTGCAGATTATTCCTCCTAATCGTACGCCGCTCTGATGGGCATACTTCACCATACCCTTACAGATATTATTGGCCGCATAAAGGGCCATCATTTCACCAGACGCTACTATATATATTTCTTCGGCTTTTCCATCCCGAACAGGCATGGCAAATCCACCACATACCACATCTCCCAGTACATCGAAGAATACAAAATCAAGATTTTCTTCATATACTCCATGCATTTCCATAAGAGATATGGCAGTGATTACTCCCCTTCCAGCACAGCCAACTCCCGGTTCTGGTCCTCCAGATTCTACACATTTTATTCCTTTAAAGCCAGTTTCAACCACTGCTTCAGGAGTGCATCCTTCTTCTCCCAGCTCTCTTAAGGTGTCCATCATAGTGGTCTGCATTTTTCCACCTAATACCAGCCGGGTGCTGTCTGCTTTAGGATCACAGCCATGGATCATTATCTTTTGATCCTGAAATTCCGCCATAGCAGCAGCGGTATTCTGTTGAGTTGTAGATTTTCCAATTCCACCTTTTCCATATATTGCAATTTTTCTTACCATAGCAAACTCTCTTAACAAATTTTTTAAAATACAAATCTTATCGGAATACGGAAGCATATTTCCGATTAAGTTTGACAAGTATAGGTTGTATGATCTGGCATATAAATTTTTCTGTAAATCCCAGAAAAAAGTAAAAAAAATAAGTAATTAATAATTAATTAATGATCAAATATGCACATTATTCTTATTAGACCACTACATTTTTCAATTAAAATCAAGGCAAAAGTCGATTATTACTCAAAAGATTATAATGAATAAAAAAGATTTCAAAATAAACTAATTAAAGTGATTGGTTTCTTAAAATCAAAATATATTTCAAAAAAACTTAAACCATTAGAACCTGGATTTTTGAGAAGTATTTAAGGTGTACTTACTAACTATATAAAGATATACTAGAATTATAAAATTATTTGAAAGTATTTCTTGTGAGGGTCATAATGAAAAAAATAAAAATCGTAGAGACTGCATTTCGGGATGCACACCAGTCACTTCTGGCTACCCGGATGAGAACCCGAGATATGCTTCCCATTGCAGAAGAAATGGACAATGCAGGGTTTTATTCTCTGGAAGCCTGGGGTGGTGCCACCTTTGATACCTGTATAAGATATCTAAATGAAGATCCTTGGGAAAGGCTACGCAGCCTCAAGGAACATGTGCACAAGACCCCCCTACAGATGCTTCTTCGGGGACAGAACCTGGTGGGTTACAAACATTATCCTGACGACATAGTAAAAAAATTCGTGGAAAAATCTTATGAAAATGGTATTGATATTTTCAGAATTTTTGACGCTTTAAATGATATAAGGAATATGGAATACGCTATTAAAATAGCTAAAGACCAGGGCGCCCATGTACAGGGAGTAATAAGTTATACTACCAGCCCTTACCATACTATGGAAAATTATGTGGAATTTGCTCAAGAACTAGAAGCCTTAAACTGCGATTCAGTTGCCATTAAGGACATGGCAGGTTTGATTTCACCCAAAAATACTTACGAATTAGTTAAAACCTTAAAAGAAGAAACTGATTTAATGGTGAATTTACACTGCCACTGTACCAGTGGTATGACCCCCATGAGTTATTATGCTGCCTGCCAGGCAGGAGTGGACATACTTGATACAGCAATTTCTCCATTATCCGGGGGAGCTTCTCAGCCACCTACAGAAAGTATTATAGCTGCTCTAAAAGATACCCCCTATGACACTGGTATTGATTTAAAAACTTTAACCGGTATTAAAAAGTATTTTGAAGAAATCAAGAAAAAATACAGCAGCCTTCTGGATCCGATTGCTGAACAAATTGACACCGATGTATTAATTTACCAGATCCCTGGTGGAATGTTATCCAATCTGGTTTCTCAGTTAAAGGATCAAAATGCCCTGGACCGTTATGAAGACGTCCTGGAAGAAATGCCAAAAGTAAGGCAAGAAATGGGATACCCTCCTCTGGTAACTCCAACCAGTCAGATAGTTGGTATACAGGCTGTGATGAATATTTTAGGTGGAGAAAGATACAAAATGGTTTCTAATGAAGTAAAGGAATACTTCAAAGGATTCTATGGAAGGCCACCTGCACCAGTAGATAAAAAAATAACTAAAAAAATCATAGGCGATGAAGTACCTATTGATACCCGGCCTGCTGATATTCTGGAACCCCAGTGGGAAAGATATAAAAAAGAAGGTGAAGAAGCAAATATCATATCTAAAGAAGAGGACATAATTACTCTAGCCCTCTACCCGGCCATAGCACCTAAATTTTTAAAAGGAGAAGCTGAAGAAGAAGTTTTAGCCCTTCCTGAGGACTCCGCAGGATACTCCGGGCCGGTAGAAATACCTTCAGAATACAGTGTCGAAGTGGATGGAGACTTATTTGATGTAAAAATAGTCCCTACTGGTTTTATATCTATTGAAGAAACCGATTCCCCTAATAACTCCGGACCTGTTGAAGGAGAGGTAACATCTACCATGCAAGGAATGATACTTAAATTGAAGGTGGATATAGGAGATAAGGTTAATGAAGGAGATGTAGTGGCAGTTATTGAGGCCATGAAAATGGAAAATGATATTCATGCCACCCACAGCGGAAAAGTGGAAGATATATTAACTGCTGAAGGTGAAACCGTGAACGCCGGTGACACCCTGCTGGTTATACGTTAAGGTATCTAAAATAATTCGTGTTTTAAATACTAATTTTTAATTTTTTTGATTAAATAAGCCTATTTTTAATATTTCTAATAAAACTTTTAATTCTATTTTTTAAACTAGAATCATATTAACCATTTTTTTCTATATAAACAGTCTTTACCAGAGGTATCATATTCACTGGTGAAAAATCATCATCACACCTTCCTAAATTGCCCATAGGCAGTCATGTTATCCCCTATCTGGAAAGGCATATCATGGGAATAAATTAAGTAAATGTAAGAATATGCTGGAATTTCAGGAACTTTTAAGATAATATCAACAGTACCATCATAATTTATCCGTTTTTTTACAATTTCACCCTTTACCTTTACTTTTTCCCCGGACTAATAATCAATAATAGATGGGATAAAAAATTAAATGATTCAAATCATTTATAAATAGTCTTATCTTCAATATCCGACTTTATAAATGCCCTCTTTCTCCTCATACATGATTCACATGTTCCACAGTGATTTTCAGCCCCCCTATAACATGAATAACTCAATTCCATAGGTGCGGCAATTTTATGTCCCAGTTCCACAATCTCTTTTTTGGATAGATCAATTAAGGGGGCGGCAATCTGTACCCCTTCAAGAGTACCTATTCTCAGGACCTTATTGAAAGCATCTAGAAACTCCCAGGAGTTATCAGGAAAGGTAGTTGCTTCTTCCTGGTCCCAACCCACTATAATTATCTCTGCATCCTCTGATTCAGCAAATGCAGTTGCTATAGCCGTGAATACTATATTCCTTCCAGGGACCCATACTTTTCGGGCCGTATCGTCACAAATTTTTTTATCGTCCAGTTCTTCATTTTTAAGGAGGGGTATCTCCTTATCCTGAGAAGTTAAGGCCGATTTTCCCAGTTTGCCCAGCCAGTTTAAATCCATGACGGTGTGTTTGATTTTTAGCTCATTACATATCTCTTTAGACGATTCTATTTCCCGATTAGAGCTTCTCTGCCCATAATCAAAAGTCAAAGCATGAATTTCGTATTGTTTATTGAAACAGGTTGTGGCCACAGTAGAATCCAGTCCACCAGAAAGTACTGCAATTGCTTTTTTTTTAGGTAAATTCATGATAACGCTCTTAAGGTTTAATAAAAAAATATGTATCAAATGATTTATTTATCACTGTTATCAAATTGCTTTTTAAAGGCCTCATCTGCCTGGACCATGACATCCTTTAAAGGGATTCCTGTTTTTGTGGATATACGACGGGCGTCCTCATACTCCACCCGGGCGGTTATTATTTTAGAACCCAGCATACCCACTTTAAAGTTCATCCGGTGCCGACCCTTAATATCAACTTCCAGAGGTATGATCTTTCGGTGCAGTACACTGCGGTGAATTAATGGAAACGCCCTCACCCCCAGGGTTCCTGTTTCTTTGAATATAGATTCTGTAACCTTATTTGAATCTTTAGATTTACATATCACCCTTAAAAGCTGACCGGGTCTGTTTTTTTTCATTATGCTGGGAATTATGGTCACATCAAGGGCCCCCTCCTTTTTTAATATTTCAAAGAGGTGTCCCAGTACTTCTCCACTGAGGTGGTCCACATTGGTCTCCAGTAATGAGATTTTATCCTGTTCCAGGGGTAAAGAGCCCCTTATTATACGAAGTACATTGGGGAAGTCCAGATCCATAGTTCCTGCCCCATAACCCACCTCTGATGGTGAGAATACAGGATGGAAGGTTTTAAATTCGTCTTTCATACTCATTAAAATAGATGCCCCGGTAGGTGTGGTTAGTTCCTTCTTAACCGGCCCGCCCATGGTTAAAGCTCCTTTTAAAATATTTAAAGTAGCCGGAGCAGGTATGGCAATTCTTCCATGGGCCCCCTGGATAGTTCCACCACCCAGGGCCACCGGAAGTGAATATATTTTTTCATGATGCAGGTTTAATTGATGATAAGCAAAGCTGGCCCCCATAACATCAGCCAATGCATCTGCTGCTCCTACTTCATGGAAATGGGTCGTATCTAAAGAAGTTCCATGGGCTTGTGATTCCCCCACAGCTATTCTATGGAATACTTCCTGGGCAAAATCAATTATCTGTTCATCCAGCAAATCATGATTTATATGGTCCAGTTTTTTCTTAAATTCCCTATAGTAAATTGGTTTAGTATCTTTAGCCTTAACCTGTACATAAGTGGATTTGATTCCAGCTTTATTAATAGGAGATATTTTTACTTCAACTTCCCCCAATATAGAAGCCGAATATTCCATTATTTCTCTCGTTTCATTTAAATGGGCTCCTAAATCAATTAAAGCCCCTAAAACCATATTTCCAGATATTCCTGCATTTTGAGGATCGACTATTACTACCATGGCTAACTTCCCTTTTATAGAGTTATCTTAATAGATGTATACTCTTGTATTTAATTGGAAAATAATAATCTTATGGGCTCAGGTAATTATCAGGATTACCTTATTCCCCGTAGCCTTATAAAAAAATAGAAGTATTTTAATGTATTAATCCTTAGCTCCCTTATTTACAATAATGCGCCGGATGGGAATTTCCACAATGGTATATTTTTCATCCTTCAAAATCGAACCGATTTCATCTATGATTGGTTGTACCTTTTCTTCATCAAGTACTGAGCAAACCTGAACTGCGTCCCGGGCATAGTCTTTTATAATGGATATGGCCGATTCAGGATCCTCTTTGATATTAAATCCCTGCCATTCCTGAGGTGAAATTCCCCTGTATTCCACTATATAAAACCCGGTGACCCCTGATTTAGTCAGAGAATTCATCACCTTTCCCAGGTTCTCAATTTCCACAAAAACCCGTAAATGAACTTTCATATAAACACCCTTTATTAAATATGTATTCCACATTATAATATTATTGGTGATGGAGTGACTATATGGAAAAGATCAATCTACGTGATGTTTTAATTTATAAAAGCCCCCAAACCATAATTATTAACCGAAAGAAAGGTTTTTTAATTATGGGGATATGTGAAATTGGAGGAGGGCTAAATAAAGTTCAAAACATCATAATAAATCAGACCAGGGAAAATAAAACAAACGCCATGAGAATCGCTGAGTTGGAATCATTACTGGAGGAAAATAACTTTGAAGGAAAATTTTCACTGATCAACCACCCCTTTAATGAAGATTTATTTATTACATCTACAGGCAGAATTACTTTAATTAGTTTTAAACCAAATTCTGTTAAATTAAACCCCATGTCAGATTATTTAAGCATTGTTTCTCAAGAAAGTTGTGATTATCTGCCCTGGTCATTACACCACATATTAATCATACATGAAAAGGTGACCCCGGCAACACTTTTGAAATGCTTTAAGACGGCAGTTGAAACTAAAAAACAAATAGAAAATATGAAGGGGGTTCCTTTATTAGTGGAAAATCCTGTAGATGATGATTGTTTGGTGGTGGCTTCGGTTATAGAAAATGAAACCCGTTCTTTGGAAGTAAGCCAGATTGAAAATCACTCTTTTGAAAGGGAATTGTCAGAATCAATTAACCACTGTATGGTTGAAAACAGCTTAAAAGCTTTTAAGAAGTTTAACTTCTCTAAAGGAATTCTTGATTTTATTTACGAGTCCGGTATTACCCTTGAAGGCCTGGTAGATGCAGGAATGGAGCTTTGTGTGGGAGTAGAGATTACCCCTGAACTAAAAGAAACCCTGGGTAAACAAATTTTAAAATCTTTAGCTGACATAAATGTAATAACTCTCATCATGGCCGGTATAAGAGTGGAAGAGGATTTTGAACAGCATCGTTTAAGAGAAGTAAATGTAGATGATGATCCCGCTTACCTTTACAGTGATGAGGTATTGGGAATGGCCATAGCCAATCAGATTGCAGGGACAAAAGCTATTTTCAATTTTAAGCGTTATGACGAATTAAAACCCGGGATTTTATCCACTTTAGGGCCTATGCTGGATGATGTATTTGCCGGTCTGGTGGCAGGATGCATGTCCCGAATATTTGAAGAATAGTCTGAAGGACACGGGTATACCTGATTTTAAAAAAAAATGAATGTAAACTAAATAGTGAATATACGCATGGGCAGATTAGATTATAAAAAAGATTATGGGCCCATAAAGTACATAATAAAATTATCTAAAGTCCGTTTTTATCTAAAAATGATATATTAATGTTTAGCGCCCTGTGAGATAATAAATGTCCGCCCCTAATAATAAGCCAGTTACCCTTAAAAAATCATCAATTACTGATAATCATCTAAAAAAGACATCCTGGTATATAAGTATAGCAGGACTTATATCATTTTCCACAGTAATACCTCTGAATATCCATATCAGTATCAAGGATATGGCAGGGTATACCTGGATGTGGCCTTTAATTGGTGGCTTACTTGGAGTATTGGTGGGGTTAGTAGGATTGATTTTGCAGAATATTTTGTTGCCCCCTCTTATAATTGCCACTATAGTATACAGCTTCGCCCTATACTTCACCGGTTTCCATCATCTGGACGGACTTATAGATATGGGTGATGCCCTTATGGCACATGGAACTCCTGCCAGAAAGATAGAAATCATGAGAGATCCCCGCATAGGTACCGGAGGGATTTCTATATTTTTTATTGTGGCAGCCATAACTGTGGCCACTATAGCTTCCCTGCCACCTGTGAACCTATTTTATGCCTTATTTATATCCGAAATAGGAGCCAAGCTGGGGCTAGTTAGCTGCTGCACGCTATCATCTCCAGAAGACCACGGTACGGGTAAATATTTTATTAAAGCTATGAATCCTTATTTAATGAGTATAATAGTTATTATAAGTCTTTTAATTGGTTTTTTGCTCTTGAAAAGTGTAGGGGTGGCTGGAATTATAGGTAGTGTTCTGGCTGGAATTTATGTAGCCCTCATGGCCCGAAAACATTTTAAAACTGCTACGGGTGATGTTTTAGGGGCCGCCAATGAAATATCACGTATGGTTTCATTTTTGAGTATGTTAATTGCATTTATGTGGATAGGTTAAGTTTACCTATCTTTCAACTAGCATTTATCCCTATAAACCCGGAGTGTTAATACATTTCCTGAAATCAGCCTATATCATAGGATTTTAATGAGTAATGGTGGATTATAAAATGAATATAAGTATTTTAAGATTGGATCACCGCAGAAGAAGAGATGCTAGAATTACTACCCATGTTTGTCTTACAGCAAGGGCATTTGGAGCATCTGATATTATTTTAAGTGGAGAAAAAGACCAGAAATTAATGGAAAATGTAAAAGATGTGGTTAAACGGTGGGGAGGATCTTTTTCCATTAACTATAAGAAGAACTGGGATAATTTTATGGAAGAATGGCAAAGCCAGGGCGGGGAGATAATTCATCTCACCATGTACGGTTCTCCTGTTCAGGAAGTAGTAAAGGATATACAAAAAACAGGTAAAAAAAAGTTAGTAGTGGTGGGAGGTTCCCGGGTTCCTAGCAAAGTTTATAAATCTGCTAACTGGAATGTTTCCATCACCAATCAGCCCCATTCAGAAGTTTCATCCCTGGGGGTTTTTTTACATATGTTGATGGATGGCAAAGAGTTCGATCTGGAATTTGAAGGAGCTGACTTAGAAGTAATCCCTCAAGCAGAGGGTAAAGAGGTTTTAAGTAAAAAGAAAGATCCCTGAATTTTGATGATTCTAAATGAATTATTTTTAATTTTTTTATATAAAAAAATAAAACCATATGTTTCTGGCTTTTAGTTAATTCACCTTTATACGGATTATTTTATCATAATCAACTTTAGGAACACCCCTCCCATCACGATTACTGGTGGAAATATAGAGGTAGTCCTCATAAACCACCACATCCCGGATACGGCCCAGATTGGTGAATAGTGCATTTTCTTCCAAAACAGACCTCCCATCAACTGATAGTATTATCTGTCGGAGTTGATTGCCTCTTAATCCCGCCACATACAATTTACCCTGGAAAAAAGTCAAACCAGATGATGCCAGTGTGAAGTTATTATAGCAGGATATCGGTTGAATAAACTGGCTTTCAGGAGTAGTACACTCCTCTAAAGGCCATCCATAGTTTCCACCTCTGATAATAAGATTAACCTCGTCGTTTTGTCGTGGTCCATGTTCAGCAGCATACATCAACCCATTTTCTGTATTCCAGGTTATTCCCTGGGGATTCCGGTGGCCATAGGACCATACATAATTTCCAAAGGGGTTATCCTCCGGTATAGAGCCATCTTTATTTAAACGAAGTATTTTTCCTGCCAGGGAGTCGGTTTGTTGGGATAATTCTGTTTGACCGGCATCTCCAGTGGTGGCATATAATTTGCCATCAGGGCCAAATTTAAGACGGCCCCCATCATGAATGGGATTGGCCGGAATGCCATCCAGAATCACGGTTTCATCTTCCAACTGGTTATTTAAAGTGAAGCGTGAAATACGATTATCGATAGTGCTGGTGTAATAGAGATAGATATAATTATTTTCATTAAATTCAGGATCAACAGCAATTCCCAGTAGTCCTGATTCACTTTGGGCAACTACATCTATAGTCCCCGCCTCCTGCAGGGATTCACCATCCCATATGCTCACCTTTCCCTCCCGTTGGGTGAATATCATACGTCCATCCGGGAGAAAATCAATAGCCCAGGGAGTGTTAAGTCCTTCCACCACTACCTGGGGTTGAAATCCTTCTTCTTCAATTGGCTGGGGCCACACTAATAATAAGACCACACCTAGAACTGCCAGTAACCCCAAGACTAAAATTATTTTTTTCGAATTCACCCTCATACCCCTCTTTAATATAATAATCTTCCTATTGGAATCATTTTTATTTTAATATTTTTTTAATTAAAAGCCCATATAATTTCCTATGCCTCACCTGAGAACTTATTAGAATTTATGAGGTTATAATAAATACAACAAGAAATATCAACCTGAATCAATAAAATTAAATAAATTACCTATATTAAATCACAGGAAATAAAACATGTTAAAAATAGTTAATCATTTGCTGGTTCAGGAACGTTTAAGCAAAATAAGAAGAAAAGGCATTGATTCCAGTCATTTCAGAATGGGAATTATGGAAATTGGTAGATTGATATCATATGAATTTGCAAATACCCTCAATACCAAATCAATAGAAGTAGAAACTCTTCTGGGTATAGCTGATGGAATAAAAATTAAGGAAAGGGAAGATATGGTAATAATCAGTGTGCTCCGAGCATCCCTGCCCCTTACTTATGGAATTATGCGAATTTTCCCTGAAGCTCAAACCGGAGTGATTGGGGCCTGGAGGGAAGAAAAACCCCCTTTCCGGGTTAAAATGGATTATGTTAAGATTCCTGATTTAAATCAAAAAATAGTAATCGTGGCTGACCCCATGCTGGCCACGGGTAATACCATGAATCTGATTTTAAAAGTGCTGGAGAGGTATGGTAAGCCAAAAAGAATGGTCTTATTTTCAGTTATTTCTTCCCGTATTGGTTTAGATAAAATAAAGAGTAAATATCCTGATTTAGAGATTTACACCTGCTTGGTGGAAGAAGAAGTCAATGCTGAGGGTTATATAATACCCGGAATGGGTGATGCCGGAGATATAGCATTTGGTAAACCCTCCCCATAATAATATAACTAATAAATAGATTTCCCATGGGCAATAGCCACAATTGCCGGGATTTCTTCGACTTTCAGCCTATGGATGGCTTCAATTCCCTCTTCCTGAAAGGCCACTGCTTTTTTAGAAGTGACTTTGCTACTTAGAAGGGCAGCTGCTGGAGGAGTAACTGCAAATATGGCTCCGGTTTCTTTTAATTCTTTAATGGTTTCTTTCCCCAGAGAGCCCTTACCTATATGAATCCTGACCCCCTGACGGGATAGTTCACCTATACTCCCCTCTATCTCCTCTTTATTGCTGGTGGTAGGGGCTATTCCTGCATCACTAACTGCAGTATGCATGATAATTGATCCCGATAATTCTAAAAGTTTTTCTCCTTTTTTTATAGAAGAAATTAATTGGGGAAGGGCCGCATCCCGACCAGTGAAGATTTCACCACTGATTAGAATCTGGTCCCCGGCACTTAATTTTTCAAGTTCCTTCAAATCAACAGGAGTTTTTATTTTTATCATATGAACCTCCATTAAAAAGTTTTAAGGATATGGAAATTTTTTTTATTATTTCATAAAAGACTGCTATCTCTAAATATATGAATAAATGGTATTAATCTTAAAAAGTCATTAAAGAAAAAAAGGTAATTTTAAATGAAGTTATTGTGGTCCATTCATAATTTTAAATGAGTGCTTTTGTGAATAGACTTAAGGTCATCCATGAATTCCACGATATGTTCCTGTCTTATATGGGGCATGAGCACAATCCTGATAGCAGGGGGGCAGGCTGATACCGAAACCACCCATCCTTTTTGTTTGAGTTTATTTGAAAGTTCTTTTGCAGGGATTTTTCGGGAATTAAAAGCCACTATATTCAGTTCAGGTTCGCTTACCAGTTCAAATCCAGAGTTAGTTAATTCTCTTGCTAAAAAATTTGTAATCTCCATGGCACTACTGGCAATTTTCAGATATCCTTCTTTGCCCATATGCTTTAAAATAGCCCAGGTGGCAGCTGCGGAAGCCCCGGTTCGGGTTCCGACAATGGTTGACTGTTGTTTTTCAGTCAGATAGGGAGTTTCAATACTCATTATGTCCAGAAATTTTTTTTCCCTGAAAAGGATGCATCCCGTGGGGATGGGGGTTAAACCCAATTTATGAGGGTCAACCGTTATGGAAGATACGCCATTCAATTTAAAATTAAATTCAGGTATTTTAAATCCCATTTCTTTTAAGAAAGGTATTATGAAACCTCCGAAGGCTGCATCAACATGCAAATAAACATCCCCTTCATGACAAATTCGGGATAATTCCCCAATAGGATCCACCTTCCCCAGTTCAGTTGTTCCCGCCACTCCCACCACTGCTACAGTTCGGGAAGATAATAGTTCTTGAACTGAGTTTAGATCAATTTTGTAGTTTTCATCTAATTCTGCTTCCAGCAATCTAAGGCCCAAAATATCTGCTGCTTTTTTAAATGAAAAGTGAGCCGATTTGGGTACAATTATCTCGGGAGAGGATATAGCTGAATTAATCCGGGCCATATTACGGGCGGCACGCATAGCCATAAGATTGGCTTCGGTTCCCCCTGTAATAACATGGCCAGATGCAGATTTATAACATAAAAAGGCCCCTAAAAGAGATATAACTTCATCTTCCAGTGCTTTTGTCCCTTCAAAAAGTCCAGGGTCCCCTAAATTAGACTCTAAAAAATCACAGTATGCTTTTTTCGCAACAGGATGGGCACAGGTACACATGGACCCCAGTATGCGACCGGATTTATAGTCCATGTCCTTTTCGTGGAATTTTTTGAGTTTATCAAATACCTGCCGCGGGCTGAGTCCTTTTCTATCCATAAAATTACCTGAAAATAGATTTTTAAAAAAAAAATAACAGAATTATAAAAATAGAAAAGAGTATATCTACTCTTTAACCAGTTTTCTAGCGGCTTTAAGAAGTAATTTTTGTTCACTACGGGCTACTGTTCGACGCACTTCATTTACAGCATCAGTGTTAGCAGAGACACTGCTTATACCCAGTTCCACCAGCTTTTCCACAATCTTGGGTATACTTCCTGCCTGACCACAGATACTGGTCTTTACACCGGCAGCTTCACATTTCCGAATAACCCTTTCAATTAGTTTTAAGACCGCCGGGTGACCTTCACTATACAATCCTGCAACGTGTTCATTATTCCGATCAATAGCCAGCGTGTACTGAGTTAAATCATTGGTTCCAAAGCTTACAAAGTCGATACCCACATCAATAAAATCTTCAATGATTAAAGCAGCTGCTGGTGTTTCCACCATTATTCCAAATTCTATATCCTTTTGAGGTTTGAGTCCCACTTCTTCAGCTATTTTTTTAGCCTCCTTAAGTTCATCAGGGTGCTGAACCAGAGGAATCATTATACCTACATTGGTGTATCCCTGTTCATGGAGTTTTTTAATAGCTTTAAATTCAGCTTTCAGGATTTCAGTTTCATCCAGTTCCCTTCTAATTCCTCTCCAACCCAACATAGGGTTGTGTTCATATGGCTCATCCTGTCCACCGTCCAGTGTTTTGAATTCATCAGTGGGGGCATCCAGAGTACGGTACCATACCGGGCGGGGATAGAAAACATCCACTACTTTTAGAATATTCTCCACCAGAATATTAATCAGTTCATCTTCATTTCCATCTTTAATATACTTTTTAGGATGTACACCTGTAGCCAGCATCATGTGTTCTGTTCTTAAAAGACCCACACCATCTGCTCCAGTGGCTGCAGCTTTTTGAGCAGCTTCCACCATACTAACATTTACTTTTACTTCTGTAACTGTCATTATCGGTGCTTGAGATAATACAGGGGCCTCTGCTTCTTCTTTTTTGCTAGAGAATTTTAGTTTTCCCTCATAGACAATCCCTTTATCACCATCCAGAGTAACAACCTGATTTTCATCAAGGATCTGACTAGCATCAGTAGTTCCCACCACACATGGTATTCCCAATTCACGGGAAACTATAGCCGCATGACAGGTAACTCCCCCTTCATCAGTGATTATTCCACTGGCCCTTTTCATAGCCGGGACCATGTCCGGAGTGGTCATTGCCGTTACCAGCACGTCTCCTGATTGAATTTTATCCAGTTCATCGATATTGCGGATTATTTTAACTGCTCCCGAGGCCATACCAGGGCTGGCACCTAATCCTTTAGTAATAATCTTCCTTTCAGCTTCCTCTAATTCATCAATGGCCCCATTGGATCCAGTTAAAGTAGTAACTGGTCGGGATTGAAGCATGAAGACTTTTCCGCCTTCAATAGCCCATTCAGTGTCCTGGGGGAACTGATAATGATCCTGAATTTTTTTACCCATGACAGCTAATTCTGCTAATTCCACCTCAGAGAGAACTCTTCTATTTTTAAGTTCATCAGGAACTTCTGTTTTAATGGTTTTCCCCTGTTCTGGATCTTTTTGGAACATAATGTTTTTTTCACTTATGGTTTCTTCCAGAATTTCTCCAGTTTCTTTATCCACCCAGTAAGTATCAGGAGTTACTGTTCCAGAGACCACTGCCTCTCCCAATCCCCATGACCCTTCAATAAGTATTTTTTCTTCCCCGGTGGAGGGGTGAACCGTGAACATGACCCCTGCCTTTTCAGCATCCACCATTTCCTGTACTACCACTGCAATATATACCTTGGAATGTTCAAAGTTGTTTTCTTCTCGATAGAATATAGCTCTGGCTTCAAAAAGAGACGCCCAGCACTTCTGAACATATTCTAAAACATCTTCTGCTCCTTTAATATTAAGGAAGGTATCTTGCTGTCCAGCAAAGGAAGCTTCAGGCAAATCTTCTGCAGTTGCAGATGAACGGATAGCCACGAAAATATTATCTGTTCCTATTTTATGGCACAGAGCATTATAAGCCTCAATTATAAGGGTATTAATATCTTCCGGAATTTCAGCATTTATAATGGTATTCTTAATATTTTTAGAAGCTTCCTGTAATTCTTTATTGTTATTAACGTCTAAAGAATCCAGATATCCCATTACTTCCCCATAAATTCCAGTGTCTTTCATGAATTTATCATAGGTTTCAGATGTTACCACAAATCCAGGAGGAACAGGTATACCTGCCCGGGTAAGTTCACCCAGATTCGCTCCCTTTCCACCGGCAATGTCAACATCTTCCTTGTTTAGATCTTCAAAGAATGCCACATATTTCATGTTATCCCCTTAAAATTTCTTGCTTATTTTTAGAAAGTTAAATATGAGATTAAATTCTTTTTAATTTGAAAATGAATTTATTATCATAATCTATAATGTTTAAAAAGTTAATAAACAGTATAATAAAATTTTAACCGGCTATGAACCGGTTAAATCCATCTCCATTTATTTTACCAGTTCTTCTCCTTTTTCAATAATGAAGCTGCAAGAAACTGGTATTTTCATGGCGGCTCTTCTCAGGGCCTCTTTAGCATCCTTGAAGTTTTTCTTATTGGTTTGAACCGTTAATATTTTCTGTCCCTTTTTAACCAGGGCAGTAGAACTAACTGGTTTTCCAAAAGCTTTCCTCATACCATCCTGTACACGGTCAGCTCCGGCTCCAGTTGCCATGGGATTTTCGCGAACAATGTGATGAGGGTAAACTCTTATCTTCAAATGGTAACCCATTCGTCCTGCTTTCCTCTGCATATAACGGTTAGAAGCTATCCTGGCCGCTTCTAATGCATTATGTGAAATGCTGGCTGGACCCTTAACTGCTATACTTACAGATACTGGAAATTCAGCAGATAAATTACCCATATCATATTGAACAATCCGTGAACCGGGGATTCTTCTAATGTACTCTCTTCTTGTGTACGCTCGAACCATAAATAATCCTCCTTAAAAAATTTCATTAACAACTATAGAAAATTGTAGAGTGATAACTTGATTAAGTTAAGTTCAATTTCTAAATAACCATTAATAAATATTGCCTTTACATATGCTTATAATGATTATGGTAAATATATACCATAACCTTTACCATTATTATAATTGAATTAACTTATTAATTAAAAGGTACTTAAAAATGTAGGGGAACTAATAAGAAGAAAAGATAGAATATGTATCTTAATCATCTTAATTAGTGAAAACTCCTTTAAATTAAATAGCTATTCAAATTAAATCCATGAATATAAACCTTAACTGAAGGTGTTATCAAATGAAAATTGCTATAACTGGAAAAGGAGGGGTGGGTAAAACAACCCTTTCAAGTACTTTATCCTGTATATTTTCCCGGACATATAAAGTATTCGCCATTGATGCTGACCCGGACATGAACCTGGCATCCAGTCTAGGTATCACCGAAAATATTACTCCTATATCAAAAATGAAAGAGTTGATTAAGGATAGAACCGGTTCCGAACCAGGTTCCTCTTTTGGGGAAATATTCCGTATAAATCCTAAAATAAGTGACCTTCCCGAGTCTCTTTCCATTAATTATGATCCGGAAGGAAGGTTGAAACTGCTGGTTATGGGTACCGTGGATAAAGGTGGGGATGGTTGTATATGTCCTGCTTCTGTGCTCCTGAAGGCTATTTTAAGACATATGATCTTAAAGAAAGATGAAATAGTAATTCTGGATATGGAAGCCGGGATTGAGCACCTGGGGCGAAAAACCGCCGAATCAGTAGACATGATGATCGTGGTGGTTGAGCCTGGTTTAAAATCCCTGGAAACCGCCCAGAGAATAAAAAAACTCGCCGAAGATATTGGAGTAAAAAATATCCTGGCCGTGATTAATAAGGTCTCCACTAAACAAGAAGAATCATTTGTTCAAGAAAAGCTTAAAGAACTGGATATTGGAGTAATTGGAAGTATACCTCGTGATCAGATGGTTATAAAGGCAGATATGGAAGGAAGACCATTAACGGATTATGATGACTCGCCAGCACTTGATGCAGTAGAAAGAATAGCTGAAAACATCTTAAATATCAATTAGATATTGAAATAAATAAAAATCATATAAAGGTCCGTATAATGCATTTTAAAGCAGATATAAAATTGGAATATAAAACAAAACCCCAGGCCAAAGTGGCTTTAGAATCTTTAAAACCAGATAATATAGATTTTTTGGATTCCAAAATAAATGGAAAGACTTTAATTTTTGAAATATCTGGTGAATCAATACGTAGTTTACTGGCCACTGCTGATGATCTCATATTCTGCGAAATGATGGTGGAAAAGATTTTAAATGACCTGGAATGAATTAATTCCAGTTCAAGAATTATTAAGGTAAAGATTAATAGATGAAAGGTGAAAATTATGAAATTCATACTTCAAGGCGAAATAAGTTTCTCTAAAGATGCCGAAGATGCCAGAGAAGACTTAGAAGAGTTCATAAAAGAGGCTAATAGTGAATTATTACTCCGGGGTGTTCCTGAAAATCAGGAAAAAGAAGGAGCTAAAATCACCAGCTGGAATATTAAAGGGACTTTACTAAAACTACAGATAGAATCTGGGCACAGAGTCCGGGCACATGACGCCCTTTTGAGAATTAAAAAACCATTAGGGGAGCTTCTAGGTAAAAAATACCATCTGGGCATAAGGAAGATGCATGTTGACTGCTACCAGATTATAATACCTACCAAAGAAGGTAGTTATGATATAGATATGGAACTGGCCCGGAGCCTTCCTCAGATTTCTGATTTTAAAATAGAAGAAAATAGAGTGGTGGTGGAAGTACGTAACCTCTCTGAATCAGAACTAAGAAAACACATCGTCAACAGAATTATTAAGCACGTTACCATGGAAAAGCAGGAAGGAGAAGAAGATACTTCTGCACAAAAACCTACTGACATCCTCACCCGCCAGGTAACCAAAGCCACCCCGGGAGAAATAATAGCACGTAGTAAAAAAATAAAGCCCCTTTTTGAAGGAGACCCCACTGAAGAAGCAGTAAAACAGGGATGGGTTAAAAAATTCCCTGGACGTGGCCAGTGGTTCTACGGTCCCCAGCTGGTAGCTCTCCAGAGAGCCCTGGAAGAAATAGTCTTAGAGGAGATGGTGTATAAAATGGGTTTTATGGAATGTCTATTCCCTAAATTAATCCCCATACCCATAATGCATAAGATGAGATATCTGGAAGGCCTTCCTGAAGGAATGTACTACTGTTCTGCTCCAAAAAGAGACCCGGAAACCTTTGAAAAATTCAAGAATGATCTGATAATCAATAAAGAAGTTCCCATTGATCTTTTAAAAGAAGGACTTAAAGATCCTTCCTATGTTATAGCTCCGGCCCAATGCGAACCATTTTATGAGTTTTTAAGTCACGAAGTGGTGGATGAGAAAGAGTTGCCTATAAAATTCTTTGATAGAAGTGGATGGACCTACCGCTGGGAAGCCGGAGGGGCTAAAGGTTTGGACCGGGTTCATGAATTCCAGCGAATCGAGCTGGTATGGTTAGGTACTCCTGAGCAAACCAATAATATCCGGGATGAGTCCCTGGATCTTTCTTATCAAATTGCCGATAAAATGGAACTGGAATGGTACAATGAAGTAGGAGACGACCCTTTCTATCTGGAAGGACGTAAGGTGGAAGATAGGGGTATTGAATTCCCGGACGTGCCTAAATATGAAATGAGATTATCCATACCCGGGCAGGATAAAGGAGTGGCAGTTGTTTCTGCCAATGTCCATGGGACTCATTTTGTAGAAGGATTTTCTATAAAAGAAGCTCGTAAGCAGAATATATGGACTGGATGTACGGGTATAGGAGTTTCACGTTGGGTATTTGGTTTCCTGGCTCAGAAAGGTTTTGATATGGAAAAATGGCCAGAAATAGTGAAATCCAGGGTGGAAAAAGTAAATGTGCCCCAGATGGTTACCTGGCCTTAATCCGGTCTAAGCCTTTAATTATTTGAGGTGATGTAATGAACTGCGAAAACCATCCTGATAAGGAAGGAGTGGCCGCCTGTGTAAGTTGTGGTAAAATACTTTGTGCCGATTGTCGTTTAAAACTGGTTGGAAAAAATTACTGTCAGGAATGTGCCGATGAACTGGTAACTTTGTATAGTGATAAAAAAGAGGCATTTTCAGAATCAAAACCCATAGCAGGAGGTTATGGTAAATTAAAACCCACCGGTGTACCTGCTGTGGATAACACCTATGAAAAAGCGAGACCGGTTAAAGAAAATTCATCCAACAGATTTCTGCTCTTTTGTCTTATTTTCCTGGTGATTCTGTTTTTTATTGCCCTGGGACTTTACATAGTTTACCTGTTGTATCTGGCTCCTTTTTACGGTGACCTGTCAAATGTAATAAATATTTTACTGACTGATCCTCAGAGGATAATTAATTTTTTAATAGATTAAATGAGTGGATTTATTGACTGAACCCAGAACCCCTAAATTTTTGCCACTGTGCCATCAAAAAGCAGATAGGAGTATTTATTTTAAAAATAAACCACTGCCTCTTTGTGCAAGGTGCACCGGTATTTTTTTAGGAGTTTTAATGTTACCTTTTTTTCATGGGAGTATTATAGATCCATCTATTTTAACCCTATTCCTCTTAGCCACCCCCACAATAATTGATGGTGGTACCCAGTACCGGGGGTGGAGAAAAAGTAATAATCTACTCCGCTTAGTTACTGGTTTCATGTTAGGGTCGTCGCTGGCAGTTTTAGTGGTAATTACTGGCAGAATAATAGTTTATAGTATATAAAATAAATGATTTTATAAATATAAATTTGATTAAAAAATTTTAAAAATAAGACCCATACTTAAATTGAAAAATAACTAAAAAAAAAGAGAATTATTCCTCTTTTTCTTCTTTTACCTCGGTGAGAACTTCTTCAGCAATTTCTTCAACTTCTTCTTCAGTTACTCCACCTTCTGGCATTTCTTTTTTCTTTTCAAAGACATCAGCAAATTCCACTTTTTCCAGGTTTTCAATGTTTTCCCAGATATCCTTGGCTATTCTAAACCGGGCAAAGGTAATGTCCATGTAAGATTTCTGGTCAAATCGGCTTAATTCATCCATAATAATGGTTACTTTACCATCTTCGATGTTTACTTCGGTTTTATCCATGTTAAGTTTAGGATTAGGATAGTGGAGCTGGATCATGCTCTTAATTTTATCCACATCGTCTTCCAGAATCTCTTTAATTTCCACCTGATATTCCAGATTCTTTCCAGCTAATTCATGATTAAAGTCCAGACGAACTCTTCCACCACTTATGCTTTGAATTCTACCATTGTGACCTTCTACCGTAATATTCATTCCCACGTAAGGTTTTATGTTCTGTTTTTTGAATTCCTTCATGGGAA
Source organism: Methanobacterium sp. (assembly GCA_019084405.1). Classification (GTDB taxonomy): domain Archaea; phylum Methanobacteriota; class Methanobacteria; order Methanobacteriales; family Methanobacteriaceae; genus Methanobacterium_F. Next base: position 34,030 of record JAHRFX010000026.1, read on the forward strand.
CCAGCTGGACCAGTTTAGGATCCCGGTCGCCAAACCCATCTTCAGGAGTTAATTCAATTGTTTTTTGTTTTCCTGCTTCCATATCAATAATAGCCAGATCAATTCCTTTTAAAAGGTGACCTCCGCCTACAATGATGGGTATGGGTCCGTAGACCTTGTCTTCAATTTTTATTCCGGCTTCTTCAGCCACTTCTTCTATGGTGGTATCAAAGACATCACCGGTTTCTTTGGTTCGTCCTGTAAATTCTATTCTTATAAAATCTCCTTCTTTCACTGCCATATCTCTAGCCTCCTGTGAGGTATTCTATTTTTAAACTCTTGTAAAACGTGTTTATCTTTATAATTTAATACACGAATAAGAGAAGGGTAATTTTCTATATACTTAGAAATTGTTTCCTTATCAACTTTTGCTTCCAGAGAAGATAAAACCCTATGTTGATAATGGGTGGAAAAACCACGGGAAATACATTTATGAATTTGATTCAAATTTTTAAAAGGCCTCTTTCTTAATAGTTTTTCCACCGTATTCTCATCTACTAAGGATAAGGATAATAGTTCTTCTTTATTGAATTCATTAACTGTTTTTATAATATTAGGAGTGTCCCTTAAATCATGTAAAGGGGCCCTATTTAATGCCATTTCCTGTTCCAATACTTTAATAGTTTCTGGAGGTAGCATGTCCTGGGCCTGGCTTAGCTGGCCTTCCAACACGGCCTGACGAATAATAGTTCCACTTACATCAGGAATGCGTTTTACGAATATAAATTTATTTTTAAAATCAAAGCCAATTTTAGTAAGTGACCGGGAAAGAGAAGCAATAACATAGTTGTCTTCTTCCAGTTTGCCCTCCATTACGATATCCCTGGTGTGCATATCCACCATTTTATATGGTTTAGGAGCCACACCATGTCCTTTAGTAATTCTTTCCATGATTAAATCAAAACCTTCCACTGGTTTAAATCCGCGGGGAATGTAATCTGCATCCAGAGCCTGGAACATACGGGCCAGACAAAGGGAATATTGTCCAGAGCCCATAATGCCCATTGGAGGCCCTTCCACCACTATATCCGCCCCGACATTTACTGCGGCCTGAGCCCTGGCTTCCCGGGTCATGATGTAAGGTAGGCCCCGGCCACTGCGCTCGGTTGGTCCTGGAACCACCGCCACAAATAATCCTTCCGGGACTTTTTTTTTCGCTTCCATCATACAATGCCGGTGCCCTTTATGTAGTGGAGAATATTCTGTGAAATCAGCTATAAGGGGCCGGGTGCTCTTATTTAATTTTTTATATGTTGGTTTTTGGGAAGCATCATGGTAGATAATATTTCTATCCCTTTCCAGTATGGCCGTGATTAGATTTTCAGAAGGTGACATCTTATCATTATTTAATTTTAGAGGTAAGTATTTGATTAAACAATACCTTAACAACACAAATTATTTAATTACCTTTTAATAAAACTTATGGGTGATGCAAAAGAATGGAACTGGTGCAAGTTATGATATATGATCTATGTTTAAAGGACTGTAAAATCCACCCCCACAAGGGACTGTATAATGTGGGTATTGAGCAGGGCAAAATCATGACCCTGAAAAAAACACCCCTGGTTGCAGATGAGGTAATTGATATTAAGGGGAAGCTGGTTTTGCCCGGTTTAATAGATGTACATGTCCATTTTAGAGATCCGGGGTTAACTTATAAGGAAGATTTTAAAAGCGGTTCCCAGGCAGCAGCCCACGGGGGTTTTACCACCATTATGGATATGCCCAACACTATTCCTCCCACTAATACCGCCTGTTTGTTTAAGGAAAAAAAAGAAATAGCCTCCAAAAAATGTATGGTGGACTTTGCTCTACATGCCGGGGTAGATGATCTGGCGGAAGTTGAAAAAATTGCTCCCCTGAAACCAGCTTCATTTAAATTATTTATGGACCTGTGTAGCGATGACTTTTTAGACCATATTTTTGAAAAGGTATCCTCCTTAGATTCTAAAATCCCGCTGACCCTTCATGGAGAAAATCAAAAAGTTGTAAATGATTGTACCAAAAAACTTCAAGATGAAAATAAAAATGAAGCATTTGATTATAGTCTGGCCCGACCTCCTAAAGCTGAAGAATTAGCAGTGGCTCAGGCACTGAATCTTTCCAGAAAGTTCCAGCAAAAAATACATATTTGCCATGTTAGTACCTCCCGGGCTTTAAAGTTAATTGATTCTAAAAAAAGGGAAGGTTTACCTGTAAGTTCTGAAATTACACCCCATCATCTTTTACTTGATTCATCTGCATTTAAAAACTGGGGAAATCTGACTAAAACCAACCCCCCTTTGAGGTCTAAAGAGGAAGGTATTTCTTTTTCCATGCTGGATAAAATAGATCTGATTGCCACAGATCACGCCCCCCATACTCTGGAAGAAAAAGAAAAGAATGTTTGGGAGGCAGCGCCCGGTATTCCCAATCTAGAAACCGTTCTTCCTTTATTATTAACCCAGATGAATAAAAATAATTTAAATCTGGATCAAATTAAAAGTCTTTTATGTGAAAATCCATCTAAAATATTCAATTTAGAGAATAAAGGGTTTATAAAAGAAGGGATGGATGCGGATCTGGTGGTAGTGGACCTTAAGTTAGAAGGTAAGATTAATCCAGATAATTTTTATACTAAAGCAGACTATACTCCTTTTTCCGGATGGGAATATAAGGGGGCTCCGGTTATGACCCTATCCCGTGGAAATGTGATTATGGAAGAAGGGCAGGTTATGGAAAACCGGGGTCGTTATGTTTACCTGGATTAATCTAATTATTTAATTTTTTAAAAAAAAGTTTTATAGAATATGTTTTATCATATTCTATTTTTTTCTTAGAGGAACTATTAATCCCCCGAGTATGAGAACCCGTGCCATTAATATTGCTATTAATGGAACTCCAGTTTCCTGCATAGGGACTTTTCCATCATCATCTGGTTTTGGTTTTGGTTTAGGTTGCTGGACTTCGATGGTAACTGAAATACAGTATCATCCAGTATAGGATCGTAGGTCAGTGATTCAACTTTAGCAGTGTTGGTGATGTTGCCGGTCCGGGTCACAATCGTAGTTATTATCAGCTCTGCAATAGCCCCTCTTGGAAGGTTTCCAATACTCCATATGCCTGTTTCTGGATTATATGAACCATAGTTAGCCACAGAAGATACATATTGTAAGCCGACAGGTAGTACATCTATCACCCTGGAATCTACTGCAGTATCTGGGCCCCTGTTTTGTACGATATAGGTAAAGAAGATGGTATCATACAGTACCGGCCTTAGATCATTTACTGTTTTAGTAATGGCCAGATCTGCTGCAGGTGGGACTTCAAGTGTTACTGAATCCTGATCATTATCAGGGTTAGGATAGTATTCATTTTCTGCAGTTTTAGTAGCCGTATTGGTTATGTTTCTAGTTTGTACCACTTTAGCAATCAGATTTAAAATTACTGAATTTCCAAATTCAATGGTTCCTATCTGCCAGATTCCGGTGGTAAAATCATACTCCTTGAGTGGTTGTAGATGAAATATAATTTAAACCATCTGGAAGAAGGTCTGTTATCTCCACTCCGGTGGCCTGATCTGGCCCATAATTGGTTACCGTTATGGTGAACATTACCTCATCCAGATAATTAGGATTGAGGTTACTGGCATCTTTTTCTACCCCAATATCGGCTGTTTTTATTTGGATATCCACCGTACTGGTATTGTTTTCCAGGTCGGGGTCAAAGGTATCTGAAGTTACATTAGCCGTATTGCTAATAGTGCTATTGGCCTCTGCTGAAACCAAACCCTGTATGAGGACATTTATTGTTTGTCCCAGGGTAAAGTTACCCAGGTTCAGGCTACCGGTCCAGTTAAACCATGAAATACCTCCATCCAGAGAGTATACAGGGTTTAGTATAACCAGGGGTATTATGTCAGACAATATTATATTTCGGGAAACTGATGGTCCATTATTACCTACCAGGATATTATAAGTGAGGTTTTCATGTCCAGCCAACACAGGATCTGGTGCCCCGGTTTTTATCACATATATGTCTGCAACTGTTTCCACATCAGTAATCGTGCTGGACGTATTATTCTCCAGGAAAGGATCAAAAGTACTGGAATTAACCACAGCCGTATTATTAATCTCACCTAAAACATCAGCCAAAACATCTCCCCTAATCAAAACCTCCCGAACAACACCCGGACTCAAATCACCTAAAACCAACATACCAGTCAATCCAAACCACCATTAACCGAATAAACCGGATTAGCAACAGACAAAACAATCACATCAGCCAAAGTAACATCCCGAGCAACAGACGGACCCACATTACCCACATTAATAGTAAACAAAATCTCCTCACCAGCAACAACCGAAGACGGAGCCTCCTTAACCACAAAAATATCCGCAACCATATCCACACTGGACGTATTATTCTCCAGGAAAGGATCAAAAGTACTGGAATTAACCACAGCCGTATTATTAATCTCACCTAAAACATCAGCCAAAACATCTCCCCTAATCAAAAACTACAAAAACTTAAAGACGAATTAACTTATCCACTACGAGTATTTAAAGATAAAAAGACTGGAACACAATCCAAAAAACTATACAAAACATTAACCAAGATATTAATCCAAAAAATCATGAATTGGAAACGATACAAACCTATACGTGGAAAAATAGAGGACTTCTTCAAATTATGCAAATCAGGGCTTAATTTAAAAAAAATACACAAATATACGCCCGACTCAGTGGAAAGAACCAGCATATTAACTGTATTTTTAGCAGGGCTCATCACAACACTAGGCTACAACTCCAAAACAGCCCTACAAAAACTTTCCGAAACATGAAAAATCTGGCACTGTCAAAAACTTGGGGGTTTTTGGAAATTTGTGTTTAAAAAAAAATTTTATTTATTCTTGTTTAAACTTCTTATTTTCTGAAATAAAAAACTAAAAACTTTTATAATAAGTGGAGCATAGTATTTTGCATATCTAAAACAAAAACACCTGCTCCAGCATATGATTTGTTTGATCAAAGTTATAAACTTTCCTATTTTTGCGAAGACTTATCAAAATATGTTGAAAACCAATTAAAATCAACTCAAACAGATTATAAAGTATCTAAAACGTTGAAAACGTGGTTTAAAAAGGATATTTTTCACATTGAGATGTTGGTACGTCCTGAGTGTTTCAGTAAATTTGTGATTAAAAATGGAGTTAAAGAAAGAAAACTCTATTTTTATGATAAAGGAGTTGTGAAAACATAAATTCAAAGTAGGAGATGTGTTTTTATGGGTATTCGTGGCCCTAAACCTGGTTTTGTGGATGTAGCTTGTCCCAATAAGAGCTGTGCTGATTACGGGAAAACAGAAAAAGGCAATATTGTAGGTAATGGAACTTACCAGACAAAAAATGGTCCTGTTCACAAATTTATTTGTCGAACATGCTCTAAAAGTTTCACTTCACATTCAAACACAATATTACACGATTTAAGAACAAATGAAGAAACAGTTTTTCTGGCATTGAAAATGATTTTGAAAGGCATGAGTTTACGTGGAACAGCAGAAGTTTTGGGTGTTAAACTGGATACTGTGCGCAGATGGCTGCGCATAACTTCTGAACACAGTGAAGAAATAAACAAAGTCCTTATGAAAGACATAAAAGTGGATAAAGTGGAGTTAGATGAGTTGTGGACTTTTGTTAAAAAAAAAACAGTTCCGAGAATGGAGCATGAATCAGAAGACGAAAGATGGATCTGGTTAAGCTTCGCACCCGAACACAGACTAACCCTAGCAGCCTACGCAGGCGCTATGACTCAAGATGCGGGCTCATGAGATCGTAAAACAAACATGTGATCGAATAAACGAAGAGGAATTACCTTTATTTGTCACCGACGGAAGAAAATACTACGCAAAAGCACTATTGGACAGATATAGCTATACAAAGGAGTTTCCAAGGACCGATAAACGAGGACGTCCACGAAAACCGAAACAAATGCCATTGCCGGAGTTAAAATATGCTCAAGTAGTGAAAGAGCAAGAGGGAAGTAAAGTGGTTAATATTGAAAAACGCATTATATATGGTATGGAAGAAGATATTGACCCTAATTTTATCTCTACTTCTTACATAGAACGAGAAAATTTAACTTTACGACAAGATAACAACAGATTAACAAGAAAAACATTAGGATATTCCAAAAAAGATGAATGGCTCCAACACCACGCTACACTACAAATGACCGACCATAACTTCGTACGAACACACGATTCCCTGAAACAACCTTGCAAAACACAATTAAAAGGTAAAGTGTGGAGAAAATATCAAAAAATAACACCGATGATGTCCGTAGGAATCACAGACCACATCTGGACCTTGGAAGAATTGCTAACATTCCCATACCCCACAAAAACATCAACACATAAAAGGGTCAACACTTAATTATATAATCTGAGAAAATGAAAGAATAAATGGTGAAAAAATGTGTGAATCAAATGCATATACATCAGATGGTACTCTGATTATGGAAGATGTATTGAATATCAAAATAAAGGGTAAAAAAATACAATTAGTGGACATCTTGAATCAGAAAAAAATGATACAGGGGACTATTACTGAAATAGACCTGGATAAACACAGCATATTTATAAAAATCAACTGATTTAATAATATTTTATTTTTTATATATTTAAGGAATTAATTTTTAGGGATTCCTGATTTTGTTAGTTATGGGCTGAAAATCGATATATTAACTAAAAATAGGTATTCAGGAACTATTAAATTAAATACTCAGATTAAAATAAAAAAAAATTAAAAAAAATAGGTGGCGGGGCACCTATTAGTTATTTTAAATACAATGCATTTTTAGGACAGGCCGATATACACTGATCACAGAGTATACAGAATCCTTTAAGAGGTACCTTTTCTTCGGTGAGTTTCAGCATGTCGTAAGGACACACATCAATACAATCCCCACACTCATTACACAAGGAAGGGTTGTACTGCACTCTTTTCCTTTTAGATACCTTACCATCAATCACCTTATCCATATCCACCAGGGATAAAGCACCTTCTGGACAGGATACAGTACATGCACCACACCGGGTACACATATTAAAGGAAGGATCTTCATCCACCTTTACCTGATCAGGTAATTTCATACCAGTTTTGGTAACCACCCGAATAGCATCATTTGGACAAATCTGAGCACACTCACCGATAAAGTCACACTTATCAGCATCATATACCAATCCATCCTCACTGGCGGGTTTAGCTGGTCCCAGTTCAACTTCCAGATCAATGGCATCCACCGGACAAATATTCTCACACAAACCACAAGCTGTACAAATAGCTGGTAGTTCTACCGTGAGATTAGACTCTTTAGGTACGATAAAGTCCCCTGGGCAGGCTTCAACACAGATATTACACCCAATACAAGTTTCTTCGTCCAGTTCAAACTTCTTCATCTCTTTGGAACGTTTTTCTGGTTTCTTGCCGGAGATGTAGACCGCATTCCAGGGACAGGTTTGAGAACAAACACCGCACTTAATACATTTATCTGCGTCGATTTCAATGGATCCGCCGATTTCTTCCAGAGTTATAGCATCCACCGGACACTCCGGGACACACATATTACATCCCACACATCCCGTGATGAATATGGGTCCTTCAATAACTACATCCAGTTTGGCTGGTTCCTTAACACCATCCACCCCAATAACATCAACCGGACAGATATCCACACATTTCTGACACATCACACAGAAACCCTGTAGAGGTATCTTTTTAACCTTACCTTCTTCCAGTTTAAGAGTTTGAGGAGGACATACATCCACACAATCCCCACACTCATTACACTTTTCTGGACTGAAAACTATCCTACCCAATGTAGTTCCAGATTCATCCAGCACCATATCTTCTAATTTCAATGCATCCTGCGGGCAAATATCAACACACTTAGGTGCTCCACCACAAATATCACAGTAAATCACATTTTCAGGAGTTACTTGGATAGCTGTAGTAGGGCAAATACCCTCACAAGCGCCGCAACGGATGCAGTCTTCTTTATTGACTACTATCATTTTACCACCTCAGGCAAAATTAAATTTTGTTGACCAGATTTCCATCATTGTCAAATACTTCTAAGGTGGCTAGTCTCATTTGACTGTCAATGGTGTGAGTAGCACAGGATAAACATGGGTCGTATGCGCGAATAACCATTTCCATTAAGTTGAAGATTTTGTCGTCTACTTCCACACCAGGTTTAATGTAGTCTTTAGCAACCTTCTGGATACCCATTTCCATGGCAGGGTTGTTCTGGATAGTGGCCACTACAATGTTGACATCAGTCATTAGACCCTGATCATCGGTTTTGTAGTGGTGGATTAAGGTTCCTCTAGGGGCTTCTACTATTCCGACACCTTCACCTGCAGTTCTTTCAATTTCATCCGGGAATTTTTGTCCAGATAAATCTTCTTCCAATGCACTGGCAGCCAGTTCAGATGAAGCTAGCATCTCTATGAGTCGAGCCCAGTGGAACAATAAGGTCTGTTGAGGCATATCTCCAAAGTTGCTTCTGAATTCTTTTAAGTAGTCGTTAGCTTTAACTGCAACTTCTGGGAATTTATCAGCAACATTTAATCTGGATAAAGGTGCAACCCGGTAAATACCTTCAGGGTATCCTAATTCTTTAATGTAAGGGAATTTCAACCAGGAGTAAGGTTTTACATGTTCTGCAACGGTATCCAAATAATCTCCAGATTTAAATTCACGGAAAATACTGCCGTCTTTGTTCTTAATTCTCACATCACCATTATAAACATCCCAGAGTCCTTTATTAACCAGACCGGTATGTCGGGTTTCAATGTTACCCAGGGAATTTACCAGATCAATATTTTCTTCAAATATAGGTATGGCGGTTTGTAGAGTAGCTTCGGCCAGTTCTATGTTTTGGGCTGCCTTTTGTTGCAGGTCTTTCTGGGTTTCATCATCCAGTTCAGTGGATATACCACCAGGAGTGGATGAAGTTGGATGAATTGGTCTTCCACCAATAGCTTTTACAATATCCAGACCATTTTTTCGAATTTGTATAGCTTGAAGAGCTAATTCTGGAGCATCTTTAATAATCTGGAATACATTTCTGGTTTTTCTGTCTTTACCAGCAATGAAATCCGGTGCTGCCAGGAAGTAGAAGTGTAGAGCGTGGGAGTGCATGAATGAACCCCAGTTCATAATTTCTCTCATCCGGTAGGCAGCTGGTAAAATTTCATCATCCTGGAATCCAAAGCACTGATCAGCTGCTTTAGCTGCAGCTAAGTGGTGCTGTACATCACAGATACCACATATTCTAGGTACTATCCGTGCTGCTTCTTCTATTGGTCTTCCTTGCATGAATTTTTCGAAACCTCTAAATTCCATAACATGTAAACGAGTGTCTTCCACATTTCCTGCATCGTCCAGGTTCACGGTGATTTTAGCGTGACCTTCAATCCTGGTTACAGGTTCCATAGTAAGTTTAACCATTTATTTACCCTCCTTTCTCATTTTTACGGGTACTAACGCCGCAGGGAGTGTGAATGTGTAGAAGGTGCCCACGATGTCATCTAATTGATTAGCTACTTCTTCCGGGTCTACGGTCTTATCCTGTTCTACCCCATAGTCAGATGCAATAGCACTGATCATCTTGGCACCTTGATCCTGGACCTTAGGAGTAGGTCCGTAGCATCCTCTGCACTGAATAGCTATGCTGGGGCATTCAGCTCCACAAATAGAAATAGTTGCTGGTCCCATACATATTAATCCCTGTGGGATTAAACACATTTCTTCTTCAGGCTTTCCAATTTCAAACTGTCTTTTTATGAAGTCCATAGCTAAACCTTCTGGTGGTTTTTCTCTTGGACAAACTTCACAAAGGTTAGTTGATGGTAATTCTACAGGTTCTCCTTTTAGTAAAGCGAGAACTGCCTGGGCAACCACATCAGATCGGGGTGGGCATCCAGGTATAGATAAGTCCACATCAATTGCTTCATTCAGTGGCCTTACTCTGCTTTCTAAGTGAGGTACTTCTTCACTAGGAATAATTCCTTCTTCATTAGGAGTACTTGGTGAATTAATATAAGCTTCCTGGGTCAATTCATCCACGGTATGTAGATTTCCTAAACCAGGTATTCCTCCGTAAACCGAGCAAGTACCATAGTTTATGATGAATTTGGCTTTTTCTCTTAATAATTCGGCTAATTCACGGTTTTCATCGTTTCGGATACCTCCTTCAATTATTACTACATCCATTTCTGGGATTTCATCGTACTTGGTATCCATTAATACCGGGCTGAATTCAAAGTCTGCCAGTTCCATTACATCCAGTAGAGCTTCGTGAAAATCAGCGATGGAAAGGTGACAACCTGAACATCCACCCAGCCACATTGTTCCTATTTTTGCTTTATCGGCCATTTTTTTTCCTCCGCTTAAGCTTCAACATTTATTTGTTCCTTTAAAGGAGATGAGCCTAAGGACTTGATTCGGTCAACCATCATCTTAACGGTTTCAGCAAATTTTTCTCCTTCTGAAGCAGAAATCCAGTCGTGGTAGATCCTTTCTTTACCAATTCCCATATCTTCTGCCAGTTTGTAAACAAGTCTCATTCTTCTATCAAGTTTGTAGTTTCCTGCATCATAGTGACAGTCACCGTGGTGGCAGCCTGCTACAATAACTCCATCTGCACCTTCTCGGAATGCTTTAAACACAAATTGTGGTTCAATTCTTCCAGAACACATTACTCTTATTACCCGTACATTGGGAGGGTATTGCATCCTTGCGGTACCTGCAGTGTCAGCCCCAGCATAGGAGCACCAGTTGCAACAAAACATTACAATTTTTACGTCATCCTCAGCCATAGAGTTTCCTCCTTGAAATTACATAAATGTACTATCAATTGTACCATGAAAATGTACTATTAATTGTACTTGTTATATGGATTTAAGTGAAGTTAGTATAAAGGTTACTTATGGACACAAGTCGAAAATTTTATATATAAGATTAATAATTTTACGATTAATATTACTCCAAAATAAGAACGTATGGGCTTTTTTTAAAAGGCATGGGGCCCCAATTTATATCAAGAAATAAAACAATGTATTTAAAGTCGTTATTAATAATTATAACCTAAATATGGTCTTAATTATCTAAAGTCAATTATCTTTAGTAATACTTATTATAGTTTTAATCATAGTTAAATAGGTAAGACCTGTGGTAAAAAATAGGTAATGCGTCTTGCCCAGTATTTAAAAAGTAATTAGTTAAGGTGGAATTCATAATTAGGATAAAAAAAGTATTTTTTAATTTTTAAACCAGACTTATAGTGCCCGGGAAATTTTTAGATAGTTTTTGGGCCGGTAAAATGGAAGCTTTGGAGTTATTTAAAAAGATTGAAGAAGAAATTCCGAAAGAATTGGCTTTAAAAGATGATTTTGTAGGTTTTATTGGGAAATCCATTAATTTAAAATTTGATATAGAACGGGTTCTGATTTTAATGGATTATATTCCCAGCTTCAATGATATTAATTATAGTGATTATGATCTATTAATATTGCATCATCTCCTTTTAACCATTCTAAAAATTTAAAAGCCCCTGAATTGGAAATACCTGCCTATGTTATTCATTCTAACTGGGATATTATTAAAGGAGGGGCCTGTGATGCTCTGGCAGATTCTTTAAATATAGAAGTAACAGGCATTTTAGATCCACAAACTGGTTTGGGGCGTATAGGGATAATAAAAAATGGTCCCATGTCTCTAACTGAATTTGCAAATAATGTATCCCTGGTATTGAAGTTGAATCATCTGAAAATTGTTAATAATGATATGCTTTACTAGAAAAAATTGCCCTGAATTAATTTCTGGACTGGGTGTGGATGTAAAGGTCTGGGATAGTGGGATCCCCTGGGGAACATATTGTTTTAAATAAATTTTTACAGATATTCATATTAAGATTTTAAAATTAAAATTAATCAATATTAGATGTTCTTTGAAGAATTAAATAATTAATACCAGGTAAATGAAACCCACACATCTAGTAATACTTTTTTATAGAAAAGTATTTATAGGTATTAAGTTATACCCATCTTATCTACTGGTGGTCCTTCCAGTAGAGTTATTTACGCAATTAATTAAGCAGGGCATCTAAAACAGTTTATAATATTTTTCGCTCAAATGTTAACCCGCTTGTTTTCGGTGCCCTTAATTGTTTTTTTAAAATGTATGCAAAATGTCAATAATCTTATATCCGAATAATAACAATTGTTATAACAATTAAATTAAGAAGGTTGGCACAGTAGATTTTTTTAGTGATTGATTTTATGAGTCTTATTTTTTAGGATAAGGGTCTTCCAGAAGTTTTATAACTTATAAAAGACAACATATCCTAAAAAATAAGACTCATAAAATCAATCACTAAAAAAATCTACTGTGCCAACCTTCTTAATTTAATTGTTATAACAATTGTTATTATTCGG
>JAHRFX010000011.1 GCA_019084405.1 Methanobacterium sp.
TTCGTCATTAAAACCAATTATATCTTCATCTGAGTCAATTATCGAAGTTTTTTTTAAGTTGATCTTCAGCATCATCTGGCATTTTAGAATAAATCATAAATGGCTTTGTATACGTATAATTAAGCTTTTTAAGAATCCTAGAAATGTGCCTATCTGAAAATACAACTCCAAATTCAGATTTCAGAATGTCACTGACTATATCTACAGTTAAATTAGGAGTTTTTTCTAATATTCCATCTAATATCTTATAATCTTCTTCAGAAAGCTTAGGAGGTTTTCCCCCATCATATTTAGGTATTAATCCATTTAATCCTTCTTCATTCCATCTTTTTAACCATATATAACCGGTTGAAAAGGAAATTCCAACGGATTGCGATGCTAACTGAACATCATCTAACTCAAACATCTTTTTAATAAAAATCAAACGATCTAAAATAAGAGCATTCACTTTCCTCTTCCTAATTTCTTTCTTAACCCCAACTAAACCAATATGTTCCACTATTTCCTTCCTTTTCACGTTAACCATAACTAATAATATAACCCTAATAATTATTAAATGTTTCGTCTATGAGTATAGTAATAATAAATTCTGGTGAATGAAATGAAGCGATTAATTTACATCTTAGCCATAGTGGCAGTGGTTGTTGCTGCATCAGGCTGTACCGGCGATCCATGGGCTTCGAACAAAACTTATTCTGGTAATGGGGTAACTTTCCAGTATCCCGGGACCTGGAGTGAAAACGTCACCAAGGCGGTTTCCACGCCTTCTGGTTCAACAGGAATCATAGCAGTGGGAAACGATGCTGATGAACAAGGATTTGCAGTAGCTAGTGTCAGTGGTTTTGGTCTTTCAAATTCGGCTTTAGAAGGAATCTTGAATCAACTGAAAACTGAATATAAAAATCAGGGATTCATATCGGAAAAGACATTGACGATGGACAGTGTCCAGGCTACTATGCTTTCCAATCCCAACCCGGATGCTTCCAATTGTACACCACTGTAGCTTTATGGGTCAAAAACGGCAGAATCTACATTGCAGCCTATGCATCTCCGGATAATGATACAGCGACCCTGGAAAGTATTTTAAGCAGTTTAAAAACTACTTAAAACCACTTTTTTCTTTTTTTATTTTAAATCTATCCCAAAACTTTTTTACCAGGGAAACTGATTATCAACGTCCAGCATCTTCAATTCATGGAAGAAGTTATAAAAGACGAAAACAAAGCTTGAAAGAAGGTGGAATCCCTATTGGTGTGGTTTTGGTTGAAAAATGATAAAATCGTTGGCCGCGGTCATAATAGGCTCCTTCAGAACAATTCTGTTATTCTACACGGCGAAATGGACTGTTTTGAAAACTCAGGAAGATTTAAAGGCTCTGATACAGAAATTGCACTCTTTACACGACTCTATTCTCATCCACTATATACTCAGGGATTATTATTCTTTACGGAATTCGCCGAGTGGGTATCGGCGAAAATAAAACTCTAAAAGACCCAGAAAAACTGTAAAAAGAGGAAGGGGTGGAAGTCATCACCCGGGAGATGGCGGAGTGCCGCCTGCTATTGGAAGAGTAGATAAAAAATAACCCGGCAACCTGGGAAGCGGAACTGGAAAGGGTGGGGAATAAAACCGACCTTTAACCAATTGATTAAAAGGGTACGGTTACGGACTGGGAACCTGCACCGAAACCCGGGGCAATCATGGTATGTCTTCCCGGGCCACCCGCTACCACCAGGACCACATCCTCTGAGGAACGAGTTATACTCACCTTTCCATCAATATCCCATTTTGAGTCTAATTTTCTACCACCACGGCCGCCTAGTTGAACCGGGACAGTCATGTTTTGGTGCAAATAATCCTTTACGTCGTTTTTAGCCCATCCCTGCTTTTCTAGGGCCCCGGAGTGTTCGGGGCTCATCACTACCAGAATTTCACCGGGAACATGGCTGTTGTTGCAACCGGCAGTGGAGGCCGTGTGGGCAATGGTGTCCAGGAGGTCTTCGGCAGTGGTACTGCGGTGATCGTTAACGTTGTGCGGCCCTTCAACTCCCATTAAGGTCACGGTGTTGCATTTAAAACCCCTTTCCACATTTAATGGCCCCCATGGGGTTTCTTCCTCCGCTTCCGCAAAACAATAACTGTACTTAGCAGGAGAACCATGGGTAGCGTGATCTCCAACTCCTGGAACTGCACCGGCAATGTTAAGCATACATAGGCGAATAGCCCGACCTATGGTGGCGTTAGCCAGGCTTCCTGGACCTAAACATCCCGCACCACTGTTTAAACCTATTTCTTTAATGATGGGGCCGTTAACAATGGTGCAGATGGCCACGGGATGGGTGGTGGCGTTCAATCCGGCCAGATTGAACCTTCCCATGGATAAACCATTAATGGAGTTTTCTACCACTGGCATAAAAACCGGTAAACAACCGGCCATCACGGCGTTAACAGCTATCTTCTCCACCGTTGCTTTTCCCATACGTGGAGGTAGGGCTGCAATAAGATCATCACCTTTTCTGTTAGAATTTTCCAGAAACTTTAAAACTCGCTCTTCCGTGGGAGGGATAATGGGTAAGCCGTCAGTTAAATGGCGTAAATAGAATTGGTGACTTATTTTCTCAGCTTCGGGGTTAATCAGGATATTTTCACCGTCATCTTTTTCCCTACAATCTTCTCCCCGGAGAAGGTCGTCTATAAGACAGCCGCAAGTCTGGTTTTTGAAATTTATTTTATTTTCTTTGCCAGCCATATGAATCTTCTTTAGGGAATTTGCAGTAAATATCGTAGTGCGGGAATGATTTTAAGAGATTTATCCTCGATCTCGTCGTGAGAAAGTCCGGCAATGGGGTGTTGCACTTCCAGCATCCGCAGGTCATTTAAACCGTGGGAGGAAGCCAATTCCCGGGCAAAGGGAATGAAATCATCCGAGCAGATGGAAATGGTAGGAGTTCCCATATATTCTAAGCGAATAGCATCCAGTACTATCCAACTTGTGCAAGAACCACAGTCCCCCAGGGCCAAGATGGCCAAATCGGAATGAGCTGCTTTTTTCAACTGTTCAGAGGTGGCAGGTGCTCCTGCAGGTTTTTTAACATCCAAGAATTTTCTTTTTCCAAGAGAATCCTTTAAAATCTCCAGTATAACATCTGCCCCGGGTTTAGTGTTGTCCAACAGGGCCACGGTCTCAAAATCATCTGGAAAGGGGTTTAAATTCCGTTTTTTAGTCTCTATGTCGCCAAGTGGACTGAGAACTTCTCTTTCAACGAGTTTAACAGACATAATTTCCCAATTTAAATCTAAAGAGAATTTCTATAAACCTATTTGATTTTTTGTTTTTAATGTTTGTTGGTTTTGAAATTTTCAATCTGGTGACTTTATATTAATGAGAATTTCTTTTAACCTTTTTGTTGTTATTAGTATTAATCATTTTGTGATGTTATAATTCTTTGTTATATTGTTTTATATCGTTAAATACAAACATTTATAAGGTATTATTGATATATAAGTATTATAAAATCCTTTAACGACTTTATTCGGGGTAAGATGTATGCGCGTGTTGAGAAGCTTGGTGATAAACTTGCTGAGATAAATCCTCTTATTGATTGGGAGGCTTTCAGACCTATCATCACGGAGATGTATGATAACAAGAGTGAGAAGGGCGGCAGGCCCAATAATGATGAGATTGTTATGATTAAGGTGCTTGTTTTGTAACAGTGGTATGGGTTGTCAGATCCGGAGTTGGAAGGGCAGGCAACGGACAGAATCTCATTTCATAAGTTTTTAGGATTCCCGGATAAAATACCGGATAGTTCAACTATCTGGGCGTTCAGAGAACGCTTAGCGGGAACGGGTAAATACAGGGAAATATGGGATGAACTGCAAAGACAGATAGATGTGATGGGCTTGAAAATAAAAAAGGGAGTAATACAAGGATGCCAGTTTTATGACTTCAGATCCAGGCCATGCAAAGGCAGATAAACCCCGAGGACCTGAAGCAAAAACGCGTAGAAGCAAGGACGGAACCTGGGCTAAAAAAGGGAGTAAATCTCGCAACTTTTCGTTGCGAGTTTGCAAATCTATGATTTGCAATTCTTATTATGGCTACAAATTCCACATCAAAACCGACATTGACTATGGGCTGATAAGAGACCTGGAAACAACCACAGCATCAGTCCATGACTCTCAAGTCGACCTCACAAAGCCCGGAGAAGTGAGCTACAGAGATAAAGCATACACCTTCGCCAAGTGCAAAGGCTTCAACACAGCAATGAAAAGAGCAGTGCGAGATCATCCCCTAAAAATCCGGGATAAACTTAGAAATAAACGGATAGCAAAAAAAAGAGCGCCTGGTGAAAGACCCTTCGCAGTGATTAAAAACGTTTTCAAAACCGCACACACACTCCTCACCGCCATACCCCGAGTTAGCGTGAAAAACATGTTCAGCGGCTTTGATTTCAATCTATTCCACCTCAACACACTCAAAAAACAAGGCCACCCAGCGACAGCTATCATCAAATAACCAAAAAACAGGTGAAAAACAGGAAAAAAAGGAACATAAACAACTAAAAAAATAGAAAAAACCGACTAATAAAA
>JAHRFX010000046.1 GCA_019084405.1 Methanobacterium sp.
ATACTAGAACTGAGAGTAGTTATAATTTCACTAGGCATGTTAATATATCTACTCTCACCTTATATTTATCTTTAACGGTTTCAAATCCAAATTTAAGATTTATAAGACAAGAAATTAATGATTTTAAAAAAAATTTAAATTCACTCAACACCCATTAACTTTACAGCCCCCTTTTTCCGAAAAGTTTATTAAAGTAGAATTTAAAGATACTATAATCAAAAACAAGAATATATTTCTTCTAGAAGTTATAAAACTTCTGGAAGACTCTATCCTATAATCACTAAAAAAATCTACTGTGCCAAGAAAGTGTTAAAATGAAAAAGCGTTCTGAGAAATTCATCAAAGGAGTCTGGGAAACCCGAATTGATGTTAGAAATTTCATTGTGACGAACTACAGACCTTATGATGGAGATGAGAATTTTCTAAGCTCTGCTAACGAAAGCACAAAAAAGGTCTGGCAGAGAGTGGAGAAGTTAATTTCTGATGAGAGAAGTAAGGGCGGAGTATTAGATATAGATGCTGATGTCCCCTCCTCCATCACTGCCTTTGGTCCAGGTTATATAGACCAGGAACACGAGAAGATCGTTGGAATTCAGACTGATGTTCCTTTGAAGAGAGCTATCAAGCCTCAAGGAGGAATACGAATGGTGGAACAGGCAGTCCGGATGTATGGGTATCAGTTGAATCCAGAAGTGAAAAAAATTTACACCAAGTATAGGAAAACCCATAACGATGCTGTATTTCAGGTATATACCCCGCTGATGAAAAAGTTAAGAAGCCACGGCATTATCACAGGACTTCCAGATTCCTACGGCCGAGGTAGACTTGTTGGTGATTACCGTTTAGTAGCCCTCTATGGGGTCGACAGGCTTATTGAGGACAAAGAGAAGTTCTTGAGTAATATGACCATTACTATGACAGAGGAGTCGATTCGCCTCAGGGAAGAGATTGCCGAGCAGATTAGTGCCCTGGAAGAGTTAAAAGTAATGGCAGGTAGCTATGGATATAACATCTCACATCCAGCTGAAAATGCAGAGGAGGCGATACAGTGGACTTACTTTGCATATCTTGGCGCGATAAAAGAACAAGACGGGGCTGCAATGTCACTCCCAGGATTGGATGCATTCTTCGATATTTATCTGGAAAAGGATATTGAAGATGGGTTGATCAATGAGGAAGAGGCACAAGCACTTATAGATAATTTTGTTATCAAGTTGAGAATTATCCGTCATCTACGTACCGAGGAATATAATCAGCTCTTTGCTGGTGATCCTGTCTGGGCTACAACCGTGATAGCAGGTATGGCAGAAGATGGTAGGCATATGGTTAACAAAACCAGTTATCGACTCTTGCATACTCTGGTGAATCTTGGACCAGCTCCTGAACCCAATTTAACTATCTTGTGGACACCTGATCTTCCAGAAAACTTCAAGCGATATGCTGCCAGCCTGTCGATTAAGACGAGTTCCATTCAATATGAGAACGACAACCTCATGAGACCTATCTTAGGGGATGATTACTGCATATCCTGCTGTGTATCAGCTATGAAGACCGGGAAAAAAGTGCAACTCTTTGGTGCACGATCTAATCTTGCAAAGCTTCTCCTACTTTCAATCAATGGTGGAAGGGATGAAATGACAGGTGAACTTCTGGGTCCTGAGATGGAACCATTAAAAGGACCAGATCTTGATTATAACGAAGTAAGGGAACGCTTCTCTTTTTATATAAAATGGTTGGCGGAGTGTTACGTTAATACCATGAATATAATCCACTATATGCACGATAAATACAACTACGAGAGGTTGCAGATGGCACTTCATGATCCTGATGTAGGTCGCTACATGGCATTTGGATTGGCTGGATTATCAGTTGTTGCTGACTCTCTTTCTGCAATTCGTCATGCATCTGTAATACCCAAGACCAACGAAGAAGGACTGATCATTGACTATGGAGTCGATGGAGACTTTCCTAAATATGGTAATGACGATGATCGTGTCGATAAGATCGCTGTTGAAGTAGTGAAAGAATTTTCCGAAAATCTCAAAAAATACCCTGTTTACAGGAAAGCAGAGCATACGCTCTCTATTCTTACCATTACGAGTAATATCATGTATGGTAAACAGACTGGAAACACACCAGATGGTAGGAGAGCTGGGGAACCATTTGCACCCGGTGCCAATCCTATGCATGGTAGAGATATCAGTGGTGCCATTGCATCCCTGAATTCGGTTGCAAAATTGCCTTACGAAAGTTGTTTGGATGGAATTTCTAATACATTTACATTGGTTCCTTCTATCCTGGGTAAAAGCTCTGTGAAAAAAGTTAATACTCTCGTAGCCATTTTAGATGCATATTTCGATCGCAAGGCTCACCATATTAATGTAAATATACTTCAAAGAAAAATCTTAGAGGATGCTATGGATCACCCCGAAAAATATCCTCATCTTACAGTCCGGGTTTCAGGATACGCAGTAAATTTTATCAAGCTAACTCCTAAACAACAGCGGGAAGTTATCTCGAGGACGTTCCATGGGCACATCTAAATTCGCATCTTTGAAGGGCAGGATACATTCTTTTGAGAGTTTCAGTGCTTTGGACGGGCCAGGGATACGATATGTTATATTTTTTTGTGGTTGTCCTTTGCGCTGCATATTCTGCCATAATATAGATATGGTAGAATGTCTACCTGGCACTTATAGGGAATATTCGGTGTCAGAAGTGATAAACAAAGTTGAACGGGCCCGAACCTATTTTGATAGGTCTGGAGGTGGTGTCACTCTCTCGGGAGGTGAACCGTTTTTCCAGCCAGACTTCATGCGAGAGCTGTTAAAGGAATTCAAACAAAGAAACATTCACACTGTTGTTGACACCAACCTTTACACCTCTGCTCAAAAAATTAAAGAGATAAGCAAATGGGTGGATCTATTCCTTGTTGGGCTTAAACACATTGATAGCAATAAACATAAACAATTAACGGGTCAGAGTAATACTCTCATTTTAGAAAATATTGCTTATCTTGACTCTTTAAAAAAGCCTTTTTGGCTGCGTTATGTGGTTATATCTGGCATAACTGATAATAAAGATGATATCATGCGTTTAGCTAAATTTCTTCACCACTTTAATTATCTAGAATGGGTAGAACTATTGCCTTACCATAGTATGGGAATTCAAAAGTGGAAAAGTCTAAATAAGCCTTATGCCTTACCCCATGTTGTGCCACCTACAAAAAAAGAGATGGACCAGGTAAAACAGATTTTTCGAGCATTAAATGTGCCTGTTCTGCCTGAAGGGGATGTAGAAAGGTGAGAGATGTCAGTGGTATGTGATAGAACACCAACACACCAGGATCACCACACCAACCACGGAACTTTCAGATGGTAATTCCACCAGTTTTTTGTTGGTGTTGAATCGGAAGGTATCGCCTATAAGTTGGATAGTGTTCCAATCAGGATGAAAAAGATAATAGAGATTTTCTATTTACTTTCTTTTGTTGATTTGGTTTGAAAAGTTTTGCTTTGGTTTATTCTTATTTGCAATGTTTTTTTGTTATTTTCCATTTTTACCCTTATTTTTTAGGTTTTTTCCCGATAGCATTCGCTAAGTAATGTTGTTTTTCTTGAAGGTTCTTAATTGAAGTAGGTTGTATGAGAAGCAGTTGAATATTTTTTTGGTGTGGTTTCGGAGGGTGGTGGTGAGTCGGGTGTGGCCGGAGTTGAACATGTTAAATAAAAATCCTTTTGGATTTTTTGTATCCCAAAATGCTATGCATTTTGAGGATTTTGATTACGGCGTAAGGTCGTTCTCCTGATGCTCTTTTGCGGGTTATTCTTTTGTTTCGCATTTTCCCTGATTTTGAAAGGGTGACATCGTGTGGTGCGATTCATGGTGGCGTTGTATCCTTGGCAGGGTGCTCCGAAGTATCCTCGGTCACGGTATACAATCTTTCCCTGTTGGGAGAGGTTAATTTGACTATCATGAACCGATGCAGTTGTGGTTTCAAGTTATCTTATCAAACTATGATTTATGTCCGATTTGGTGTGTAGTTTGTAG
>JAHRFX010000034.1 GCA_019084405.1 Methanobacterium sp.
CAACACCAGCTAAAAACTTAACTTAGAATAAAAATTAAACAAATTACACAGATTTACAGATAAAAAAAGATTTAAAAACCAATTTCTAAAACCAAAAAGCATATTTAAAACAAATTTACAAAATTACTTTACGAAGTACTGTTTATATATTTAATTATGTCTTTGTTTCTGTTTTCTTTGGATTTTGCGAAATTTAATGAGGGAGTATTATGGGTTTTAAATGGTTATTCCATCTGTGAATCCTAGTATTTTCCTCAGTTTTTTTTGGGTGATTTGTCTTAACATGGTTTTGAAGGTCCATTTTATGGTTTGGCGTTAAAATTCTATCTTAAAGACTGTGCTAACTCATTTTATAAAATAGAGTCATACTGAATTTAATAATGAAAGCTGACTTTTTATCAAAAAGAATTTCAATTACTTAAACATAAATCTTATTACAGGAAGTGTAACTATGGATAATAAAGAAAAAGTGATAAAGGCCTTTAAAGAATCAGAAGAACCATTAAATGCCACCAGGGTAAGTCAGATATCAGGTGTGGATAAAAAAGAAGTGGATAAGATAATGAAAGAATTAAAAAAGGATGAGACCATCATATCTCCTAAAAGGTGTTACTGGACTTTAAAGTAATAACTTTTATAATTACTTCTTTTTTTATTAAAAGCCTATCTTAAGGGATAGGATTTCTAAAGAAGATTAAGAATCCTCTTTTAAATCAACCTTAATTAGATAATCACCTGTGGGAGATTTATTATGGGGGATTAACTCCACCATAAAATCATTTCGTTCTATATTAGATACTGTATCCTCCGATGCAAGAATACCAGGTACTAATACCCGGAATCTTCCTTCAGGTTTTAAGTACTCTTTTACCTTTCTGGTAAATCCTGTGAGTAATTTTTCAGGATTTAAATCAGTTGAAGTGGCCAAAAGTTGAGATAGATTAAAGATAATTAAATCGAATTTTTCATCTTCAACGGATTCGAAAAGCTCTCCTTTTTTTAGTTGAGTATTATAGGTCCGGTTGGCTATGATATTGGCCAGAGAACATCTAAGGGATTTTTCACTGATATCAGTGGCCAGTACATTACGGGTTCTCTGGGCACAGTACACGGTAACTAATCCTGCACCGGTCCCAATTTCCAGTATCTCATCAGTTCTTTTAATATTTAAATTTTCCAGAAGAAAATAGGTATCAAGGGATGGTTGAGGCACCGATTCATGGGTTTTGATTAAAATTCCTTGGTAATTGATCATGTTTTACTACCTTAATTATTGATTTAAAGTGATATGCTGAATTTTAGAAGTGATGTTATTTAATGGCATATTATTTTAAGATTTAAAATATTTATTTTAAACAGTAAAATATCTATTTTCAGACTAAACCTATCTACTTTAACAAATTAATATCTATTTTCAGACTAAACCTATCTACTTTAACAAATTAATATCTATTTTCAGACTAAACCTATCTACTTTAACAAATTAATATCTATTTTCAGACTTAAACTATCTATCTAATTTTTTTTTATAAGGGGTGAGTATCCACCTGTAAAATATTTCCTTTTGATGATGCCCGCATCAAAGAAATATCATTTTTAAAATATAAACCATCATAATTTTCCTTTTTAATCAACTTAAAACCTATAATTTTATATTTACTTTAATCATATTATAGCTTAGAAGATATGATATTCTACCTTAAAATGAGGGGCATGTTTTATTAAGGCGAGGTTTAGTATGGGTATTTCACAAGAGGACCTGGAACTGATTGAAAAAATCAAAGTATATCGCCAGGATAAGGAAAAATTAGAACTCCTGGACTTTAAAAATCAGGCCCTGGAAAAACAAAATAAACAGCTTAAAGAGGCATTAAAAGACCTGCAAAAGGATATCATAGGAAATAAAAAGATCTTGAGTCAAATAACTGCTCTTAAAAAAGAAAATATTCAGTTAAAAAAAGAAAGGGAGATGCAAAAAAGTCACTTCGAACTGGTGGTCACCACCCCTAAAAAGGCCCGTACGGTATATGGACAAATTCGTCAAAACCTGAAAAAAGCAAAAAAGGAGGTGCTGGTTTGTTCCCCCTGGATTACCTATCTGGTGGAGGAGTTTTCTGGGGTGGAAAAAGAGGTGAAGATGAAAATAATTACCAGTTTCCGGGAAGAAGATATTAAATCCGGGATAACCAGCCTGGACAAGCTGCGGGCATTGATGAAATCAGGAGCACATATCCGCTACAATAATAATCTCCATGCCAAGATGATGTTTATTGATTCATCGGTGGCCATTATCTCCTCGGCCAACCTCACCCGTAAAGGATTGGGAGTTAACTATGAAGCAGGAGTGCTAATAAAAGACCCGGATCAGGTGAAAAAAGCCATAGAATTTTTCCAGGGCGTGTGGGATGAAAGTGAAGACCTGGATTATGATCAACTGAAAAAATATGCAATCTTAACTGAATAATAACCACTATTTCAATAATAGTTAATTTCATATACTCACTAATTTGATTTAAGGACTGAAATTATACCCTTATCCCGAGAATACATATTATTATCCCCTATTTTAAGCTGAGAACCCTGGTGAAGATATGAGTGATATTTACCCTGATTTAGAGGCCATAACCCGCAAGATAAGGGAGTATATTGAAAGCCAGAGGAGGCCTTCTACCAGGATAAAGGGGGAAGTGGTGGAATTAAATCCCCTGCAAAACACCCTGCACCTGGTTCTTAAAAATAATTATGATTTTTACCCCGGGGCCCTGGTACTCCTGGATGAGGATTTTGCCACGGTAATGGATTATTATGGTCCCCACCTTATTTTGAATTATAAAAAAATCCATAAACTAAAACTGGACCAGGAAGTCCTGGTGGATACTGATTTAATAAACCTTATTTTAGAAAAATTAGAAAGGACCATAGACAAAATTGAAGAAAACCGACTGAATGAAGATAATAAAAGAATTTTAAAATTTTTAATTAAAAAAGGCCGGCCCCAATATGACCCCTCAAATCTAAATTATGTGGCTCCCCATTTAAATAACCGGCAACAGGATGCGGTGAAAAAATCCCTGGCAGCAAATGATTTTCATTTAATTATCGGACCCCCTGGTACAGGTAAAACCACGGTTATAAGAGAAATTGTACGTGAAAAGGTGCAAAGTGGAGATAGAGTACTTGTAACTGCCTGGACCAATAGTTCGGTGGATAATATCCTGGAAAAACTGGATTTAAAGGGACATAAGGTACTGCGCCTGGGTAGTTTAAGTGAAATATCAAGACCGGTGCGGCACCTGGCACTCCAGAAGCAAAGGAAAAATCATCCCCAATGGGCTCAGGTTATAGAAGGGGATGAAAAGATAAAAAACACCTTCCTGGCCATGAAAGACCGGGTGAGTGAAGATAAAAAAATTCAAAAACAAATTAAAGTTTTAAGGTCCCAGATTTCTAATTTTAGAAATATAATACAAAGAATAAACCAGGAAAAGCAGGAGCTATTTCCCACTAAAACCACCTCACTCCCCCTGGATGATCCTGCCTCTGAAATTTTGATTATAGAAAAAGAAATGCTTCTTAAAAAGAAAGAAGCAGACCAGTATCAGCAACTGGCCTGTCATATCTATGAGTTAGGGGAGCTGGAAACAGAACTTCCAGATAGTGATACTTTTTATGCCCTGGAAACTGAATTAAAAAAATTAAAATCTAAAAAAGTTTTAAAGAAGGTTTCCTCTATTTTTAATTCTTCTAAATATCAGGAATTTGAAAGAGAGTTCCAAAAAAAGGATAAGTCCTATCAGGAAATGGTTACCACTTACCAGGGTTACTGGGAGGCCCATGACTTACTGGAGGGTGAGCTGGGAAAATTATATCCTCAGGGTGAGGGGGATTTAATAGGTGATACGGTTAGTTGCCAGCTGGATATTTTAAGATCCCAGGAATCTTTTTTAGATTTAAAAAAAGTGGAAATTGATTTAGAAACTGCCAGTATTACTGATAAACTGTTAGTAGAATCCTATGATCATTATCTCCAGGCACTGGATAAAAAAATAGACCTGATAAATACCGAGATAATTCAGCTGAATCTGGCCATTAATCTTAAAAAAAATAAAAGATCTAAAGTAAAAGATGAATTAGAAGGCCTTAAAAGCACCCTGGATAAAATAAAAAAAGATAAACAGAACTTGATTATGGATATAGAACAAGAGATCTTTCAGGGGGTTAAAGTGGTGGCTTCCACCGTTATTTCTTCTTCCCACCGTTTAATGGAACATGATGACTTTGATTGTATGGTAATGGATGAAGCCAGCCAGGTGGCCAGTTTCATGGCCCTTCTCCCCTTAATAAAATGTGGAAACTTCATCCTGGTAGGGGATGATAAACAGCTCCAGCCTATAGCGGAATCAAAGTTATCCCCTGAGCTTAATTTGTCAATTTTTAATCGTTTACTGGATTATTACCCGGAATCAGCCACTTTTTTAAATACCCAGTACCGGATGCATCATGATATTGCCGCACTATCTAGTGAATTATTCTATAAAGGTAAATTACTAACTAGCAGCGCCGTAAGAGAGCTTACCCTGGCTAGTTTAAGAAGTGATAATAAATTGAATACACTACCAAAAAAAGGTGACCATAAAATAAGAAAAAATCCACCCGAGAGCCATATAGGAACGGGTGATAAAGATAATGATAAACCGGTACTCTCAGATTTAGAATCCCACCACCTATTTAATAAGCAGGATCTACTTAACCTTGCTTCTCCTTTAACCTATCTTGATACAGCTAAGCTGGATTACCATGAGGATGAAACCGGGGGTGGTTGTGTTAATACCTCAGAAGCTGAGCTGGTGGCTTATCTGGTGGAAAAAATACTTAAAAATGGTTTAACTGAAGAAGATATTGGAATTATCACCCCTTACCTGCGCCAAAAAGAGAAGATAAAAGAAATCTTGAATAATGAGCTGGTGGAGGTGGATACCGTTTATCGTTTCCAGGGCCGGGAAAAAGAATTAATCATCCTCAGTTTTTGTAAAAGTGGTCTGGGTAAATTATATCCTTACACCCGGAAATTCATGGCCCAGAAACCACAGCTTAATGTGGCCCTAACCCGGGCTAAAAAGAAGTTAATCCTGGTGGGAAACTCCACCACCCTGAAAAAAGTCGGGAATTTAAGAAAGCTCCTGAAATTAATAGGAAAAGATAACACCATCACCCTGGAAAAATAAATATTCATAAGAGGCAGACATTTTTTTTAAGGAAGTTTTATGGATTAAGATTTTTTATCATAAGCCCGGATTAAGATTTTTTTTAAGGAAGTTTTATGGATTAAGATTTTTTATCATGAGCAGTATAAATTCACTAACATCCTGGAAATACTGGTCATGACTTATACCCCTTTTTTGCAGTAACCTTTCATGATCCGAGGGTATATGGGATAAACTCTTGGAGATGGCAGATAATAGAATGGCTGTTTCCACCGGGTCAATATCTGGACGTATGGTTCCATCAGCTATCCCTTCTTCTATGGATTTTTGTAGAATAAAGAATCTTTCATTACGTAATCTTAGTACTTCCTCGGCACATTCACTTACATAGGACAGGGAACTATCTTCTTCTTCTTCTTCTCCTGCTTTATTTGATTTTAGAATATCACTTTGTGGAGGGCTGAACCTTCCGGACTGGAAGTAATTGTAGATATGGATATAATCCGGATATTTTCTGGTGAAGTCGTAATAGGCATTTCTATATGCATTCACCTTTTCCAGGCCATTTAAATTATCATCTATATTATCTCTAATCATGGAATTAAGAAGCCGGGTCCCTTTAACTACTATGGCAAAAAAAAGGGTTTCTTTATTCTGGAAATATAAATAAAGAGTGGCCTTGGATAGTTCCACTTCCCGGGCAATATCATTCATGGAAACATTATCATAGCCTTTAGAAAAAAATAATTTCTCTGCAGCATTTATGATATCCTGACGCCTTTTCTTTTTTTCTCTTTCCCTTCTCTGGAGTATGGACATTTTTTATTTACACCCCAATCCTTAATCAAGATAATCATGATTTACAAAATATTTTGAACATTTAATAATTAGAATATTATCTGAAGACCATAAATAGATGTATTGTTATTAATTAATTAAATGAATTTAAAAAATAGTATTATTATCAAATAGTAGGGTAAATGAATAAAAAAAAAGAAAGTGGTGGTTTGAGTTAACCACCTTTATTTTATTTACTGGGCAGGGCTTATGAGATCCCTTTCACCGCAAGGAATGAATTCTCGCAGGGCACCTTTAGCAATGGATTTTCTGGGATTTTTAAAGTCAAATGCCAGATTATTATCAGCAAAGGCTATTTTAATCAGGGGGTTGACACAGAAAGCATCTCCCCGGGCAGCGTGAGGTGCCTGGGCTATTCCTGCATATTCTGGCTGATGCCCCACATTCATGGCATAGTTAGGATAGTTAGGTCCTCTTAATTCATGGATTAAACCTTCATCACTACGTACCGATAGGGAGTTGGATGCTCCGCACTGGTCCTGCAGGTCGTAACCATAGAATCCCAGTCTGCTGTGTACTTCTTTGTGCAGAATCTGGCTGAGGTACCATCCATTGATTCCCGCATTGGAGTTTCCTGTGGCAAAGGCAGTAGAACACCCTGCAGCAGCAGATGCAACAGCAGCTCTCTGGGATCCCCCAAAGTGATCCTCTAAGAGTGTGGGTATTTCATATTGTTCCAGAGCATAGAGAGTAACTTCACTGGAGATATCTTTTACCACATCCATACTGGCCTTGGTACCGCATATACCATACTTTTTCTCCACATAGTCCATTCCATAGTAGAGGAAATCGTCCAAAATATCATCGGTATAGGCCGCACTGGCATACTGGGTAAAGCCCACCCCTCCAGACATGTAGGAACCCAGCCAGATCTGGTCATAAATGGCAGCAGCAGCGGCAATTACTTCCAGGCTTACTTCAGCTGGATCTTCAGAAATTCGGGAGGTCTGGATCATATCTGCTAAAATACCAAAGGCAATACCTCCTGGCTCATTAGGACCACGGGCTCTTCTAGCCGGCAAGAAAGTACCCATTTCTATTACATCTGCGTGTTTAGCAGCATAGGAAAAGTCAGCTATGGCTGCTTCTCCAGCACAGAGTTTATAGGCTGAAATGAAACTCATACCGATTTGCATGGCTGACCATCGGGATACGGTTCCTCCATCACAGGTACGTACCACCATGGTGGGGACCCGGCTAATCTGGTAGGTTTTATTACCAATGTATTTTTTTAGCATTTCGGCCTGATCTTCTGGAAATTCCTTATTGATATCAATCAAAAAACGGCTATCCAGTTCATCAGCTAAATTATCGTCACCGGTGAATATCTTAGCATAACAGTCCCCTACCAAACCAGGATGGACTTCTACCATGTGTTCCTGCACCACCGCCCCACCAGGCAGGGCATGGTTTATGGTTTCCATATAGTTATTGATGGTTTCCGGGGTTACTTCTACACCTAAACGTTTTTCCAGTACTGCATGTCCTGTATCCATACCCACAATAATGGTACGTTTTATATCATCAGATAACTGTTGAATGGCACTGTTGTTACAAAAGTGGAGGTCATCTCCTTCTACATAGGTGTCGGTTCCAGATATTTTATAGGCCATTAGTTTTCTTTGACCCAGGGGAACTCCAATATCAGGGTTATAAAAGGGGAGTCCTCCTCTTTCTTTTACCAGTTTTTCTGCATGCTGGTTGAATTCCTTTTTACGAGGAGATTGCTCCCATCCACCGAAACAGTAGAAATCAGTGTTAGGTTTATCTGGATCCTCATCAAATTTATTTTTTAAAGCTTTTAAAAATAATTTCTTTTCAGTTTCCATTCTATTCACCTATTTTACGTTTTAAATCGTCTTTGAAAACTCCCAAACCGAATCCACCATCAGTTCTGGTGGAGTGGATGGTTTCCACTACTTCCAGTGCTTCAGGATCATCCCGCATACTTATATTGTCACTGCGGTAAATGGTGGTTATATCCAAGAGGTGTTCATCATCCAGGGCTTCTCCCATATTTACCGGTTCATCCAGGGGTCTTCCTACCTGGTCCTTGATATAGGATATCTCCTTAGTTTCTTCGTTGTATACATATCGCTGCAGGGCATCGAACATTAACCCGTTTTCATCCAATCTCAGGGAGTGTCCGTGTACGGTAGCCCCTCTTATACCACATTTAGCGGGATCAAATAGTTCGGTTTCAGTTAGTGTTTTGGATATTTTCTCCAGGTCCAGTTCTCTTATTTCTATAACCTGCCTGCCAGATAGGGTTCCGGTATCCACTCCTCTGAATCTCCACATGTAAGTTCGGGCCCGGTCATAGGGTTGGGCGGGAGCATTATACATGGAGTCGGCAAATTGAATATACCGGGTACGGTTACCCTGCATGGCTCCTGGTAGGGGTTCTACCATTTCCTTCATCATGTCCAGTTCAAAATCCATTTCTTCTAAGGGAGGGTGTACGGTTTTGTAGCCTTCTCCCGGATTTCGGTGGCCTAAAATTTTAACGATATCTTCATCAGCAATCTCCCTGATTTTTTTTAGTTCATAATCAGGGTCCATATGATTCCTACGATTTTCCGCGATTTTTGTATTTCCAGGGCTGTATTGGGCTTTGTAAGACATATTAATCACCTATTAATCTTACAGTCTCTTCTGACTTTGATCCAGGATCAACCAATCCAATATAGGTTGGTTCTATTTCCTGTTCTATTCCACGATCTATTTTCAGATAATCAGAAACTGTAATTTTTGTTTTTGTAAAAATTCCTGCAGATACTTCGAAATTGCATGAAAGATTATTTTCCAGGATATCTTCCAGGTTTTTTAGAAATGATTCCTGTTTTTCATGGAGGATGGTTATGATAATCTCCCCCACGGTAACTGAAAGTTCTAAATCATGATCTTTTAGCTGGATAACCTTCCTATCTTCATGGTTAACTCTTGTTCCTTTTGCCGGGCCATATCCCACTATCTGAGGGAGGGATTCTCCATTAAGTAGCACCCGTAGAATACCCTCCAGTTTAATTATTTCATTGAGTATTTTTTCAGTGGTGGCTGGTTTCAGGCGCCGGTAGGGAAATATCTTTATATCTACAGCTTTAATTGGTTCCATTCTATCCCTTTATAGATAATTATCAGATTTCATCCTTTATTATCCGGGCTCCGTCTGCTACATGTTCTATTGGTTCTTTTAAGTAACTGATATCTCCATATACACGTCCCACCAGTCCGGAGGTGGCTTCTACGGAAAACATCTGGGTACCAGCATCCAGACACATGGCTGCTGCAGAACAGGGTACTGCGAATCCTTTACTGTGACGGGTTACCACGTGGTTTCCATGGAAAGTTCCTGGTCCTCCTCCACCATAGATGGAATGGGAAAAGAAACTCATACCTACACCGGTACCTTCCACCCGACCATAGTCTACTCCTGGTAATCCAGTTTCGTATTCCAGTATATCATTGTAATATAAGATGGTGGATGCAATACCCTGGGCTGCTCGAGAAGCACCAATATTTACAATTACCGAGCTTAGTAATCCAGATGCAGCATAGGCATTCCATAAAGCCCAGTCAGTGGGTTCATATACCTGGAAGCCGGAAGGCATGGTTTTTTGTACCTTTATTACTCCGTCTTCTACGGCTCTTTCCACCAGGGAGGCCATAACGGTACCCACGGTGCCTTTACCGTTTTCTTTTACCAGATCAAATACCAGGTTATTGGCATTTAATCCCTGGTAAGCCATACCTAATAGATGGAATCTTTCAAATGCTCCTAAGGCATCACCGGTTTCAAACATGGAGGTATGTTCTAAAATGGAGGATAAGGCCACGGCATTCAGGGTGTTTTTGTTGGTGATGGCCACCACGTGATTGGCCATGATGTTCCGGAGTCCATATCCTAATCCTTCCAGCATTACTGGAGGTCCCAGTAAGGCGGTGATGTGGGCGCCGGTGAAGTCCACGGTTTGGGGATATCTTCCTAAAACGGCGGTTTTTACTGCAGGTGCATCGAATTTATCCACGTTGAAAGTGTCGATGATGGCCTGGACAACTGCTCCTCCGGTAACCAGGGTGGATACGGTGTAATCTGCTGCCATATTC
Organism: Methanobacterium sp.; assembly: GCA_019084405.1. Lineage (GTDB taxonomy): Archaea > Methanobacteriota > Methanobacteria > Methanobacteriales > Methanobacteriaceae > Methanobacterium_F. The sequence continues at coordinate 10,170 of JAHRFX010000034.1, forward strand.
ATCCGCTGGGAAGGGAGTTGTACCAGCATCTGTTTACCGCCATTTATGAGTTTTAGATTGAAATCATCATCCTCGGTAACCTGGATTATTTTCTGGATTTTTTCTGCCAGTAACTCGGCATTATCCATTAGAGGTAGTTCTAATTCTCTTCCGGGTACAAAATTGGATTTACCACCATATGCTGCCATTTCCAGGGAATTTTGTATCCCGGATAGGTCTATGGCTACGGATCGTTTTACTTCCTGAACAATTTTTTCAATGGTAGGGTTTAGGAGGGGACTTACTGCTTCTAGAGGAACGTTCTCTTCTAAAAGTTTTCCATCAACCCCGTATAGGTCTATTCTGTCTTCGTAGGTTGGCATAATTTTTACACCTCTATAGTAATTTTTTTCATTAATTCAATGAATTTTAAGCCAGGGGAAGGTTCCAGGGTAAGATAAATTATGATGAGAGTCATTTGTCAGGTGGGAAAAACTCATAAAGGGGGTTAAATGGTGATTTATCTCCTGGTACCTTCTATTAGCCTTCAGGAAAATAGATTCTAAAAAAATCTGATTTCCCCTAAATTTTTGACCAGTGTTTAATTTTTAACTTATAGTCATAAGGTGACTCTTGGTCATTTTATAATTAGTGGTTATTTTAATATATATAGTTTACAGCCCGGTTCATGGATAACTAAACATGATTAATACATTTCAAGGGCATAAATCACATTGATTGGTGGGGCAAAAGTTACCACCTGACTAAAAAAAGGTTACCTGCTTTCTAGTCCAAAAATAGTAAGATAAAATTAAAAGTAAATAATTATACTATTAGTCTAAAGTATCCTGTATTTTTCAAATAAACCCCTATCCTTATTTTCTTTAATCTTACCGGGACTGGTAATAATCCTGAAATCAATCTGATTTATTTTTTATTGTTACCCTGGAAAGCTTCCAGGTATTAAATGACAAATTCCAAAAATGCTATAAAAAAAAGGTAAGTGGAATGGATAAAATCAGACTCCTTACCCGGGCTTACATTAAATTCTACCAGGAAAAACCCAGCTACTCCCTATCCCACTTTTACTATGAAATACCATTTGACCCGGGCTTTACCCGCATGGAAGACTTGAAAAAAATACGACTTGAAATTTTCTCTCTGGGGTAAAATCATTCCAGGAAGGATTGGAAGATGGTAGTATCCGTCCGGGAGTAGATCCAGTAAAATCTGCTCTGATTTTAACCTCCTCCATGCAGAATATCATCAACCTCACCCCGGCTATCCAGATGCATATGCAGGATTATGGATTAAGCCACCAGGAAGTGATTGAATATAATATGGATTTGATGATGAATTGTCTGGAGAATAAAACTACTTAAGAATTGATGATTACAGATTTAAAAAATTAATAAATTTTGATAATTAAGGTGATAATAAGTGTTAGAAGAAAATATCTGGTCCCACTTTGGAAACTGGTAGGCAGTACTGGTTTGGATTGCTATATATGCGGTGTTTTTACTCTTTGTACCCTTTTATAAGAAAAGTAAGGTTAAACCCACCGGGGCCTATCTGGCCTTTGTGGTGGCCTTTGCCATAGAAATGTTCGGAGTGCCCTTTTCCATGTTTGCACTGGGCTGGGCTTTTGGTATCTGGTTACCGGAAGGAGTGCTATGGGGACATACCCTGAGCAGTTACATTGGGGATTCAGGAACCTGGATTGGATTATTAATCTCCCTTAGTGGTGTGGCCCTGGTACTGGTGGGCTGGAAGAGGATCCATAAAAACTACTGGATTAAAGAAACAGGTGAAGGAAAACTGGTTACCGATGGGATATACAAGTATCTGCGCCATCCCCAGTACACCGGGTTCTTTTTAATAACCATGGGTATTATGTTTGAATGGGCCACCATACCCCTCGTTGTCCTCTACCTGTTATTGCTGGTATTGTACTATAAGCTAGCTAAAAGGGAAGAAGATGATATGCTGGATGAGTTTGGGGAAGAATACGAGGAATATAAAAATAAGACTAAGATGTTTATTCCCTATGTGGTGTGAGGTGGTTTACTAACCCTATTCCTCATTTATTTACTTTTTATTTTTTTAAAAAAAAGATTTACTAAATGAAATGGCTTGAATAGTTTATTTCATTTGTAATTATATATTGATTTACCGTTTTAAGGCTCTAGATTAAATAGTTTATTTTTAAAATTTTTTTACTAAGCCCTTAATTAAATTATTTTTTATGGTTTTTTCGTTTTTATGAGCTGAAAGATAATTTATTATGTCTTCTTAATCTAATATTATATACATCGGCCCCCCAAACCACTTAATTCAAAAAATAAGAAAATATTTAATTATATTTATAATTTGAAAATATGGGGCCTTGAGTATAAAGGAGGGGTTAAATTGAATAAAAGAGGAATATGCATCATCTCATTCTTGTTTTTGGTCTTCGTGATACTAACAGCAGGATGTATTGGATCACAAGGCATGGGGGATGAATCCGCAGATAGCACTGGAGATGGTGATCAAAGCAGTGATGATGAGAGTAAAGATGAAAGCGGCGATGAAGAAAGTGGAGAAGGCATTGTCCCCCTCGAAATTTAGCTCTATTAATTAAATTCTGATTATAATAGGGCTAAATCTATTTTTTCCTACTTATAAAAGAATTTATTTTAAATTATTTAAAAGATATTATTCACTAATTATCATTTTAGTTTATCTGTACATATTCCGCTTACAAGGAAATGAAAAATGAATAACATTCTCCGGAACTCCACCAATTTTCTGGTAGAAAATTTATAGTATGATCATCACACAACATAGCGTGTTTTAAGACTGAATTTTCTATTATTAAAAGAAATAAGAGTTTAAATTTATTTTTAGTGAATAATCAAAAAAAAAGGTCAATAGTTTAGATTATTGATCCTTTAGTTTATCATTCTTCTTCTCAGACTCAGGAGGAGTATCTGAATCCGCCTCCTCTGTTGTAGTATAAGGTATAATGGTTGAAATTACTTCTTTAAGCTTTCTTACTATTTCTTTTGATGCAAAACCAGCTAGAAATGCAATAACAGCATATGTTAGGGTGGTAAGTGGTGTAGCTGCATCTGCTGGTAATTCCAGTATTAAAAGATTTGAAAGTAGGAGCAGATATACTACCACACCTAATATTACTCCAGCCAGTGGTCTTACTAAATACCACCAAATAAAACTAACTTTGAATTTTTCCGATGCTTGATGGATACTGAATGAATTTAGGGCAGCTAAGGTTCCCCCTATACCTCCCGCAGCCGCCATAAAAAATAGTTTTCTCCAAGTTTCATTATCTACAATTCTAAAATAGGTGTCTATAGCAAGCCAAGCAAATAACAACAGAAAAGATAGCAACATTAATCCCAATAGCGTATCAAAAAGTGTGAGTTTCTGTTTTCCGCCATCAGATATAGGTTCCCCACATTTACGACAATAATCATCAGAATCTTCTATTTTAGTTTCACATTTCGGACAGTTCATTCTAAAAAACCCCTGAACAGTTTTATTAATTTATAAAAACGGGCTTTTAATAGGTTAATAATTTTAAAGCACCAGAGAATAAAAAGAAAAAGATTAAGTTAAAATAACTTCCAGGCGCACTCCCTCAAAAATGTGGTTAAATGGGAGTAGAAAAAACCCATAATTCTGCATTAAATTGTAAACTGGTAATCTAGTTTAAACCTATATTCCCTATGAAATATTTTAAGTTTTTCTTATTATTAGAACCTTAGTTTTAAAAAACAAATCAAAAATATATTAAAAATTCATTTTTTCCCGAATTTTGAAGGATGGACTTTCAAAAATTAATCTTTTTAATTATATTAAATCCAATAAAATAGCCGAGTGATCAGAAATACCATTCTCCCTTACCCCCTTATCATGAGAAACTTTAAATCCATTTAATTTTGAATAAAGACCCGGGGATGCCAGGAAGTAATCCAATCTAAAGCCGGTTCCATCATGGTAAAACCAGGTAAATCGTTCACCTTCATCCCGGTGGCCATGTTTCCAGAGGTCAATGTATCCTGATTCTTCTAATTTTTTAAGATCCAGGGGATTATATTCATTATGATTGGAGGAATCTTCCCTGGTGCAGCTATTAAAGTCTCCAGTGATTAGAATATTTTTATCCTGATTCTTAAGGGAGTATTCCAGGATTTTAGACCAGAAATCATTCTTTATCTTACCGGGTTGATTTGGTATATATACTCCCAGCACATATAAATCAAGTTCACTTAGATAAACTTCTAACCAGCGATCTTCACTATTTACCGTGATAAAGTTCATATTAGAGGCAATCAATGAACCATAACCCCCATCTAGATTAGAAGCTTGAGTCTGGTATCCTTTTGATTCCAGGACCTTTATAATCTCGTTACCACTCTCTTTATTAATAAATTCAGTAAGTACCATCAAATCTGAATTTGTACTTAAAAGATAATCTATAATCAGAGGATTTCTTTTTTTGGATCCTCATGCCAGATATTCAAGTTGGTAATTCTCATTTTTATCTCACTTTAATGTGTTTGAATATCATAATTAATAAGGCCATTAATTAAAGTAATGAAAAATTAAAAAAATTAATGAATAATTTCTAAAGATTCAACGTTTCCAAACCTTTGAACCACAAACCCCACAAAAGGTTTCTTCACCACTCAATTTTCTGCTACATTTAGGACAGGTGATTTCTAGTTCTTCCAGACTATCTTTACCATGTTTTTCAATGATTTCATCATATTGTCCGGTAGATAGCCATTTGATTAATTCTGAAGTTCTTAAAACAGTCCAGGGATGAGTAGACATACTTATAAGTATTGTTTTTCCAATTTTATCCATAGAACTGAAGTTAAAATCCTTAAAATCTTCTGCTTGTTTAACAAAATCATCAGGTTTCATTTTATCAAAATATGTCTGCGGAACTCCTCCCATTTTCATTAGAGTACTAAATGCTACATTTTTGTCTTGACATGCCAGAAGACCTGCTCGATCAGCAGTGAGTTCAGACATCCTCCTCCAGTAAAGTAGAGCAAGTTCCACCCCAGAAGATACTAAAGAACCTATTCCTAATGTTACAGACCCTAAAATATCCCCTAAAAAAGGTAAAACCGTTGCCATATCATGGTATAACATATGCCCGCTCTTTACATGCCCTGCTTCGTGTCCGATTAGATATAATAATTCATCATTAGAGAGTAAGTCAACCGCCCCGGAATTAAGGATGATTATGGGTTTTTGAGATCCGACTGCAAATGCATTGACATTGTAATCCCATTGCATATATAATTCAGGTAGATCTCTAAGGAAAATATTGGCACAAGCTTCTTCAAAGATATCATATATATCAGGAAAATTATTTGGGGTAACTTTAATATTACTACCGGTATAGCTTAATCGAATCTTTCTTTCTATTCCATGTTTATGAGCCTTTTTAACTAATTTTTCAAGTCCGGGTGTACCTTCTAAAGTTTTTAAAGCTCTTTTATCAAAATTGTGCTCATATTCAATCGGGTTAAGCAATAGTAATTTTTTGCGTTCCATATTTTCACCGCCCATCATAATCTCATTTTATGAATATATTTTCCACCACACTCACATTCATCCATGAAATCATCGGGTTTTTCTCCCTTCTGCAATTCATAGTAACCATCACAAGTATCACATACCAGGTACCCGGGATTAATATCAGGCATTCTTCTTCTTTTACTGGATTTAGTTGGTGGCTGATTTAATACTTTGTCCAATTCTCCTGTAGCTTTACTCATGAATCCGTTCAAGCCTTTCATTAAACCGTTTCCTGTTTCTTTGATGGATTCAAATATTTCGTCTTCCTGTGGGTTAATTTTACCTTCTTTTTCCCTTTTTTCCCTGAGTTTTTGACTTATCTGGTTACTAGTAAGTTTTTCGGATTGTATCATGGAAGTTCCACATTCTGTGCAGAACTTCAAACTGGGCTGTACATCAACATAACATGTGGGACATACTGTTTCTGAAACAATACTTTCAGTTTTCGTACCACAAGAAGTACAAAACTTCAAACCAGGTTCCACATCCGCAAAACAATTAGAACAAATAGTACCCTCACCACCACTAACAACCACCTCAACCTTACTCCCACAAGAAGTACAAAACTTCAAACCAGGTTCCACATCCGCAAAACAATTAGAACAAATAATACCCTCGCCACCACTAACTGGATCTACAACTTTACTCCCACAAGAAGTACAAAACTTCAAACCAGGTTCCACATCAGCATTGCATTTTGGACAAACGTTTACCTTTGAAATAGATGAATTACTATCTGCCATAACTTCACCAACATTTTTATAAAATATATTTAGATATAACGTATATTATTAAATTTTCGATTTAAATCCTGCAATAAGTAGATTTTAGTTGAACTTTAAAGCTAATATTTGCATTAAAATTAAATTTTATAGTTAAATTACAGAAAAATGAATTCTTAAGAAAGATTGTGGGTGAAGTCTAAATATTTTTAGTAAAAAATTAAAAAGCAAGAATTATATGTCCACATGGACGGGTTTTGATGATCAGCAATTTTACAGTAAATATTATCCACCGATAATACCATGCCAATGGAGAATATATGGTGAAAATCAATGTTAACTGGATTTCCAGGATACCTGTCAAACCATTACTTCAGAAAATCTCCCAAAACGCCCCGGATACCAGGGTAAAAATAGTTCCAACATTGAATGGACATTAGGGTATGAGAGTTTGATTTTTTGCTATAGGAGTTATAGGTAATGTGGATAGTATTAGTGGGACTATTTTGAGAGCTATTTGTATTTAAAACCAGCACAAGGCATTAGTTTATATATTGCCATTTAAAATTAATTATAATGATTTTTTACTCGGTTGAAAGTCATTTTGTGGATAAGAGCTAATTTTAAAAAATTTTATCAAAAACTGAATTCAGTAGAATAATTAACCAGCAAGGCAGCAACTGCCTTTAAAGACTTCTCATCGATATGGTAATGGTTGTTGGTTATATAATCCACCAATTCACCAGGATGCACATAATCAAATTGATGATGCCTTTTTTGAACTTTCACCTTACCACTTAATACTGTAAAGAGAGGTTTTATCCACTTAACATTGATTCCATTTATCGCAAGAAAAGTTATCAATTCAATGGCACCCTTTCGGGCCTGTAAACCAGGATTACCATATGCTTTTTCTAGTCCTGATTTTTTGTAAATTAACCATTTATTCCCATCCAGGATATAGTAGCCATTATAATTTTTGGTTTCTATGACGAAAATCCCGGTAGGGCCCACCACCACATGATCCAGGTTTCCTCCATATTGGGGAAGCTTAACATCAGTGAATACATAATATCCTCTGGGGATATCCTGAAGATAGATAGATATCTTTTTTTTCACCAGATGCACCTTTTTTCCAGGTTTTAATTTTTTCAGAACCCTGGATAAATAAAAAAAATCCCACAAAACAGGTTAAAATCGCTAATGAATTAAAAGAAAAAATAAAAACAACGGCTCCAATGATTAAGAGAAATTTACCAAAAATAGACAGTACATGGTACTTATTAGCCATTTTTTCAGTGTAATACTGGTCCTTGTATATAATGGTCTTATCTGCTTTGGGGCTGGATTTAGTTTCCTGGAAATTATTCTCAGAAATATCATCTCTAAAAATAAGTTTTCCATTGCACTGGCAGGATTCAAAGTCCTCTGGATTTTCATCCGCTTGCAATTGGTAATAGCCCCCGCATTTTTCACAAAACAGATAAGGCACTTCAATACCCCCATAAAATTTAATTTATTTAATTAATTAATCCTATCTTCACTCTGCATAAAACCGGGCATTCTACAGAATTTTAAAGCCAAATTTATACCGGATAATCCGGGATCAAATTTATTCAATGAGTCTAATAATTCTAAATCCAGTCATAATCTCTAATTTATGATAAAACACAGGCACACTCCTGGCAGTACCTGGCATCAGATACATTTTCAGTGCCACATTGAGGACAAAGTCGTGTTAAAAAGGATTGGCTGCAGTTAATACAGAACCTGGCCTGTTGTGGATTAATCCTTCCACAGGAGGGACATTCTGTTTCCAGAACCGGGTGGTGATTGTGTAGATTACTGTTTTGGTAGGATTGCTGGGAGGGACTATCCCGGGTAAGGGAGTAAATAAAATAGATTATACCCACCAGCACCACAAACCATAATGGTCCGAATATAAAAAATCCCTGCTCATCCCTTAAAAAATTCCTTAAAGCCATATGAATCACCTTCTAGAATAATATGAATAAAACTATAACTAACATGATGATTCCAATAATACATGATTCCTTGGCCTTTTTGGGTTTATTATCATTCCAGACTAAAAATCCTATTAAGCCGGCTATGGGAGAAAATAATATGATTAAAATGGCTTCACCAGCACTTAAACCCTGTTCTATTTCTGGGTTGTTGGATTGAAAGTTAGAAGCATAAGTGCTTTCTTTAACCCTGCCCTGGCCAGAAGAACTAACTGGACTTATTTTTCCACCTGGTTTTAAATTAAAGGCACATTGTTGACAGTAACGGGCTTCTGCCACATTTTCAGTTCCACATTCAGGACAGTTTATTTTAAGGCCATTTACCAGGGGATAGGCGCAGTTAGTGCAAAATCGGGCATTATCTGGATTTAAAAAGCCACAGTTTGCACATTTTATCTGATGAATTTTTTCCATAGGTTCTGCACAGTTGGTGCAAAACCTGGCCTCTTTACTATTCTCTTTTCCGCAGTTTTCACATTCTATTAAAGAGGGATTTTTACCACAAACCACACAAAAGTCTGCATCTGGTGAGTTTTCATGGCCACAGGGAAAATTTATCCGGGATACAGGATTTTCTGATTCTATTTCTGATTCAAGATTTAAATCTTCTGGTATTTCTTCTTCTAAACCTTTAGACGATTCCAGTTCTTCTAATCCTACTAATCCTTCTTCTTCTAAGATTAGTTCCTGTTTTTCCAGATTGTCCAATGCATGGGAGGCCGCCATCTGGATATTTGGATCACTTCTTTTTTGGGCATCCTTCAAGCAGGGTATAACCCGGGAGTCACCTGTTTTTTCCAGGGCCTCTATAATTTTAAGTGCGGGTTGTGTGTATTTTTCATTTTTTAAAGCTTCACTTAAAGGTTCAATGGATTTTCCATGGCCCATATTTCCCAGGGCAGTGGCTGCTGCCGCCCTTACCAGGTAATAATCATTGTGCAATGCTTCAATTAATTCATCCAGTGCTTCTGGATCATCTATTTGTTCTAATTCTTTTAGATTTCTTTTTTGAATCAAATTTTCAATTTCCAGGGAGGAAACCACCTTTTTCACCCCATTATCATCCTGAAATTTTAAGATAAAAAGCAATATGATTTTTTATAGAAAATTTACCCCACACTCTTTATCTTTTATTTTATTTATTATAAGTTAATGTTTTTTATATATAATATAGTAATATTTATTAATTTATGCA
>JAHRFX010000118.1 GCA_019084405.1 Methanobacterium sp.
AAAACCTCTTTATTTAAATATTTATAAAAAACCTTTTAACAATAAAATTCATTTTATTTTAGTGGTATTAAGATGGATTTGCTTATATTTTTATTAAAGATTATCCCTTCTGTAGGGATAAATAAAAATATAAGCAAATCCATCTTAATACCACTAAAATAAAATGAATTTTATTGTTAAAAGGTTTTTTATAAATATTTAAATAAAGAGGTTTTCAATGTCTCAATCAAATTCCAAGTGCATTATGGTCCAGGGAACATCCTCCAATGCAGGTAAGAGCATCATGGTGGCTGCTTTATGCCGCATATACTCCCGCAGGGGTTACAGGGTTACTCCCTTCAAATCGCAAAACATGTCTTTGAATTCTTATACCACTGAAGAAAACACAGAAATAGCTATAGCTCAGGTTTTGCAGGCAGAAGCCGCAGGATTGGAACCTTCCCACCATATGAACCCTGTTCTTCTAAAACCTAAAGAAGATTTCATATCCCAGGTAATTGTGCATGGTAAGCCAGCAGGGGACATGAATTTCTACGAATATCAACAAAATTTCAGAGACCAGGCCCTGGAAGCTATTTCAGAGTCTTTAGAATATTTAAAGAATGAATATGATTTAATATTCATAGAAGGTGCTGGTTCTCCCGCAGAAATTAATATGAGGGATAAAGACCTTGCCAACATGGAAATTGCTCATTTGGCTGATGCCCATGTAATACTTGTGGCAGATATTGATCGCGGTGGTGTTTTTGCATCAATAGCCGGTACATTTTCACTTTTAGATGAAAAAGACCGCACTAGAATTAAAGCTGTGGTAATTAATAAATTCAGAGGTAATCTGGATATTTTAATGCCCGGTATTCACCAGATTGAAAAAATTATAGGTGTTCCCGTCCTGGGGGTTCTACCCTATGATCATAGCCTTAAACTACCTGAAGAAGATTCAGCATCACTTTCTGAGAGAAAATACAGAGGAAATGGAGATATAACTATAGGAGTTATGCGTTTACCTCGAATATCTAACTTTACTGACCTGGATCCACTGGAATATGAACCAGGTATTGGATTGAAGCTAATTGAAATAGGGGATAAGATAGGAAATATAGATGCACTTATAATTCCCGGTACCAGGAACACAGTAAATGATATAATAGCACTAAATCAAGCTGGTTTTTCTGATGAAATCAGAGAATTATCTAAAAAAATCCCCATTATTGGTATTTGCGGTGGTTATCAAATGTTGGGAAATGAAATAATTGATGAAACCCTGAAAGAATCTAAACATGGATCTGTAAAGGGTCTGGAGCTTTTAGATATCATAACTTATTTTGGAAAGGTTCCCAAGATAATAACCCGTAGCCAGGGCCTTTTAATAAATAAGGGTTTCCTGAAAGATATGCCGCCTGAAACCATAACCGGATATGAATTGCATGAGGGTATCACTGAGATAAACGATACTGAGCCTCTATTAAAGATTATTAAAGGGTGCGGTAATACTCTTGAATCTGGTTATGATGGTGCTATACAGGGTAATGTAATGGGCACCTATTTCCATGGAATATTTCACAACTATTATTTCAGAAGGACCTTTACTGATTACCTGCGAGATAAAAAAGGATTGAGAAAATTAGGATTTGGAGAAGACCCCTTTAAAAATAGTAATCAGTTTTCAATTGATAGATTAGCAGAAATAGTAGAAAACAACATGGATATGGAATTTGTGGATAAAATGGTTTTAGATAATATAAAAAAGGATTAATGATATTTTATCCTATTTTTTTGGATACAGTTGATTGATTTCATAGAAAAAATAAAAAAATGAATTATTAGTCACCGGGTTCTAATCCATTAACCCTTTATGTACCTAAAAATGGTTGGGCCAGGGTGAATATTACCATAATGGTCAATATTATCCCGATTATAACCAGGGGAACTCCTGCTTTTGCAATTTCTTTTAATTTAACATATCCTGTTCCATAGGCCATGGCTACTGTGGGATCGGCCATAGGCAGTATATAAGACAAAGAGCATGCTATGGCCACAGGAACAGCATAGGTTCCAATAGCCAGACCCTGAGAATTGGCCAGAGTAACTGAAAGAGGTATTAAAATAGCAGATAGGGCTATATTGGACATTATCTGAGTTATGATAACTGCCACCAGCATTAAAACTACGGTTATAAGTAGCACGGATGGATCAGAACCCAGCATGGAAACAATGTCCTTAATTAACCATTCAGCTGCACCAGTATTAAGTAAAGCTGCCCCCAGAGATAGTGCTCCTCCAAAGAATATTATTAATCCCCAGTCCACATTTTTCTGGGCATCTCTCCAATTCACGATTCCAGAGAAGAAGAATAAAACCGCACCCATAAGGGCCACTGAATAGCTATCAATTCCCGTTAAACCAGTGGTAACCCATAATGAAATGGTAAATAATAGAATAGCAATACTTATTTTTTCATCCCGGGATAGAACACCAAGTTTGTCCAGCATATCTGTTATAGTGTTATCCCCTCCCACAATACCCTTAACTTCCGAGGGGAAAATCACACCCAATAATTTCCAGATAATAATCATTAATGCAATGGCCAGGGGAAATCCAAATACCATCCAATTTACAAAAGGAATACCAGTATAGGCTGCAGCCATCAGGTTGGGAGCAGTTCCAATTTGAGTTCCAAACCCTCCTGCCAGTGATCCAAATGATGCCCCCAGGACCATGGCCTTGGCATAGTTACTTTTTCCATTATGAGGTTCTTCACACCCCATTAAACTGATTATTTCTTTAATTATAGGTAAGAGCATTGCAAAAGCAACTACATTCTCAATCCAGGCTGAAAGAATACCTGATGAAAAGACACTTACAAACAATCCCCGGCTGGAAGAAGTCCCTAATTTAGAAAGCATTAGATAGGTTAAACGCTGGGTCAGGCCACTTTTTCGAATGGCCTCGGCAATAATAAAACCCCCAATCATTAAAAATAGTATGGGATTGGCAAATCCAATCACTGCATCAGGAAAACTGGCAACTCCAATAATAGGTTGAATAAATAGTATAATTAAAGAGGTTACTGCCAGGTGGGCAGCTTCAGTAGCCCACATTATCACGGCAAAGGTGAGTAATGCAATAGCAGCATGGCCAGAAAAGCTTAAACCAGGCAAAGGAAAAATCATCACCAGTATGGCTACAATTATAGCCAGTGGTAAACCTATTTTTTTTATATTCATTTTTCGCTCCTTGAGATTAAAACCTATGAATTATAATGACTTCATTTTAAATAATATTTTAAATCAGTATATAAATTTAATCAATTTAATAAAGCAGACTTAATAATTGCTGTTATTTTAATTATATAAATAGAATTTTAATTGATTTTTACCTCTTATTCATAAATATGGAAATGTTTACCTAAAACTTTATATACGATGAACTCAAATCATGGTATGCACTATATGCGGCGTTAGTCCAGTCTGGTTAAGACTCTGGCCTGCCACGTCAGTGACCCGGGTTCAAATCCCGGACGCCGCATTGCGGCTGTAGTATAGTCTGGTTAGTACTTGGGCCTTCCAAGCCTACAGCCCGGGTTCAAATCCCGGCAGCCGCATTATTAGGATTTTAATTGTAGAAATTATTGTTATGCATTGTTAAATTGATTTTAAAGTAGTAATCTATTGCTAATGATTTTATTATAATAAAGAAATTTTATTTATAAATATTTAATTTTTAAGATAATTTGATTTAATACAGAATTATGAAATTTTAATATGATGATTAATTAGTATCATTAACCCTTATTTATTTAAGGGAAAACTTATTAGAGTGATACCAGAAAAATGGAACTAATTATTTTAAGGAAGATTAGATTTAAAATTTTTTTAAACAAAAATTAGCTTAACTAAAAAAAAATAATCAATTAATTATACCATGGTGTGATGTTAAATGGCAGGAATTGTTGGATATGGGGTCTACGTACCTTCATATAGAATAAAAGTAGAAGAAATAGCTCGTGTGTGGGGTGACGATCCTCAAGCAATCTCCCGAGGTTTAGTTGTGCAGGAAAAGTCTGTACCTGCTCCTGACGAGGATACTGCTACTATATCAGTAGAAGCATCCAGATATGCTTTAAAAAGAGCGGTTATTGACCCTAAAAGAATAGGGGCAGTTTATGTAGGGTCTGAATCTCACCCTTACGCCGTAAAGCCTACAGCTACTATTGTAGCTGAAGCAGTAGATGCTGCACCTCATTTAACAGCAGCTGACATGGAATTTGCCTGTAAAGCAGGTACAGCAGGTATGCAAGCATGTATGGGATTAGTAGATTCAAATATAGTAGAATATGGGCTGGCAGTAGGAGCAGACACTGCTCAAGGAGCTCCAGGGGATGCTTTAGAATATACTGCTTCTGCAGGAGGGGCTGCTTACATCATTGGTAAAAAAGAAACCATTGCAGATATTGATTTCACCTGCAGCTATACCACAGATACTCCTGATTTTTACCGAAGGGAAGGAATGCCCTACCCAAGGCATGGAGGTAGATTTACCGGAGTTCCTGCATACTTTAAACATGTTATTGCGGCATCAAATGAAATGTTTGATAAGATGGGTACTGATGCATCCAGTTACGATTACGCTGTTTTCCACCAGCCCAATGGTAAGTTTTATCTAAAAGCAGCTAAAAAACTGGGTTTCAATAAAGAACAGGTCCAACATGGTCTTTTAACTCCAGTCATTGGAAATACTTATTCCGGTGCCACACCCCTGGGACTTGCCGCTATTCTGGATGTAGCACAAGCCGGTGATAAAATACTGGCTGTATCGTATGGATCAGGGGCAGGTAGTGATGCATTTAGCATTACAGTTAATGATAAAATTGAAGAAAGACGGGATCTGGCCCCTAAAGTTCAAGATATGATAGAAACGAAGTGCTATGTTGACTATGCACTTTATGCTAAATTTAAAGATAAGTTGAAAATGGCTTAAGGGGATTATCATGAGAGATGTTGCAATAATTGGAGTATCACAAACAAAATTTGGAGAATTATGGGATGTTTCCTTCCGGGACATGATTACTGATGCTGGTTTAGGGGCGATTAAAGACGCCACTATAGAGGGAGGGGACCTGGAAGCGATGTATGTGGGAAATATGTCCGCAGGTCTTTTTGTTAATCAGGAACACATAGCTTCTCTTATAGCAGATCATGCTGGTTTAACACCTATACCCTGTGCTCGTGTAGAAGCAGCATGTGCATCAGGAGGCCTGGCGTTAAGAAACGGTATAATGGCAGTAGCTTCTGGATACCATGACATTGTTATTTCCGCTGGTGTGGAGAAGATGACTGATGTGGTTGATCCCACCCCGGCTATTGCCACTGCTTCTGATCAGGAATGGGAAGCCCAACAAGGTGTGACTTTCCCTTCACTTTATGCCATGATGGCCCGCAGGCATATGCATGAATATGGAACCACCAGGGAACAGTTAGCCATGGTTTCAGTGATAAACCATGAAAATGCAGCTAAAAACCCCCGGGCTCAATTTCCCATGAAAATAACTGTGGATCAGGTAATGAATTCCACCATGGTTGCAGACCCTTTAAGGTTACTGGATTGTTCCCCTATTTCTGATGGGGCTGCAGCTGCCATATTATGTCCTGCAGAAGATGCTAAAAAGTACACTGACACCCCCATTTATGTGAAGGCATCTACACAGGCTTCGGGTTCACTGGCACTACATGATCGTAAGAGTATCACCGCCATTGATGCCACCGTCCACGCAGCTAAAAAGGCATTTAAAATAGCTAAAGTTACACCTAAAGATATTGACACCATAGAAGTGCATGATTGCTTTAGTATAAATGGTATTTTAGCCATAGAAGATATAGGATTTGTGGAAAAAGGAAAAGGAGGGATGGCTGTTGAAGAGGGTATGACCCGTCTTGATGGTGAAATACCAGTAAATCCTTCAGGAGGTTTAAAAGCTAGAGGTCATCCCTTAGGTGCAACTGGTATTGCTCAGGCAGCCGAAATTGTATGGCAACTCAGAGGAGAAGCAGGTAAACGCCAGGTAGAAGGTGCCGAAGTAGGTATGACCCACAATATTGGTGGAACTGGTGGAACTGCCGCTATCCACATACTATCCCAGTAAAATCCAAAAAAAGTTTTACCTGAAACATTATTTTTATTTTTATTATAGTAATCGACTTAACTTTTGAAAATATATTTTTTTTATCCAGTTTTCTGTATACGTTTTTTGTTTTATTTCGACATAATATTGGGTTTAATTTAGGAGAAGGTGTGGGTAAAAATATCAATTTAATGTTTAAAAGTTTAGCAAATTTTTTAGTTATTTTGGATTTATGGGCTGAATAGTTATATAAAACAATGACAATCCTTTTTTTTCATTGGATAATTCTTCTTTAAGTTTTATATT
>JAHRFX010000040.1 GCA_019084405.1 Methanobacterium sp.
AGAGACTGTAAAGTTTATGGGTGTTGAGGGTTTGCGAAAAAAAATTTGAAAATTTTATTTTCTAGATCCTCTGACCCCATAATTCAAAATTAAAGAGGTTAAATATAAGTATTAAGTGAGAGTAGATATATTAACATGACTAGTGAAAAAACACCCACTCTCAAGTTTAATATTGACTCCATACAACTTAAACTTTCCGATTTTTTCACAGGAAAAAATGATTTTGAAACCATTCTACAAGATCGGTTAAAACCTGTTAAAAACACTCGGAATATTAATCAAAAACTTTATCTCCATGAAAATAATCATTTCGAATATATTAACCTACTTTGTCCATATTGTGGTTCAAAAAATGTTATTAAACAGGAATATCGTCAAAAGAAAGCTGTTAATTGACGATAAGGAACCTCTAAATGTTTATTTAAGAAGATATCTGTGTAAAACTTGTGGGCGAAAATCCACCACAAACATTAAATCGCTGATAAAACCTTATAAACGATATATTAACTTATTTAAAGATAAATTAAAATGTTTTTTGGAGACATTATCGTTCGCTTCGAAAAACTCAGAAAGATCTGCAAAACTTCCTGGAAAATTCACCATCACACCAAACCATCAGAAATTGGCTCGCCATAACTAATAAAAACAAGATTAAAAACACTGAACGCTTTTATTCAGGATATTACACTTATGATGAACAATTTTTACGAATTAATGGGCAAAGAATGTACAGATTAACATTATACGATCAAATACGTAATATTCCAATAGCCGAACAAATAGTCCCTAAAAGAACACCACAAGCCATTACACAGTTTATACAAAAATCCGCCAATAATCAACCATTAATATCAGTCACCACCGACCATATGCCACTATATAAAAATATAATGGATTATATTGGCGTTAAACACCAATTATGCGTATTTCACTTGTTTAAAATGATTGGTGACAAATTATACAATAAATTACGCAGTAAAAAAGTCACAAATCGTGAAAAAATTAGTTTATGCCTCTATTTCACCGATATCAAAAACATATTCCGCACACCAGGTTCTGTCTAAAATGTTACTGATTTTTTGTTTCTTTGGATCCATCGATATTCTGCAAAGTTGAGGTGCATTTCAAGTCCTAAGTCTGTTCTGAATCTTTTTTTGAGGAATCCAGGTAGTGTGATGCCAAAATGTCTTTCTTTTTTGCTGTTTGTTGACGGTACATTGTCATTGGCAATGTGATTGATGGTTTTATCGAATACCTTGCTTAATTTTCGGATGAAATCTCCAATTAAAGAAGGAAAATGTCCCATACTATTAAATAAGAATTTGAATCTTCTTTTAGCATTTTTTACAGTTGGAGCTTTGAATATGTTGGATATTCTTTCTATATAATTTTCCCATTCTTTTATTTCCTTCTTTAATTTTCTGATTTCTCTCTTTAGATGTTTGAGTTGCTTAATTTTATCTTTTTTGTTCTTTTTATATCTGTTTTCTTCTAGATTCCTTGTTAAATTTTGTGTTTTCTTTGTTCTGGTTTTGATTTGGCTTTTTAATTTTTTTAGCACTTTTATCAAGTCCGCCATTAAGCTGTGCATAATATGAAATGTGCATAATTGGTGTTTGGTTTTTAAATCTTCAATTATAAGGTTATACCATGTTAAACCATCTGTGACTATTGTATCAACTTTTTTACCCTTCAGTGTGGTTTTTATGAAACTTTCAACGATTTTTATATCGAATTCCTTAACAATTAACTGATTCAATTGTACATGGGTATTTAAGTCAATTAAGGATAATCTAGTTCGGTCTTCACCATTAACTTTTAAAAATTGCTCATCATAACCGTACACACCACTCAAATCATCATCTGTATATTTCAAAGCTTTTTCTATCTTATCTTTGTAAAAGTTTTCATATGACTCTTTCTGATGATTCAAAATAGTCTGCCTAGACGGTTTACACCCATAAACCCGGTTAATTTGTTCTGAAATCTTCTCTAACGAACTATAATCAACCAATAACTGTTTAACAACTTCAAATCTTAATTTATGAGCATAATTACAGTTTTTAGGGACAATATTTTCCAGGCTCGTCTCATGGAATTTCCCACATTTTTCATTAGAACACATGTATTTTTGTATTTTAACAGGCCTATTCTTGTTAATATAACGTATACGCCTACCATTCTTATTATATGTACTGTTACAAAACGGACAATAAGAATCCTCCTCAAAAAAGACCACATTCAACGGCCTTCCAGCTAAAACTTCCAATGCAAATAAAAACTCAAAATCCTTTTCACTGGAAACATAGACTTCACAATCATCATTTTCCAAAAATTTAAATAGTTCTAGAACATACACTATATTGCGCGATAATTTGGTATTGTTTGGAGACATAACTAATAATTATCGCGCTAATACTTATTAAACCTTACTATACTACGTAAATAAACATTATATAAATAAATGAAATCCTATAACACAAATCACAATTACGTAATCACACAATCATAATTATAAGACACATCCATCAGTAACATTTTAGACAGAACCCACACCAAACCTTAAAACCAGCCAACAAAGACAAGAAAAACTATTAAACGATTTCAATAGAATACCACGTTTATTGCAGCGTTTTATTAAACATAAAATCATTCCAGACTATAAAAGGCTCACCACATTCATGGAAAACAATAGAATACCACGAACATCGAATACCGTGGAAAATTACTACAGACAAACAGAACCAGAACAAATAAAAAAGAAATACAAAACCAAAAAAGGAATACTCACCTACCTACACTACAAAATGAAAAACTGGACACAAAAACACATAAAAAAATAACAACACCCACAAACTTTACAAACCCTCATATCAAAAACCATTATAAACCTCTTCCACCAAAAAAGACTAAACACAGAACCTTAGAAGGCCTCACATTGCAAAAACGAAAACACATATTCCTGGACGATAACTCTAAAATCGAGCGAATGGTCAATAAAATAAGAAAATATGAGAAATACAAGCCTCATTCTCTTAAAACATCTGAAGAAGATTTTCGATTACAGGAAAAATTGGCCATGCTCAGTGTGGTAGCCAGTAACTTTATGATGACTGGCCACAGCCCCACTCTGGTTTTAACAAAAAGAGAAGAAGGGGATGAAGTTCTTCTGCCAGTGGGAGGCGGTCAAAAAGACCGGGCCAGGGATATAATATCCCGGGTGGATTTCAGGAAACTATACCGGGGAGGAAAGGGTAGAAAAACCGATCCATTGATGATCATAACCGCCATTTGCATGTACGTAATGCGCCAGGATAACCCTCGAAGGGGAGATATCAGGTATTCTGATGATTTTATAAGCAGTGTAGGGGTAACCCGGGAAATTTACCAACACATCAGCCAGAAACTGGATGATTATCAAAATTCATAATTTCTGATAGGTCGCTCTATATAGTGATAGCAAAAATAATGGACTTTCTTTTTTTAATGTTCAATTTTCATAAAAACTATTTTAATTAAAATCTATTAAATAGAATTTAAATAATTTTTTTAGCAATAATTAGCAAAACAAAAAGAATTAGATCTTTTATTTAAGATTAACTAGATATTATTCATTTTTATTATTTCTGATATGTTGCTTTATATAGTGATAGCAAAAATAATGGACTTTCTTTTTTTTGAATTTGTATAAAATTTGATTATTCCTTATTCCATTCCAGTTTAGTACCATCCCGGTTTCTAAACATATTATGATTTAATCACAACCAGGGGTAATTTACTCACCTTCCATCCTACAAAACCGCCCTGGATATTGTAAGCTTTTTTAAAACCAGATTCTCTTATTTTGCCCATGAAATATTCTCCCCGCACTCCACTTTTACAGTATATTACATATTCCTTTTCTTTATCCAATTTTCCCACTTTTTGCTGGAACTGGTGGCCATCATAATCCAGATTCTGGGCACCAGGCAGGTGTTCATCTTCAAAATCTTCCTGAGGACGTATATCTATAATGGTAAATTCAGAGTGTTCTTTTATTAATTTCAGCGCTTCTTGAGGGGTATGGTTTTAAACTGAGGCATTTTAAAATCTCACTAATTTTTTTTATAAAAAAGAAACGAAACATTATTACTCATTTTGAGGTCCTGATGCCAGTTATTTATTAGAGAATAGATCCCGTCTTTATTCACATTTCATTATTTTTTTAGATAATCAGTAGATCGTAAAGTTAAGTATTATATTATGCAGGGTGTTATATTTTATTATGACACAAAAAAATACCCTGCGTGGTATGTTATTGAATGGTGATGTATTAAATCTTTCGGTGAAAGTAATTAAAGACTTGTTGGGACTGGATTCAGCTCAAAATACGGTGTACAGTGATAAAATAATTATTTATCACCTTATTAATGCTTGCGCTTCCCAGACCAGCGTAAACCAGATCAGTACAAGCTGCTTAGACAGC
>JAHRFX010000027.1 GCA_019084405.1 Methanobacterium sp.
AAAGGTCAAAAAACGATCCAGGCGAAATTTCCGGTAATATTAACACAAAACTAGAACCAGGCGCCACAAAAACGAAAATTAAAATAATAAATAAAATAATTTAGCTTCTTATTTTAATTTTTTATAAAATATTAATGGTTTTATTTTTATTTTTAATTATTTTAATTTTCGTTTTTGTGGCGCCTGGTTCTAGTTTTGTGTTAATATTACCGGAAATTTCGCCTGGATCGTTTTTTGACCTTTCAGCGGTGGAACTTCTATTAATACAACTACTAATACTCCTGCTGCTGTTACTACGTGGTAGTAAAAGGAGCAGTAATAGTATTTTTAATATTAAAATTTCGACTACCAAAAGATCAAAAAACGTGTTGGGGCGAAATTTCCGTTATAATAAAAAACCAACATGAAGGGAGTGTAGGAGTAAAATAACATTTAAATCCAATCATTGCCATTAGGGCCGACTTTAATCAATATTTCTCACTTTTATGCATAACTATTTATTATATAATATTACTTAAGTAATACTAATTCAATAGGGGGTGTTACAATCTGACCTAAAAAGTAGTACTAATTGAACCACTAATTTCTCCTGCAACCAGGCAAAAGACCATTGCCCTGGAGCATAAAAAAAGGCCATCCCTGGATTTTCCTCTATTTGTATTAATCGGCCTTTTTTTAGATCTCCAGAGAGTAGGACCCTGGAAAATATTTCTGAAAATGGCCGCAAATGGCCATGGTTGTAAGATGCCACTTTATTTTAATTTCTAAGATTCATGGGGGTGTATTTTATTGGATTTAGATGTTGAAAATAGACAGAGTTTGAATATTAAACACGAATATGAGTTAATTAATCTTTTCCGGGACCAGAACTTTGAAGCTGCCCGACTACCAGGTGCAATATCCCGGGCCCCGGATTTAATAGCAGGTGATGGTGAGACGGTGTTCATCTTAAGGGTGAAGGCCACAGGGAAAAAACGGATTGAACTATTTAAAAAGCACGTGTGGGACCTGAAAAGGTTTTCTGTGAAGCTAAAGGCCAAGCCTATATTGGCCCTGAAATACGAGGGTCACTCACCCTGGATATTTGCCCATTTAAGTGCCTTAGAAGATGATGGGGGCCGTTTTGCAATAGGCCTGGAAGAAGCCCGTTTAAAGGGCTTTAAAATTAATGAATTAATTTCTAACGAATTACAGCAGAGGTTAGTATGAATAAAGATGAAATTAAGGATGTTTTGTTAAGAAACATCAGGGAAGGTAAAAACAGTCTGTTGTGGCAGCATCACACCGCCCAGTACATCGAGGCCATTGAAGAAAAGTACGAGGTGGTCTACATCAATGAGCCGGACCCTATAAAAGCCAAGTTGAAGGACATCATCATGGCCATTTCCCATGAAAAGGAGTCCACCTTATCCCGGAAGACCGTCCCGGAACTCAAAAAAATCCTGGAGAGTAAGACGGCCCGTAAAAAAGTGGTTATTGTTTTTAACAATTTTGAGCGCATAACGGCCAGTGTGGCCCGGGCCTGGCTAAGCATATCTGAATTTGAAAGGGTGATCCTGGTGGGATCCTTTTTTGGCCGCTTCAAGAAAGGTGCCTATGGCTTGTACAAGGTCTTTGAGGTGGTGAATGAAGATGACATGGAAGAGAGTTTTGATGAAGTGGACATCACCATGTTTGTCTTTGCCGGAATCAGCGTACTGGTGTTCCTGGCTTTTTTAAGGTTCAGTATGGAAGTCTCCTTTAAAGTTTTAGGTGCTTTTTGGCTGGCTGTTATTACCTTTAGAACGATGATTTTTGTAGCAAGATAGAAGGGTGTGTGATAAAATCGAAGTTGATGGGAAGTTAACTTATGATCCGCTTATTCGGGAGCTAATTTTTTTCCTGGAGGACCCTATTTATATGGAGGCCCTGGATTCTTACTTAATGATGGTGGGGTTTCCAGATATGGCCGCAGCCACTCGTATGTTTAGAAAAGAAGCTATCAATCGAGCCATCGAAGGAAATGATGTATTTACCAGTTTGGATATCCCGAGAGACATTGAATGTGAAGATGATATATCCATGGGGGTGTATTTATGAGGTTCTGGACCCACATACCGGCCAGTCTATTACTCTACCTGCTTTTAATCTGGCTATTCAACTTACCTGTGAACATTCCGGGAATGGTAATTACCGGTCTGATATCGGTGGTACCGGATATCATTGACAAGGTGACAGGTAAGCACCGTGGTTTTGGCCATTCCTTCATTTTTTTGGCACCGGCCATACTGGCTTTCATGATAAACATTTCCCTGGGACTGAGCATCGTATCAGCCTTCATTACTCATGTGGCCCTGGATTGTGTTACCAAGAAGGGTGTTCCTTTATTTTATCCCTTTTCTGAGACCAGGCTTTTATATCCTAAAAAAGAGAAGTCCAGGATAACCACCGGATCCAGCCGGGAAGTGGCCCTGGCCATGCTGATTATTTTCTGTCTGGTGCCGGTTGCCTATGGCCTGACGGTGGGGATGCCTGATCTGGAGGAGATCTGGGCCCAGGATGAAGAATTAGAAAATAAAACGGAGAATAACTCGGCTAAAGAATATATAAAAAGGGATTATAGGGGATATTATAGTCCTAAAAGTGAGGATAAAAAGGTGGAGGTGATAGTGAAGGTGGTGGACCTTAGGAGGAATTATTCAAATAGCGGGAGAGTTGATTTAAATGAAAGTCATATTAATCAAACCCAAGATTAATATTTTTCATTTAATTAATTTAACAATAAGAAACAATACTCAAAAATTAACCTAGGCTTACTTCTATTATTCTTGAAACTCAATTCGTATTCAAATAGATTAATTTTTGGATCTATGTTTGATAGTGCATTTTATTCTGCTAAGAGATTTTTTTCATCCAACCATTATATTCTTAAAATTTGACCATTAGTAATATTTTCTGGTATTATTCACTTTATTGAAATTAAGGCCTTATTATACTATTTTAATGGTTTTTTGAATTTGGTTTTATTTAATACAGTTTTATATTTATTAAATTATTGTTATTTATTATTATATAGCTTTAAAGTTAAATTTGAAGCATAACTGAGTTGTTTTTAATTATTATTTTTGTAATACTTTTTTTGGAGTTTGCTATTGTTGTGTCTCATGGCTTAATTTTATTATTACGATTTTTTTATTTTTTTATTATTTTGTAATATTTTTAGGGTTAGTTTATTACTAATTCTCTTTTTTTAATCTAAAAAGTAATATTAAAAAAGTAATAATTAGTATTAAATATTACTTGTAACCATTGTTATTGTGTTTATAAATTAAAAAGGAGGTGAAAAAATTAGAAAACAAGCGATTTTACTAGTAATAACATTTGTTTTCGCACTTACTCTCTGTGGAGCGGTTTTTGCAGAGGAAAATACACTGGAAGGTGATCCTGGAGGAACAGATACTTTTAAATGGGTAAATGAACTGGAAGAATCATCTAAAATGGAGATACAGTCTAATAAAAGCTCTGGCGAACTGGTTGATCCTAAGGTTTTGATTATTGGTTCAACTGCTAGTTTCCAGGCCATAAATACAGCTGCTCATAATGTAATGAATGAAGTTAATCCTTCTTCCGAAGCTCAAATTGCTACAGGAAAAGTATATAATCCTGATGATCAATCCACCTGGTTGGTGACATTCAGGATTATGGACGGAAGCGCAGAACTCAATCAACTTACCGTGGATGAATTCATAAGCCTAATTAAAAGTCATGACATCATCATAGTACTAACCGAATTTAACAGTGTAAACACCTACTTTGAAAATGCTATAGCCAAAGATCCTTCAATTTTGGACAGGCCCATCATGATTCATTTACAAAGCACAACTGAACTGGTTAAAAAAAGCAGCATCAATGGGCATAAAATGTTGGAAAACATTCCCAACACAGTTTTAGGAACCCCTTCCAATGCTAATTCTATCTTGGGTGCGGTAAAAAATCAAAATGTTGCACAAATAGAAGCATATAAAGCACAATATCCTGAAGCAGCTGATTGGTTTGATATTGCACTGTATACAGTGAGTAAAGGTTCAGTTAATTTTGAAAACCTTTTCAACTTTGTTCTAAAAAGATTCACTGAAGAAAATGGTGGCACCTGGCCAGCTAAATGGAATCCCAATGCTTACTTCACTTTTCCATCTGATGTACTTTATCGAGATGGAAAGGTATTCACTACAATGGAAGAATACTTGGCAGAATATCCTCATGACCCTACAAAGCCAACGGTAGGTGTCATTGAATATGATAGTCCTTTATTTGCAGGTAACATGGATCATTTTGAGGACATGATTGATAGTTTGGTTTCTCAAGGATTTAATGTGATTCCTGCAGTAGCACAGTGGACCGGATATTACCGAACCATGGTCAAGTTTTTCGCTGGTGCTCCCAATACCACTGAATACGAAGCTAATCCTCAAAACTATTCATCCAAAGTCGATGCTATAGTGGTTTTTAAATCATTTGCACTCTTCTATGACGTAGAGGTAGCTAAAGGGCTGCAACTACTTGAAAATCTGGATGTGCCTCTTTTTAGAGCAGTTGCAACCTCTTCTAGGACTATGGGCGAATGGCTAGTTTCTGATGATGGAATAATATGGAGTCAAGCCTATTATCAAATCGCCATGCTGGAGCGCTATGGGTTAATTGAGCCTATAATGGTGTCTACTTATGAATCTACTATTGATCCCATAACAGGAGCTACTATTAAAAAATATGTGAGCATACCTGAAAGGATGGATAAATTATCCGCAAGAATCAAGAACTGGACCAATTTAATGTACTTGGAAAATTCAGAGAAAATAGTAGCTCTTATCTACTACAACTATCCTCCGGGAAAACAAAATATTGGTGCTAGTTACCTTAATGTACCTGAAACCATAATTGAAATGCTTAAAAGACTTAAAATTGAAGGATACATAGTTGATGACATACCTGAGAGTGAAGAAGCTTTAATCGAGTTAATGTGGGAAAGAGGAATAAATATTGCCAACTGGGCTCCTGGAGCATTGGAAGAAATGGCCAATAATCCACACACAATATTGTGGGATGTGGATGAATACATGGCCTGGTTTGAAACACTGGATCCTATAGCTAAAAAACAAGTAACTGAAGGACCAATAGGATACATTGAAGAAATAGTAAAACTAGCTTTACAATTTTCTCATGATCAAACTGCTATAGACGCTACATTGAAAACCATTGAAACCTGGAATAAAGAGATGATTTCATTAGCACAAACTTACCCTGAAAAATCCTCTGAAGCTATACCCTTAATTGATAATATGTCCCAAATTCTCAAAGACATAATCACAAATAATGGTGATATAAGTGCTCTATGGAATAATTTCTACTTGGATAAAACTGCATTTAATGCTTTAGGTATACCTGGATTAAATGGATGGGGCGAAGCTCCGGGAAATGTCATGACTGTTACTAAAAATGGTAAACAATACATGGTTATTCCGGGTTTATTCTTTGGGAATATCTTTATTGGACCAGAACCCCAAAGAGGATGGGAAGCCGATGCTGGTAAATTCTATCATAGTACGGTTGTTCCACCTACACATCAATATCTGGCCTGGTATGCTTATGTAAACCATGTATTAAATGCCAATGCCCAGGTGCATTTGGGAAGACATGCTACTTACGAATGGCTACCTCGAAAGCAAGTTCTTTTATCCAGCTTCGACTTTTCAGACATAATGATTGCCAATACTCCATCAATATACATTTACATTGTTGATGGTGTAGGTGAAGGATTGCAAGCTAAAAGAAGAGGTTTGGCTGTTATTGTTGACCATTTGACCCCTCCACTTAAAGTTGCCAAAATGAATTATGGTGGATTTGTGGAACTTAAAGGTCTGGTTGATCAGTATGAGCAAACACCTGATGGAAACCCAATGAAAGATGAGTACAAAAACGCTATTATCGTAAAAATCAAGGAAATGAACCTGGCTTCTGATCTGGGACTTGATGAGAACAACATCTCTGATGATGACATTGATTTACTTCACCAGTACCTCTTGGATCTACAGCAAACATTAATGCCTTATGGTCTGCATACCTTTGGCCTTTCCTGGACCAAGGAAGAAATAGCCCTTTTGGCAACGGCCATGGTGTCTGCTGATGGTGGTATTGATGAACCTTCACTTCAAAGATTATTAGCTCAGGAAAATGGGTGGAACTTCGATAATTTAACCTTAAATCAAGCAGAACAGTTAAATGATCAAGCCCATGAAATGATTCTCCAATTATTAACTGGACAAAAAACTATCAGCGAATTAACTTCTAATTTAGTATTACAAGCTAAGCTTAACCAGGCACTACAACATGCTCAAAATATTGATTTAAGCTTTAATTCAGAGCTAAATTCTTTAATAGACGCATTAAATGGCAAATTTATAACACCTGGAAGTGCAAATGATCCTATAAGAAATCCTGAAGCTGTCCCCACTGGTAAAAATTTCTATGGGTTAGATGATAGCATGCTACCCACAAGAGTTGCATGGGATTTAGGTAAAAGAATTGCAGACATGGCCTTGGCCGGTTTGGATACAATGCCTGAAAAAATTGCAGCGGTGGTATGGTGTGTGGAAACAGCCAGAGACGATGGAACCATGGTTTCATTTGTTTTAAGAATGATGGGTGTAGAACCTACCTGGCTCACCAGTGGCGCATTAAGTAGAATGAGAGTAACTCCATTGACTACCCTCCTATCTGACTTAAATGCTGTAAGAGCTTCTAAAGGACTAGAACCAATATCTGAAAGGTCTAGAATAGATGTAGTGGTAACTACCAGTGGACTATTTAGAGATCTATTCCCCCGACTTCTGATAAATGGTATGGATCGATCTTATCGAGTTGCATTAGCTGCTTCGTATAATACCATAATTGCCCAATATCCAGAATTAAAAACTTCTCTGGAATATGCTTTACAAACTTTAACTGCAGCCAGCTATACCAACTTCAAAGGAAATGAATCTCTAAGTTTAAATCATATCGCAAATAATTGGGTTAAATTAACTCAAAGTTACTTAGAACTTGGTTTAACTGCAGAAGAATCAGGAGAATTTGCCATAACTCGTATATTCGCACCCCCTGTGGGTGACTACGGGGCAGGGGTGAATAAAGCCATAGAACAAAGCTGGACCTGGGAAACCAGAGATGAAGTAGCAGATGTATATCTAAATAGAATGAGCCATTCTTACTCCGAAAGAAATTGGGGATTAAGCAACCCGAATTTATTCAAAGAACTATTAAAAGACATTGATTTGGCTTATCATAGTAGAAGCACAAACCTTTATGGTGTACTCGATAATGACGATTACTTTGACTACTTTGGTGGCCTTTCCATGGCAATTGAAAGAGTTAATGGTAATCCTCCTAATTTAAATGTTTTATACTATGCTAATCCTGCCAACCCACAAATAGTTTCACTAAGACAATTCATGACTCGAGAGATGAGAACCAGATATTTCAATCCAGAATGGATACAGGGTATGATGAATGAAGGATACAGTGGAGCTAGAACCATATCCAATAAATTTGTAGAGTATCTAGGGGGATGGCAAATTACTAACCCTGATGTTGTTGAAGATTGGATGTGGAATGAAGTTGTGGATATCTATATCAACGACAAATATAACATTGGAGTAACTGAATGGCTTTCTACTGGCAATAGAGTTTATTCTATGATGAGTATAGCCAGTACTTTGCTTTCCAATGCACATAAAATCAATGACAAAACAGGTAAACCCTACTGGAACACTGATTTGGATACTATACGACAAATAACTAATACATGGGCATCAATGGTTGCCCAACATGGTGTAAACTGTGATCACCATACTTGTGGTGACATGCAAATGGTAGAATGGGCTATGCAGTATATTGATGCAGATATTGCTTCTCAGTTTAGGGAAGAGATGTATCGAGCTACTAAGAATGCCATGTTTGCACCTGGCGGATCTGATCCTGGTGTTACTCCTGGTACTCCAGGTACCACGCCGGGCACTCCTGGCACTACACCTGGTACTCCAGGTACTACTCCAAGTACTCCTAGTACGCCTGGTTCTACTGCGTCGTCTGGTCACTCTCATGAAGTTTCTGCTGAGTCTTCTCAGGAGTCTGCTTCTGAGGCTGCTGATTCAGCTGATTCAGCTGAAGCTGGTGAAGAGGGTGCTAAGTCCTATGAAGTTACCACTGCTGATTCTCCATCTTCCAGTCAGGATAATTCCATGATTTATACCATTATTGGTATAATCTCTGTTCTGGCTCTGGTTGGTGCTGGTTTCTACTTTGGACCTGGTAGAAGAAGTTAAAATAAAACCCAATTTTCCCCTTTTTCTTTTTTTTTATTGAATGTTGATTTTTTTGAGTCCTATTTATGAAAAGAGATTTATTTGCTATTTTTTTCTGTAACGCCTACTAATGGTCTTATAGTTGATTTTTTTCAACTAGATTAAATGTGGAAAAAAGTATCCTAAAAAGCCATAAAAATACTATAATTTGCTTTTTCTTGCTGAGCACATTTATTATTCAACTTACCCGTGACCATTCCAGGGTTGGTAATTACTGCTTTAATATCAGTCATGCCGGATATCATTGACAAGGTGACAGGTAAACACCGGGGTTTTGGCCATTCCTTCATTTTCCTGGCACCGGCCATACTGGCCTTCATGATAAACATCTTTCTAGGACTGAGCATCGTATCAGCCTTCATTACCCATGTGGCCCTGGCCATGTTGGTGATTTTCTGTCTGGTGCCGGTGGCCTATGGCCTGATGGTGGGTATGCCAGATCCAGAGGAGATCTGGGCCCAGGGTGAAGAATTAGAAAATGAAACTGAAAATAACTCGACTAAAGAATATATAAAAAGGGATTACAGGAGGTATTATAGTCCTAAAAGTGAGGATAAAAAGGTGGAGGTGATAGTTTAGGTGGTGGATTTTAGGAGGAATTATTCTAATAGAGGGAGAGTTGATTTAAATATGGGTGATTTTAATCAAAATCACTCAGACTAATTTTTCATTTTTATTGAATTATTTTGGGTTACTCAAACCTTTCGATTTCAAAAAGACTACTTATACTTTGGAAGTAGAATTAGAATTCATTATCATCTTCATTTATTTAATTGAAAAATAAAATAAATACTTTAAATAAAACCCGAGATCAAAAGGATAGACATTTCATTTCTACCATGACAAAAATAGTAAGCAGATATGATTAAGAATTAATTTTTGTAAAAATTCAATTTATTTGGATAATATGTGATTATTAATTGTGATTTCCATGGCCACTGAAAAAATGGATAAATATAATCTAGCGTCTTTAAAAGTTGAAGATATCGAAATAGGAAAATTAATTTCTTCATCTTTGAAGCCAGAGGATTATAAAAAACATATTCAAGAAATAAAAGATAAGAGACCCGAAATTAAGAAAAATATTAAGAAAAATATTAACGAAATTATTCCATTAATTAAAGAATATGATCCTTTTGAATTACTAACCTGTATTTCATTGAAAAATCTCATTTTAGATCCAGAAACATATAAAGAATCAACACACCATGGCAAAGAAAGCTATGTTGAGTATGCATTGAGTTTAATCCTATCTATTCCTAAAAAGGAAGTATGTAAACCGACCAATGAAAAAATAATCAAGAAATTTAATGGTCTAATATCTGAAGTTGTAGATGATGTAAATTGGTATTTTTTTACTGAAGCCTCTGAAGGGAAAGAAGATCTAATTAAAGAAGAAATTCGATTCATGTCTATTGCTAAATTTATTTTTGTTCGTGGAGATTCGTATGATGAACATCATTTAGATTTATTAAAAGATTTGTTTAAAATTCATGATTCGTTTTTAGAGAAGCATTTCGATTTAACGATTGATGATATTATTTCAGGTGTCAGAAATATTAAATCTCAAATAAATGATAACCTAACTAAAGAATTGGATTTCATGGTGAAAATTAACGAATCACATTCATTATTTAAAGATTTCACAGAAAATAATAATTTAGATGGCCTTTCTGTTGAAGAAGTTAAAATTAAATTTAATGAATTGCCTGAAGTAAAGGAAAAAAATAAACAATTAAATGAAATAAATAATGAACGTCAGAGAGTTCCATTTATAATTCGATATAAAGATAGAAGGATGGAAACTATTTTAAAATTATTAAGTTCTAATTTTGGTGATAATTCATCATTTTTATCATTTATAAAAGCCCCGGGATGGCCCACTAATGATTCAATAATAAATAAAAAGCCAATCATAGAACATGAAGGATTATATTATTGCTTTAATCCAAATATTTTATTTAGAAATATGAGGGAAATTTTAGAGTCTTGGATTAGAGAAAAAGATAAAACTTATTTTGAAATTAACTATCAAAAAAGTCGTTCTTTATTCCTTGAAAATAAAGCTCTAGATTATTTCAGATCCATATTTCCAGATGCTGAAGTATATAACAAACTTTTTTACCATGTTGTTGAAAATGGAGAGAATAAACGACCAGAAACTGATGGGATTATAATATATGATAATAATATTTTCATATTAGAGGCAAAATCTGGTTCTTTTTCATTATCTGCACGTAGAGGAGGATTAAAAGCAATTGAAAGAGACGTGGCTAAGTTGATTGATGATGCATACTGCCAAGCATTAAGAACAAAAAAATACATTGATGAAAATAATGAACCTCGTTTTGAATATGAAAATGGTTCTGATGCGTTAATAATTAAAAATAAACGCATGTTTAAGAATATTTTTTTAATCAACATAACATTAGAGAATTTAGATTATTTTTCTACAAGATTAGGATCATTAAATGCTTTTAATCTAATTCAAGGAAAAGAATGGCCCTGGTCAGTATTTATAAATGATTTAAGGATAATTTCAGAATTAATTGAATTTCCTAGTGAATTTATTTTATATTTAAAAAATAGGGTAAAGCTTGAAGAATTTTCTAGTTTTCGCGCTTATGATGAAATGGATTTATTTATGTATTTTTTAAAAAACAATCTTGATATTGAAGGTCATGAAGTGCAAAATATGGTAATTATTCCAGAAGGGTATACTGAACCATTAGATAGGTATTATAATTATCTTGCAGGTATGGTTTCCACAGGAGAAAGACCTAAATTAAATATTTCTAACAAATACAAAGAACTACTAATTGAAATTGAGAAAACAAAGAAAAGGGGACATACAGAAGTAACTACCTTGTTACTTAATCTATATTCTGATATACATGAAAGAATCCTCGGAAATTTAGAAAAAATAAAAAATGAACTCAAATTAAATAAAAATCATAATTACTACTTCAATATTTACAGTAATGAATATAAAATCGGTTTAACATTCTTAATTACAAATCATGGAAATTATGATTCATTAGCTGTTGAGGATTGTTGTAAAATGGAAATGTATAAAACTCGTTTAGACGACTGGATTAAACTAAATATTAATCTAAAAGACGATAAAATTACGGTTGAAGATTTTAAAATATATAAGCAAAAATGGATACAGAATAACCGTAAAGATAAAAAACTTAAAAACTTTAAAGGATTAGGATTTGTAGGATTCCGATCAGTTGACAACAAAATGGAGAATAATGCTATTTGTCCTTGTGGTAGTAAAATAAAATATAAAAAATGCTGTAAATAAATAATTTATAATTATTTTAGGTTAATATGAAAAACCCTTTAATAACTTTTACAATCCATAAAATATATGTTTTGAAATCATAAAAATTAAATAACCGCCAGTTCTCCGGCAGAGGTTATCTCCAGTTTTTCCTGATCTATAAATCCCATCTCCCGTAGTTCCCTGATGTGGTTGTAGGTCATCCCCCTGCTGATACCAAGCTTAAAGGCCAGATCTTTTACCGATGTTTCACCTTCCATTAATGCTTCCAGTAGTTGTTTTTTGGTTTTGGATATGCCGAAGTTGAGTATGGGTAGGTCAATTAATTCATGGTCTTCCTGGGTGACATATACGATTCTTTCTACTTCCTGGTGCCGGCTATAACAGCCAAAGAGTGCTCCCAGTGCCTGAGTTTTTCGCCCACCACTGACATTCACTACCACTTTTTTTCCGGCTGCTTTTTCTTCATCTATTGCCTGGGCGGTGTCCTGGGCAATCTGGACCACGTTATATAAACTGGTTTCCTGGTATACTATTTCAATGAATTTTCCAAAAGTATCCACTAACATCTGCTCCACTTTATTTTTCTCTTCAGGAGGATTATCTTCTCTTAAAAGAACCAGTTTCTTAGGGGAGAACTGGGTGATGCAATACATGACGGGCTCAATAGAATAAATAGTAGAAATTAAAGTTGTTTCGATAATATCACTTTCCTTAAAATTACCTAATGCTTATGGTAACTCATGGTTACTTATGTATGCTAATATGTCATAACTCGTTTATATTTATATTTTATCTAAATAATGGCAAAAATGGCCTACTAAAAGTCTGAGTCTAATAATTTTCGCTGCATTTAACTTCAGTTATTATAATTAGCTGTTATTATGGCCGAATTGCCCTATTAGAAATAAATTTTATTAAAACAATAAATCGATTATAAAATTTTATATCTAAAAATTCTTAAAATAATTACTAGATTTTACCTATTACTTGCCACACGCTATCTCCACCTTTAAATAAGATTGATTTAAACTTATTATATTGTAGGAGGTGGATTTTTGCCGTACTTTATTTGTGAAGATTGTGATATGAGTTATGAGGTGGATAGTGGTGAGGATCCCTCTTTATATATGTGCAGCCAGTGTGATGGCCCTTTAATTTATGTTGAAAAATTAGCTGAATATGGCCGTGATCCGGAGACTTCGGAGATTACTAAAATCGGTAGCTCCACCTTCACCGAGAAGATGGTTTCACGATATAATTTCATAATGTACATTGCAGCTGCAATATTCTTACTTAGTGCCTTAGCCCTTTATTTTGGTTACTACTTGGCTATTTTACCCCTGCTGGCCTTTTCTGGTGTGATAGTATCTATTTCCTCCCGCCGCAGGAGCTGGAAAAAGGGAGATAAAGGAGAAAAGATAGTGGCCTGGTGCCTGGATGAACTCACCAAGTGCATTATTTTTAATGACGTGAACTTGCCCCAGGGCCGGGGCAACATCGACCATGTAATATTATCCCCCAATGGTCTTTTTGTCCTGGAGACTAAAAACTATAAAGGCCGCTTCGCAGTTAAAGGGGATGAATGGTTCTATAAAAAAGACAAACGCATTATAAAATCAAAATCCAATCCCGGTAAACAGATTAAACGCAACGCACTCTCTTTAAAAAAATTTTTAGATCATTCCATGGATATGGATAAGGTCTGGATTAATTCCTTAGTGGTTATGGTAAATGGCCATGTGGATATAATAGATCCCACCCCACATTATAACATAATCCGGCCATCACAGATAGAAAGGGCCGTTAAAATAGGTAAAAGTAAGTTAGATCTGGATACTATTTATTCTCTATCATGTCTATTGCAGGATTATTCTAGTGAAATGGTCTATCGGGCCGGTGATTGGCCAGAAGAGTGGACCCAGTAAACTATATTAACAGTTTCTGTCCGTCATCTTTTTTGATTTTTTGCAGGTTTTCTTCTGTCTTTTTTATCCAGTTTAAGGTTCTCTGGGCATCCACCCTGGGTCCATGGCTAGAATTGTTATTTCGGGAATCATTTACTATTTCCAAGGCGTGGTCCAGGGACTCTTGCACATCCCCTTGAAATATTAAAAAGTCCTTCAAGGAAAATACTAGGAGTTCCTCATCAAGGTTGAATACTCCATGACTATAGAGTATTACTTCATCTTCAGGTTTTTTCATTTTAAGAGACTTCATCCGGCCAGTATCTCCCGGTCAATTTTCTTAAGTTTAAAAAAAATATTTTCATAAATTCAAACAGGACCATTAAATTTTGTAAATCTTTAGTTTGTTTATAGTGATAATAAGTAGTAATAATAGATGTTTTAATTCCAGAATTTGTAAAACTAAAAAATAATAATGCTTTTTTATTTTTATTATATATCTGCTAGCAAATTTACTTGTATTGATGATATAATCCCATAATTTCCAATATATAATTTAAGAATTGTTTTTTAGAAATTTTTCGATTAATTCTCTTTCAGTTTCATTGAGATTATATAAGTCATAAATTAGATTATTAATTTTATTATTTCTAATTTTAATTTCAGTTAGTATAGGTTCAATAATATCCATAGAATTTAGGAATTTATTTTTCAGCTTATCCTCATTTGAAACTATATCTACTTTTTTTTTCTTTAACTCATTTAAAATTTCATTGAAAGATAATTCATAAAATTTATTTAACTTATTTGAAAACTTTTCTATTTTAAATTCATCTTCAAGCCATTTTTTAAATATATTTGTTTCATATATTAAATCATGATTTAGTTGGGTAATAATTTCTGCCTCTTCATTTAATTGTGATTTATAATTAAAATCGATTAAAGGGATTTTTAATGCTCTTAAATCATTAAGATAAACATGAATACCGCTTGAAATCATCATTTTAAAATAAAAATCTACCAATTTTGAGTTCATTAAACATAATATAAACCTTAAATCAAAATTTTTGGAATTTTCAATGCCTTTATTATCATCAATAATATTTTTTAATTGATGCTTAAGTTGGCAACAACTTGTTGTATGACTAGTATAAAATCCAGAGTTATCATAGGCGGCTAAAATTCCTTTTTTACCCGAAATATCTCTAATTATTATTTTTTCATTTTCGAAAAGTTCTGGAAACATAGGATTATACAATTCACTCACATCATAATGTAACCATAAACCATCATAATCCAAAACATACTTATCTAAATTTTTTCCTACAATCAATGGTTTACAATTTTCATTTATTTGTTCTTTAAGATGGAATTTTGACTGTGGTACGCTCCTAGTTCCCCAATTAATATAACAAATATCACCAAGATCTATTGAGTTATTTTCGATTTTTTTTATAATTGGAATAACATCTTCATTTAAATTAAATCTAAACTTATAGTCCGGTATTTCAAAAAAAATAGATTGAGGAATCTTAGAAATCCTAATTGTTGATTCATGTATTTCATTAGGATATTCTGGAGAAATAACTGTCAAATAATTATCCATTCTTAATTTAGAGTTATTTTCTTTTCTTAATATTAAAATAATCGGGGTGTTAACTGCTCCTTCAAAAATTTTAAAAGGAGTTAAATCTACAATTTGATTCATAATACAATTATTCAATATAAATTCTCTTAATTTCAATCCATAAGGTTGATTTGCGAATTTGTCAGGTATTATAAATGCGAAACTGCCATTATCTTTTAACAAACTAATACTTTTTTCGATAAATAGTACGTATAAATCAAATTTTTTATGAGCTGTTTCGTAAATTTTTTTGAAATATTCAACTTCACCTTTATTTTGTGATATTTTGTAAATATTAACATAGGGGGGATTGCCAATAACTATATCAAATCCAGGATTACTATTTTGGAATACTTCAGCAAAATAGAGTTTCCAAATGAAAAAGGGCTTAGATTTTTTCTTTTTATACTCTTTAAGATTATCAATAGCCTCTTCATTACCATTTCCCTTAAGAGTTTCTTCAATAAATTGCCATTCTATAGATTCTATTTGTTTTCGAAGTTTTTTCTTTTTGTTAGGACTTTCTGCATTGAAAAATAATTCGTGCTTTTCTTTTAAAAGCTTAAGTTTTTTCTGTGCTTCACTCGCAAAAAGATTGGATTGAGAATTCTTATTACTTTTTAAACTTAGTTTTTTGGCTTTTTTTCTTAGTTTACTAATTAAATTATCAATATTAGCAATTTTATTGAAATCTCTAGAATCATTTGCCATTAATTTTTTTAATTCATTTTCCAGATATTTTTTCTCTGTAATTATTTTATCTAAGTCGGGATTTATTTTAGGAATTTCAAGTAACTTATCATCAAATAGTTTCATACCTTCAAATTCTTCAATTAGACTATTACCGCACATTATTTTATGATCAAGATTCGGTAATGGTTTAATATCCCCAATTTCTTCTTCATCTACAACTAATGAAAGCCAAAATCTTAATTTAGTAATATCAACCGCAGAGGAATCAATATCAACACCATACAAACAATTTTCAATAGTTTCTCTTTTTAAATCATAATTTTTTGTTTCTTTTTCAGATAATATAGACAGTATAGACCTTGCCCTTACGATCTCGTTCATCATACCCACAGGAAATGCACCAGACCCAACTGCAGGGTCCACAACTTTTATATCTATCAATAATTGATTAATATCGGATGAGTATAATCTAATAGCTTCTGGAATAGTTTTATATTTAACAGAGGTTCCATATTTTTTTTTTTGTTCTTGTTCTTTGATTATTAAATCAAGGGTAAATTCTCCTTTTTTGATGAAGTATTCAATATCTTCATGTGAAATATCAGCTAAATTTGTTTCTAGATAATTAATTAGGCTTTGTTGGCACATGTAATGAACTATTTCCCTTGGAGTATAGAATGCACCTTTTGATTTTCTATCAGTAACTTCTAAGAGATTTTCAAATACTTTTCCTAACATTTCGGGATCGACAGCAACTTCTTTTTCTAATGGCTCGTCTTCCTTTATTGTGAAATTAAATAAATCAAAAGTGTCTAATATTTCTTTGAAAATTTTGTTATCTAAAGTTATATCAGTTCCTGCCCAATCATAGTCATTTAAGGGTTCAAAAAGTCCTCCATTTAGGAAAGGTATCCTGCAATCGAATTTACTGTAGTAATCGCCATCTCTTTCGGTTGCTAGTGCTTCATATAATAAGGGTTCTAGCATATCATTGAAAAAGTTTTCATAACTTCCCATTTCACCGTCAAATAGTTTTCTTAAGAAATTTTTAGGACCATTACCCCATGATTCTTGTCGCTTTACACCTAGCCATCCTTTTTTTTGGAGGAAATATATGAAAACGATTTGTCCTAATAATTTTTTGGCGAAATCCGTAGTTAATATGTTATTTCCATTAAATTCTTTTTCTATGA
Source organism: Methanobacterium sp. (assembly GCA_019084405.1). GTDB lineage: Archaea > Methanobacteriota > Methanobacteria > Methanobacteriales > Methanobacteriaceae > Methanobacterium_F. The sequence continues at coordinate 17,103 of JAHRFX010000027.1, forward strand.
CTGGATCATTTTTAATTACTTCTTCTAATGATTCTTTCAGATCTAAGAATATTTTTTTGTATTCCGTGAAGAACTCTTTAGTCACGGTTTCAATACTGAATGCTGCTTCAATTTGTTCTAATGTTGGTTTAATGTCTTCTTCTCTGATTATATCTAAAAATTGAGTTCTGCAAGTATGGTTTGGTTCATTTAGTCCTACTAGATATGATGATCTTTTGGCAGGGGTTAGTTTTGTTTTGGGTTTTACTTTGCCATCTTCTTTTACAAGTTCATATTCCATTTTTACAAATGAGAATCGCCAGTCTTCAGGTTCATCTCCATAAAATGCAACCAGTGCCGCGTCTCTGTCATTTTTTTCCAGGAATTTTGCAATTAAATTTCTTTGCATGGTTCTAGCCCTGTCTCGGGAGCTAGTTCTTTTTAAACCGACCGCGAAAACTTGAATGAAATTTTTGGAATCATCCATATATGTTCCTAGTGAATGGAATTCATCCACAAAATCGTTATATTCTTTTGGCAAATATTTTTTAATGTCTTGTTGATTTAATCTAAAGTCATTGAGTAATTCTTTGATAAAATTACCAAATTTATAAATATCAAATTCAGATAGGAATGTTTCATCCAATAATTTCACTGCGGTTTGATTATCCATTTTAATCGCCTTTTAACAGATATTCTGATAATATGACTTCTTTAGGTCCTGATGTATCAGCTGCATTTGTAACGAATGTCTTATTGAAATATTCAGGAGCAATTCCTGATTTTAGTTTTGCTAAAATTTTCAGAGGTTCAATTTCATCTTTAATATTATTTAATATTCTTTTCATGGCTCCTTTAGGCAGTGAACCTTCTTTTAGTAGTGTTAAAACATCTTGTATGTATTCCTCATCATGATCAGTGAATTGTTTAGATCTAGCTATAGCCTTTAAGTATTTAATGAGTTGGTTTTCATAGCTGCTGCCTCTAGTTTTAGCTGGCATTTCATCTTCGAACTGAAATATGGATGAGAATTCATTCTTGTTTAGATTTAAATATTCATAGAATCTGAGACCTAAATTCTCTTTTTTAGTGTTTTCTTCTGATTTAAGGATTTTAACTGCATTAAAGAAGTCTACTTCCTCAATAGTGGATCCATCGTTTACATATATTTTCCTTAATTTTCCTTTTCTGAAGAAAGTTAAGAGAGAATCATCTTCTAATTCATATTTTTTAGCTGTACGCGATTTTTTAGGGATTCGTTTTATTTTTTCGAAGAGATCACGGTTGTTATCACGTATATCTCTTAAATAATTAAGATATTCAAGTTCAGTATCCTCATCCTCATCTTCACCAGTAATTGTGCTTTTTGACGTTAATTTTACAAATAAATCGTGTGATTTGATTTCTTCATCAGTTAGTAGTTTAGAGTCATTTCCTAACATTTCAATGAATGCTTTAATTTTCGCTTCTGCAGCTTCTTTAAGACTAATATTCTCATTAATTCTACTAGCTGGGAAGAAATTATAAATAAAAATCTCATCAAATTTTGTGTCAACTCTTTGGACCCTACCTACTCTTTGCATCATTCTAGTAGGGTTCCAAGGAATATCATAATTAATAACCACATTAGATCTATGTAAATTTACACCTTGTGATAAAACATCAGTTGAAATAAGAATACGATAATCATCATCTTGATTTCTTGATTTAGCATCAAAATTTTGAATAATAGTACTTCTCAATGAATCAGATGAACTTCCTGAAAAGTACATGACTTTATTGTCAAATAATGGGTTTAATTTCTTTGTAAGGTATTCTGCTGTCTCTTTAGATTCTGTGAAAATAATTAGTTTTCCTTCGAGATTTTTGTCCTGGAATAATCTTTTAATGAATTCATCTACTTTAGGGTCGCTCACTACATCTTTCCAAAGATTCTGAATTTTTTTTAATAACTCTAAATCGTATTTTAGATCTTCTATTAAACTTGAATTAAAATCTTCTGAATTATATTTAGTGAGTTTTTCTTCGGCGATGAGTTTTTCAATAGCTTTATCGTCGTCATTTTCTAATAATTCAAAGATCTTGTTAATATCTTTACTAATATAGACCGTTCCTTTGTTATATTCTTTAATGAATTTTTTGTAAGAAAATATGAATCGTTCAACTGATTTTTTAAATGCAAAAAAGCTGCTTTCTAGACGTTTTAGAAGTAATATTTTCATGAATTTTCCCATGTTAGTTTGGGGAGCTTCCATTAACATGATCTTCTTTTTTAGATATAATAAAGGAGTATATCGAGCATAAGTGAACTCTCCTGTGATTAAATCTAAAGTTCTATTAAAAATATCATCTAATTCTTCATCAAACTCGTATATGATTGGTTCGGGATCATTTACCTCAGGAAACTTCAAGCCTTGTTTTTTTAAATCTTTAGCATAATATTTTATTACACTGGTCCTGGTCCTTCTCACCATCAAATATTGTAAAACATTTTCTCGGATATCTTCAGCATTTTCCTGCACTATCCTCAAATATTCTTCTTTGTCAGCTTGACGGTCTAAACCATTAAGCTGCCTTTCTAAACCTTTGAAATAGATTTCTAAGTCCCTAACTTTAGGATTAGGGAGAGTAGATTTGTGTGAATTTTGGAAAAGCTTTATTTGACTTAATATATCCATAGGAGTGTTGTTCAGGGGAGTAGCAGTAACTAAAATAACCCTTTTACCTCTACAAATCTGGAAAAGTTTTTCATACATCTGTGTCGATTCATTTCTGAAATCGTGAGCTTCATCAATAAAGATGTTTTTGTACTGATCAGTACCATTCTGTATTATTTGATCCAGTTTTCCCCTAGATTCATATTCATATTGATTAATTCCGAATTTAAAAAATACATTGGGCCATGAGCCAGGATTCTTTTTATCCAAAAGAACGGGGGGAGCTATAATTAAATTTCCACCATCTAATTGTTGAGCAAGTAATGCTGAAATGTACGTTTTCCCTAGACCAACCACATCTGATAAGAATACACCACCATATTCTTCGAGTTTCATTTTGGCATCCATTACAGCGTCTTTCTGATATTTCAGGTCCATGAAATCGCTTGGAAGGAACTCTTTGTACATTTCGCTTTGATCGAGATTTATTTTCTCCTTTAAGTATTCGTAAAGGAATTTTAAGTAGAGTTCATATGGAGTGATTGAATCATTTAGCCAGGTTTCCTTTTTTATGGTTTCCACATATTTTTCTGAAACATCTATAGAATCTTTCCATAATTCATTGAATTTTTCTAAGGAAAATTCATAATCACTTCTATTTTTTAATTCAACATTGAATTCCAGATTATTTTTAAGGCCTGATTTTGTAAAATTACTTGATCCTGTGATAACTCTCCCCACGTCACGGTCATCTTCTTTAAAACTCATGATGTAGAGCTTGGCATGGATCTTTTCGGAAGGATAGACTTTTATTTCAAGTTTACCTGACCTGAGCCACTCAATAAATTTTTGAATTCCTTCTTCTACCCTAAAAGAGTCTTCAGATATCTCCATTTCTTTAGCAATTTCATTAGAAAAGTCAGTTTTAGCCTCTTTATGAGAAAGGCGAATATTATTTCTTGATTCTTCAATCAAGTCAAAAGTGTTTCTATCAGTGCTTATACCAATTAAAACCCTGATTTTTTCAGTATTTTCAAGTGATTTATAGATAGAATGAAAACCGCTAGTGTAAAAGTAGCCTACAAGTACATCAAAAAACTGAGTATCCTTAATAAGAGTATTGAACCTGTCAGATAATGTATTTTCATTCTCGTTTGTAATAAACGTAAGATCATTTACCACTTAAATCACCGAAATCATAATTTTATATTGTTATTTCTATTTAAAGAACCATTATATCTATTTAAACTAATTTTTTTAAGTTATAATAAATTTATTATCGTTAAATGAAAATTGAACATCTTAATTTACTTAATAAGTATTTAAATATACTATATTAAATTATTTGCTATTTTTATTTACATTATGGCAAAATTTAATATTTTTAATTATTATTACAATTAATTTATTTTGCATTATAAGGATATTTTTCAGATGCTATCTGGCTTCATACATATAATCATGAATTATCTAAAAATATGCTAATAATAATGGTTGTATTCATCCATTGAAAGCCAAGAAATTACTAGATATAATTCAAGGAAACTTTTTTTCTAGATGATGGGAACTTTATGTAATGGACAGAACCACTGGATCAAAAAAGAAGCTGATGGTCCAGATAGTTGAGTATATATTAATGTATCACAAATTAGTAAATGAAGTTAATACATCTTATAGGTTCTGAAATTATGAAAAAACATGATTTCTTGAAAGAAGAGGATTTAAAGGAATATATGCTTAAAGAAATAGATGTTATTCAGAGTATTATAAATAGAATGGCATCTAATTCTTTTCTTATTAAGGGATGGGCCATAACGCTAATTGTTGCCACACTACTTTTAAAAGGGGATAATTATCAAACATTAATTGCTTTTGTACCTTTAATTGCATTTTGGATATTAGATACATTTTTTTTACAAACAGAACGTAAATATAGGATGTTAAATAAATGGGTTATAAAAAACAGACTTAAAACTGATGCATTTTTACTAGATATGAATACTGAACGACTTAAAAAAGATAAAGACTATAAAACAGAGTATAAAGTGGCTTCAATACCTAAAATCATGTTTTCAATAACTTTAATTACATTTTATGGTTCGATATTACTTATTATAATAGCTTATGTGATTTTTATTGTATCCATGCAAACTGGAATTATTATTTTTTGATAATTAATAGGGGTGATTTTAAATGGTAAGAAAAGTTTTTTTTAGTTTCCACTATGAAGAAGATAGTTGGAGAGCTGCAATAGTACGAAATAATTGGATAACAAAAGAAGATAGACAAGCTGCAGGATATATTGATGCTGCTGATTGGGAAGAAATAAAAGAAGAAGGAGATGAAGCTATTAAAGAGTGGATTGATGAACAAATGAAGGGGACATCTGTTACTGCTGTTTTGATAGGTGCTGAAACTTCTGATAGAGAATGGGTTCAATATGAAGTTAAGAAGAGCCATGAACTAGGGAAAGGAATGTTAGCAATTCATATTCATGATTTAAAAAATAATGACCAAAAAACTTGTGCAAAAGGAGATTGTAATTTTGGCCCAATAGGTGAAGATGAGGAGGGTAATCCAATCTACTTTATTGATAAATATGTAGAATATGAATGGGTAGATGAGGATGGATATGAAAATTTAGGAGATTGGGTAGAAACAGCTGCTAAAGATGCGGGAATAGGAAAACAAATGAAAGAAACCCCATATACCGGAAGTGGAAAACAAAGACGATCTGGAGGAAGATTTGCATAATGAAACTTAAAGAAATTAGTGAAGACTTAAAACTAGGGAGAGAAGCAATAGATGATATAAAAGAAGTAGAGATTTTACAAGATTGGCAATGGGATCGTAAGTTAAATAAATGGTACCTTAAAATAAGCATTATTACAGAAATTAACAGAGAAATACCTGCTGATTCAATATGGTATGTCGTAGTTGATAATGATTATCCCAAAAAAGCAGTAAAAATATATCCTGACGCACATAAGGGGTGCATTCTTACTTTTGAGCATCAGTCGAATAATGGCATAATAGGTGAAAATGGATTGTGGAGAAAAGGTTCCCCCTGTTTAGATTCTCAACTAAGGGCATTAGAAAGATATGATACCGATCCAGAACCTTTTGATGCATTTAGTCGTTTATATTGGCACATTAAAAGATTAATACTTTGGATTCACGCCGTCAACACCAAAACATTGGTAAAAACTGGTGAGCCTTTTGAATTGCCACAATTTAATGAAACAATAAAACATGATGATACTTATCATTATTTTGTATTCTCCGAAGATGATGATTCATTTAAACAATGGAACAACGCCAGAAATAACTCTGGAATCGCTGAACTATATGAATATGAATCTGATAAAAATGAATTTAAGGATGTATATTTCATCGTTAAAGAATTTAGAAGTGTTTATGATGTTAATTGGGGTACTTATTTATCTTTAAATTTTAATAATCCTGTTACAGCAATATGGATCATGCTTAATGAAGTTCCAGTAGTTAACTATTGGCAAGCCCCTAATTTTTTTAAAGAACTTAATGATGCATGCGAAGCTCAAGGAATAAATTTACGTAAGATTATTGCTAATATCGTTAATAAAAATTCTAATATTTTGAGGGACAATGCTAAACATCTTCTTTTTTTAGGCTTTCCTATTCCAGAAAAAATTGAAGGTAAAAATTCAATTATACATTGGCAAGCTCTTAAATTACCTCCATTTTTTAAAGAAATTAAAAAAATAAATGGATTTAGAAATCCTAAGATTTTATTATCAAAATGGGATGAACATCGTGTATTAAAAGATGAATTGGAATTAGAATGGTTGAATTCTCAAAATTGGAGTATACAAAAAATAACTAATCGAGGAAGATTACCTAAAGATATAATTTCAAAGAAAACATTAATAATTGGAGCCGGGACAATAGGAACTTCCCTAGCAGAATTATTTGTTAGGTCTGGATTAACTAATATATCTTTAATGGATTATGATATACTTGAAATTGGTAACTTATCACGATATCCTCTTGGATTAAAAGAAATAGGAAAACCTAAATCTTATGAAACAGCATTTCATTTGATTCCAATAAATCCACACGTTAACGCCAAAGCACACTTTAAAAAATTTGAGTATTCTCAGGATATTTTTGAAGAATTAAGTAAATTTGATCTGATTGTTGATTGTACTGGTGAAGATAGTGTATTATATGATCTTGAGAAGTTTGAATTCAAAAAAGATAAAATATTTGTATCTATTTCAATAGGAATTGCAGCAGAAAAATTATATTTATCTATGCAAAAAGGTAAAAAATTTAAATCAGATGATTTTTTTGAAATGATATCCCCTTGGATAGAAAAAGATATAGATAAATTTCCAGAGTATGATTTGCCAAGGGATGGGGCGAATTGTTGGAATCCAGTATTTCCTGCAAGATATGATGATATTTTACTCGCCACAAGTACAGCTGTTAAAATTATTGAAGATTTTATAAAGAAAGATAAAACAGAATCGAACAATATTTACAAAAAATATTCAAATGAATTTATTGGTTATATAAAGGTTGAGTAGGTATTAATGAATAAAATTAGATTTAAAAGTACGGATAATAAATTTTCTGCTGAAATTACCGATGAAATACTTAATGATATCCATGGGGAGTGTATAAAATCAAATGATACCGAAACCGGTGGAATAATAATTGGTAAGTATTCAGAAGATAGAAGTAATGCTATTATTAGTAGTATTACTGGTCCGCCAAATGATTCAAAACAAGGCAAGTGTACATTTGAAATTGGGGTAAGTGGATTAGATAAGATACTTGAGGATAACTTGGATTTAGGATATCGTTGCATTGGTGATTGGCATTTTCATCCCAATTCTTCTCCGAGACCAAGTATAATTGATGATATGCAGATGAAAAAATTTGCATGTAATAAACCATTAAATTGTCCTGAGCCAATTCTATTAATTATTGGTGGAAATCAAGACAAAGGATGGGAGCTAAGTTTACATGTTTATACAAAAGATAGTAAAATATCTTTGAAAAAGCAAAAATAATTTTTATGGGCCTTTTTTTATTTTATATCCGGGAAGTAGTAATTTTACTGTATCTGGAATTTTTATTAATGAAACTCATAAAGAAGATACAGTAGAACCAATCAATAGAATGATTCATACATTAAAATAACGGGGTCTGGGTTAAAATGGGATTTTTAGATAGTTGGTATTGTCCAAATGGTGAATGGTTTAAATAATGAATATGTATTCATTACAAGGAAGAGGCTAACCCAACCACATGTGAAAAAAGTATATCCTAAAACCCATAAAAAAATAGTATAATTGTTTTTTCTTGTTGAGCATATTCGTTAGGATAGTTTAACGAATTAATGGAATATTAATCAATAAATAATATAATTAATTCATTTTTTTCCATCACAACTCCTTTTTGCTCACCATGTGAAGTGGAAAAAAGATCCTAAAAACCATAAATAATACCATAATTTGTTTTTTCTTGCTGAATAGATTCGTAATTAGATAAAAAACTAATTAAAATTGTTTATCTTTTATGCAGCTCTTTTAGAACATTTTCATTAGAAAAGATTTGATTCAGCTTTTCATCTATTAATTTATTTCTTTCCATCATATCTTCCAATTTCTTTTCCAGAGTAACAATTTTATCTTCTTTCTTTTCGGATTCTTCTGTAAGCTCTTTAACCCGTTCATCGATAGTATCATGGACTTCCACTTTACCGAACAGGGTCAAATCATCCATATAAAGATAGTATTTCTTTTTCAAATCAGCGTAATCCGGTTTTAAATATCGGCGGCCTGTTTCGTCCTGGACCTTGTGCCCCATCAGGATTCGGGGTTCAATCCATCCCATATTCTTTTTAAGTTGATTAGAAAACCATTTACGTAGGTTATGGGGGCGAAAATAAGATGGCCTTGTTTGGGGAAAACCGCATTTTTTATTAATTCGTTGGAAATATCTATTAAAAGTTTGTTGGTTTTGTTTTTTTCCTGGAAGACCACAAAAAAGGGGAGTTTCTGGTTTAAATGGTGCTGGTGGTTTAACTTCTAAATAGTTAAGAATAAAATAGAGACTTTCAGGTGTTGAATATGTTGTCTGCCATTTCGCACCTTTTTGCATGAAGTAGTGCCAGGTTAATGGCCCGAAAGTTTTTGGTAGCTGTTCACGTATCTTTTCAATATCTTTGAAGTCCTCAGGATCAACATTTATATATTCCTTTAGGGCTTCGCATAGATCTTTGAGTGTTAGATTCCTCAAGTCTCCCTGCCTCATCCCTGTGGTGGCTAATAAAATGATTACTGCCTGAAATTTGATGGATGAATTACTTATGGCTTTTTTAATATCTTCAGTATTAGGTAACTTCTCAACAGAATCTTCTTTACTGGGTCTTGGTGGTCTTCTTCTGTTTTGAGGAAGTTCCATTATTCCATAGAATCTGTAAAAAGATTTGACCATTATAATAAATGTTTTAAGGGTTGATTCTCCTAACTTTGTTTCTAAGAAGTCTTCATAGTCTTCCAGGTGTTGTACAATTCGCCGTCTTTTAAGTCGTATGCCTGCTTCTTCATCATCATCTGCTTCATCTATAGCTTCAGTTGGAGTTAAGCCAGTTGATTGGTAATAGTATCTGAAAGCATAAGTGTATGAAGTTTTACTGCTCTGGGACAAATGTCGTTTTCTGAAATATCGCTGGAGTTTAGGATCTTCATCAACATTCTTCATAACATTTAATTGATTTTTATTACTATAAATATTTTTCAATAGAAACCCCAATATGTAGTTTCTATAATCAATTAAACAACCATATTAATTTAATTATCCTTTAAGGGAATAGAAAATTCTTTTTCAACATCTTGGCGATAAATAGAATTCATGGTACAGAATGGTATAATGCGTCCATCCGGTAATGCATAGTGGATAACACATCTTTTTACACGGTCTACATCAAAATTCCAGGGATCCATAAAGTGCATACAGGAAATTAGTAGAGTTTTATGATGAAAATCACCTAAAGATTTGTAAGATCTGTCTTTAAAAACAGAAGTCAAAATATTTTTAATATCGACTGAATCCGGGGCCGCAGTACGGTCAATGGTACGTGGTAGCTCACGTGTAGCCCTGGCTACTGATTTTGCTTTACCTCTAATTCCTCCATTTTTAATATCCCCTGTACTTTTTTCCAGAAGATCGAAGAACCTATCCACATCCACAAAACGAGTTATAGGAATTATATCACCATTATCAATGAAAATATAGGTGGCGGTGCCGCAGTGCTGGTGACAGGTAAAGGTAACCTGTGGTTCATCCTCAAAAACCTGTACAAATTCTGATATGGAATGTACCGAGGAGGCAGGGTAGAAATCATCCAGATCTATTTTAGAGTTAGTCTGTTTTTCAACCATTTTCTGGAAATCAGGTATGGTCACCCTCTGGGCCTCTACCTGATCAGCAGGAGTTCTTCCTGCAAATGAGACGGGCTGGAAATTAACTCCCCGAATAATATCCAGGTTTGCAACTGCAAAACGAATAATATCTCCTATTTGATTGTCATTTATCCCTTTTACTATGGTAGGAACTAGAACTATACCTAAATTAGCTTTTCGGCAGTTTTCAATGGCATCTATTTTAAAAGGCAGTAAATTTTTCCCCCGATTATTTAAATAGGGTTCTTCAGTTATTCCATCAAATTGAAGATAAATTGTATTTAATCCCGCTTCCTTTAAATCTCTGGCCAGTTCAGGTCTCTTAGCCAACCGTATACCATTAGTTGCGATTTGAGTATGCCTGAATCCTTCTTCCTTGGCCAGCTTTATTAAATCCACAATATCTTTTCGTATGGTGGGTTCTCCTCCAGAATACTGAATAGCAGGAGTAGGGACGGGTTTATTATTTCTCAAATTCCGGAGCATTTGCCTTATATCTTCATAAGTGGGTTCGTATAAATATTTAGAAACAGCTGCATTGGCAAAGCAAACCGGACATTTTAAATTACATCTATTGGTAACATCAATAAGGCCTAAAATAGTATGACTATCATGATCAGGACATATACCACAATCCATAGGACAGTTTTGGTCGGTTTTGGTTTGAGGATTTTTCAAGCCTTTACCCACATGATTACAATCTTCAGCTTTCCTGTAAATATCACTATCACTCCAATAAACATTGCTAAAAGACCCATGTTCCGGGCATTCTTTTTTTATCATGACCTTGCCCTTTTCCTCATAAACTTCTGCATCCAGTGCTTTTAAACATTCAGGACAGAGGCTTTTTGTCTTTTTGATAACCATAATTTCACCTATATATATTTAATATAAAATTATAAATCATATAAATCAATTTATTCATCGTTATAAACATTGAAATAGTTCATCGATTTCGTCTATTTCCGGAGGTAAATAATGAATCCAGATATAATCAACATTTTGAATATGATTGCCTATGTAATATACTTTATGCTGCCTGCTTATCTTGCTAATGTCAGTGCATTAACCTTTGGTGGTGGAGTTCCCCTTGACTTGGGACATGATTTTAGAGACGGTAGGAGAATATTGGGTGATGGTGTAACCTGGAGAGGTACCATTATAGGTACATTAATTGGAACTTTAATTGGTATTATACAGGGAATAATCTCGGGGAATATTCTGCAGGGCCTACTCTTAGGCTTTACTTTAGGGGCTGGAGCGCTCTTAGGGGATGCATTCGGTAGTTTTATTAAGCGTAGATGGAATATTGGTCGCGGAAGACCTGCTCCTATCTTAGATCAGTTAGATTTTGTGGTAGGTGCTTTGTTATTATCTTCTTTAATTGTACCCCTGGAACCAATTTTAATACTGTTAGTACTTATAATTACTATTATACTCCATCTTTCTGCTAATATACTGGCTTATAGTATGGGAATTAAAGAGGTATGGTATTAAATACTATATTTTTTAATTTGAACTATTTTTAAGATATTTAAATTTCAGTTTAAAAAGAAATTTAAA
>JAHRFX010000001.1:0-7500 GCA_019084405.1 Methanobacterium sp.
AGCTGTTTTAAAATCTCTTGCGAATCTTTTTCATCACTTAATGCCCAGGCCAATCTCTGAGTAATTATTCTTTTTTGATCAAAATCCTGAGTATTCATATAACGTAAAATTTTAGTAAACATTACATTAAATTTATAATGGCCTGAATTTTCTATTCCTTTAAGTTTGCTCATCTTAATTCTAAAAATTATTTTAAGTTTATGTAAAGCCGCTTTTGCCTCTTCCAGATCATCTGATTCTAATTTTTTAAGAAAAATTCCTATTTCAATAGGATCAGTATTAACTTTACTGAAAATTATCCCATCAGATTTCATAGACTGGACCCGAGATACTCCATCATATATCCCCACATTATATCCTGTAACAGTGATATTATTTATCCCTTAAAAGCCTCATTAATGCTTCATTTAAGGTTTTATCTGAAACCGTTAGGCCTGATTTTTTTCTTACCTTTTTTAATAATTCAATTCGGGATAGATCTTTTTCTTCCAGTGATTGGATTATCAGATGATTGACTTCATATTTTCGAGGCATTTTAATTCCTTTATTATTTTATGTGATTATATTCACAATAACTAATATAAATTAATTAAGTTAAATGATTAGTGTTGAGTTGTATTTAATTAAGACATTGATAAATGTATATATGAAATACAACAAGATATAATACACAACATATGGAGGTGTTGGTGCATGAACTTTTTAAAAGATGAAAGTGGACAAGGTGCAGCAGAATATATTCTATTATTCGGTGGTGTGATTGTTATCGCTATTGCTGCTTTAATAATCTACCAGAGCTACTTCGCAGATACCACTGAATTAGATACTGATACGGATATCAGTAATGTAAGAAACACTGTAACCGAGAAGAGAACATCAGGATAGTAGAAATTAATGTGGAAACTATGTTAATAGATGAAAAAGCGCAAATTAGTGCCGAAATGGTGCTACTTATTGGTGCAATATTGGTAATAGTCTTGGTTGCAGGATCATACGTGTTTGATATATCTCAATCCGTTGCAGGCAACATAAGTAGTGTTATTGATACTGCCCGCAATTCAACTATTAACAAGATGTAACTTTCCACACCACTACTTTTTTATTTTCATAAATAATTTTGAAATGTGGCGTATTCTTTTTTTCTAATACAAGTTTAGTAAATACTGAATCTGCAAACTTCTTATCAATAACCACTGATTCTTTAGTATCATATAGTAATATAACACAAAAATCACTTAAATTATTAATATATCTTTTTTCCACTATGCCATTTTTAACTTCAATTAAGCAGTAGGGCTCTTTATTATCCCAGCTTATTTGATCACTGGAAAGATTATATTTCACATTATTTGAAGAAGTTATAATGCTTTCATTATTTTTAAAATCACCAACAGAATAAGTAAAGTTTCCAGGTTTCCTATTATTAAAATCCCATTCACCAAAATAAAAGTTCCAATGGCCAGTACCTACCATTCTATCTGTAGTGACAATAACAAATGGTTTTGAGATAGAATTATGGGTCACATTCAAGATTCTTTCAGAGTCTTTTTTAGTGAAATTATATTCATACATCAATATATTTAAAGCATCGTCCTCATTAAGGCCCAATATATTATTCAAAATATCAACGCTTTTAGATGTATTTCCAGTATACTCATCCAAAATTATCCAACTTTTATCTCCGCTAGAAGTTAGCATTCTAAATATACCAATAGATAATGTTTCGTTTCTAGTAGAAAATGCTTTACTTATCCAATATTCTCTAGGCGTATTTTGAGACCCACCATCCACAGTAACGGATCTATCTGAAAATACTTGAAAAAAATAGCCATAGCTCCACTCAGAAATAATTATTGTATCAGGTGGAGTATTATATTTGATCCAGGTCGAAGCAGTGAATAAATCATCGTTAACCGAAGGTTTTAAATTAATGTTCCCATATGGATTCAAAACCGGAGTTAGAATAATTAAGATTATAAAAATTACGGGCAAAATATTAGCTATTGCATTATGATTTTTAATATTCCTCATACAATCAATTAACAAACCAGTCAAAATCCCAGCAAATATTACTAATGGAGGGATTATGATTAAAATAAAACGGTTCCCGATGTAAATTAGATATAATGATGCCAAAACCCAAGTTAATAAGAATAATAAAATAAACGAATTCATGTTTTTTAAGTATTGGTTAAATAAATTTCTTCTAATAAATCGAATTATGGTGAGAACAATCCCTCCGACTCCAAAAAAGAATAATGTTATTCCAATATAAATTATTTTATTCAATAAAGGAATTTTATCGAGTTCAGAAACAGATAAATAAATATTAGGCCAAATAGAATTATTTTCCATTATGTTGAAAGTAAACGGAATAATCATAAAAATATCACTATTAAATAAGCTCTTAAAAATTAGGATTAGAGGTATGCATGTAAAAAATATAGAAATAACTAAAACATGTTCTACTTTTTTATTATTTATTTTCATTATAGCTAAATATATTAAAAATGAAAATGAGATGAGGTAAAGTAAATAAAACCATCCCGTCCATGCAAAAGCGAATATTATCATTGAAAGAGATGATAAGCTAGAAAAAATAATTTTTTTATTAGTATTGTCCGTTAAAACTGCTTCAAAAAGAAAATATATTGTGATAAATGGAAATAAAAGTATAAACATGTCGGTATCAAACCATCCCGGCAGTGTTCTCAAGAAATAGTAAGGCGATGAAACTGTAAGAACACCAGCGATTAGTCCGCCCCATTCATTAGTAAATTTCCGGACTATAAAATAAGCTATAATACCTGAAATTGGTGCAATTATAATAGGAAGCCAAAAGCAAACTATGATCAAAGGGACAGATGTAAAAAAATTTATAATATTGAATATAAGTACAGTTAATAAAATAATAAGAGGAGGATAATCAACCACTCTTCCAGGAGGATAGTATGATTTTAAATCCCATTCCTGACCATTTATGATGGTATCTCCCATAGATCCAGTTTTTATGTAATTATATGCTAAACGATAGTGGTAATATGAATCAATTTCATACATATAGGGGTTATTATATTCGTCCCGATAGTAACCCTGTTCTTCTGGAGAAATAGAATTTAAATTTGTCGAATCTAACCTTATACTAAAGCCAATTAAGAATATGGTTATCACAATTAATATTTTAATAAGATAATTCTTTTCCAGCATGATATCAGTTTATTTTATAAGAATATTTAGTTGTGTTAATTATATTGTATGAAAAAATGTTATATGTTAATAGTATTGATAAAATTACCTCTAATCTAATTTAAAATATTGAAGCGTTGTAGGAATTATTAGTTAATAAAAAGTTTTAGCATTCATCCAGGGCACCATAGCCATCAAAACACACTGCTCACTATTACCCACCCGATCCAGCAAACCATCAGTTAAATAACTAACCGCCCCTCTTTTTTTACCCAGATTATCCACTCCGGTAAGCTCATCCATTATATGACCTACCTCTCTACCCTTTAAAACTTCCTCCACCACATGGGGAGGATATTCAAAACCAGCACTTACCCCTAAAGTAATTTTTTCTCCATCATAGATAGCACACCATTGCATATCCACATAACCGGTGATAGTTTCCTTAACCGGCATCAATCCAGACTCAATACCTACACTTAAATTAAATTCATCACTATAGGCCTTTCTGGCCCGGTTAATAGCCCCTTGAATGGTTTCATCCTGGCCCAGGGGTTGATCCGGTACTCCAGAGTCCACTTCCCGGGATAAGACTTCCACTTCTTGTTCTGGATAGATTTTTTTAAGAATATTTTCCACGGCCTGGGCTTTAACTGGATTTTTAGAACCAACTATCGCCTTCACTTAAACACACTCCTTAGTTTCTTTAAAAGGTGTCCTTTGCGATCAATCTCTCCTTTTCGTATACGGGTAGAAGATATGGGCCTACCATCCTCAGCAAACACCGTTTCTATGACCACTATATCCATGGGAGCCATGCCTTTTTTGGTTCTAATCTCATTTATCTTAACTGCGGTGGGTTCGGTTTCCTGACTTACCACAATGGCATCAAAATCATCTTCATGAATGGTGGTTCCAAAGGGATCCTCCAGTCTTTTTATGTGGAATTTTTGAGGGTAGATGGTGGATAAAAACTCATTTAAATTAGACATCCGGGTATCGCAGGCTTCTACATCCCCTTTTTTACCTCCGAACTCATCAGAAGTAACCCCAATAATTATTTCATCCCCAATTCTAAATGCTTCTTCCAGGAGGGAGCGGTGCCCCTGGTGAAACTTGTCAAAGGTTCCCCCTACTGCCACCTTTTTATATTTTTTTGAAGCCATCTTTTATGGACCTTTTATTTCTATAATATAATTTCAAAAAGTTGAATTAACACTATTTACTGCTTAGTATCTTTTAATCTAACAAGATTATAATTTTTTTATCAGAAATAGATATTTCCCCTTAAACCATCTATACACCTGTCACATAATTAACCATGATTACTATTTATATTCCAATTAAATCATCTATATACTCTAATTAGCTGATTAATTTTTTCACTTAAATCTCATATTCGTAGTTTACCTAAAAACGATATGTTGATAATAGTTTAAATAAAATTATAAATTATGTTAAAAGAACACCACGTCGTGTTGAAAAATCCACACCAGGTAGATATACGATTCGCATCATGCTATCCTAATTTATATCGTACTGCCATGTCTTCACTGGGTTTTCATATTATTTATCAATTTCTTAACTCCCGGGAGGATGTATGGTGTGAAAGAGTGGTTTACCCTTACCACCGCAGCCTGGAATCATCCACCCCCCTTAAAAACTTTGATATAGTTAGTTTTTCCCTGCAATATGAACAGGATTACTTCCATCTTTTGGAAATGCTGGAAAAAGGTGGTGTTCCCTACCGGAAAAAAGACCGTAACCAGAACCATCCTTTAGTTATTGCTGGAGGACCCTGTGCCACCGCCAATCCCCTGCCCTTATCCCCTTTTGTGGATTTATTTATTGTAGGGGAGGCAGAAGTAATCATGGATGAGTTATTAGATACCTATCTGGAACTGGATGATCCTAAGGAAGAAATTGATGCTTTTAAAGAAATTAAAGGAGTATATGTTCCAGATAATCCGGTGAAAAAAGCTTTGGTAAAGGATATGGACCAGGCCTGCCACCCCATTTACCAGGTGGTTCCGGAAACTGATGATAAAAATTTAATACCTGCCCTGGGATCCTCCTTTTTACTCGGGGTTTCCCGGGGCTGTACCCGGGGTTGTCGTTTCTGCATGGCCGGATATTTATACCGTCCCCGCCGGGAAGCGTCTTTAAATAAGCTTTTTAAAATTGCAGAAAAAGGCTATGATGCCACCGGACTCCGAAAAATAGCATTAATTGGTGCTGCAGTTTCTGATTACTCCCGCATAGATGAGTTGTGTTCTGGTCTTTTAGAAAGGGGTTTTAAAGTGGGCACACCTTCTTTAAGGATTGAATCTATAACATCAGGTACTCTGGAATCCTTACAGGAAAGTGGCCTTAAAACCATAACCCTGGCCCCTGAATCTGTGTGGAAAGTTAGAAAGAGTTTAAATAAACCGGTTAGTGATGAAAAAACTATAAACGTGGTTAAAAAAGCTTTGCATATGGGTATGAATATTAAAATGTATTTTTTATCTGGCTCCCCTTTTGAAACTTATGAGGATACAAAGGAGCTGGTTATTATGATGAAGGACCTCTTAAAGCTCTCTCCCCGTAGGAATGCTATACGTTTTAGTGTTAACCCGCTGATTCCCAAACCCCACACCCCTTTCCAGTGGGAAGGTTATGATGTAAAAGAAATGAAGTCCCGTTTAAACTATATCAAATCCCAGCTTAAGGGTTATCCCCTCAAGGTGGATAGTCCCCGTTCCGGGCTAATCCAGTATGTGCTTTCTACAGGAGGTTTAGAAGTGGCAGATTTAATTGAAAAATCATATAAAAATCAGTTATCCTTCCGGGACTGGTTACCTTATTCAACTAGAAAAGACTTTGGTCCGGAATTACCCTGGAAAAATATTGATGTGGGTTTAAGAGCAGATTTCTTAAAAGAAGAATATGATAAAATGAAAGAAGGAGAAATAACTCCCTGGTGTGAAGAAGCACCCTGTTATAATTGTTCATCATCTAAATCATTATGTAAATAAAACATAACTCAAAAAGTAGTGCCTTTTTATAATATTTAAATTAAGTTAGGTGAATTAAATGATAAATCCAGCTAATCGAGTAAAATCTATAGAATTATCCCAGATACGTAAAATGTTTGAAAAAACAAGTCCTGATGCTATAAATTTAGGTATTGGAGAACCTGATTTTGATACCCCACCCCATATAAGGCGTGCTGTAGTGGATGCCCTGGAGGAGGGATTTACCCATTACACCTCCAATAAAGGAATTATTGAATTACGAGAGGCCATATCTGAGAAATTAAAGGCAGATAATAATATTCAATCTAGCCCTGAAGAGATTATTGTAACAGTAGGGGCCAGTGAAGCCCTTTACATGTGCACCCAGGCCCTGGTAAATCCAGGGGACGAGGTTCTAATTCCTGATCCGGGATTTCTATCGTATGATGCCTGTGTTAAACTTGCTGAAGGGAAACCTATTCCCATCCCCCTTAAAAAAGAAAATAATTTTCAAATGACGGTAGCAGATGTTGAAGAAAGAATCACCCCTAAAACCAAAGCTTTGATTCTTAATTCCCCTTCTAACCCTACAGGAAGTGTTATGAAAAAAGAGGATGTTAAGGCTATAGCCGAGCTTACCCAGGATAAGGGGATATTCATCATATCTGATGAGATATATGAAAAAATAATCTATGAAGGCCAGCATCATTCCCCTGGAGAATTTTCAGATAAGGCCATAACCATCAATGGTTTTTCCAAGACCTATGCCATGACTGGTTTCCGGGTGGCCTATGCTGCTGCCCAGGAAGAAATAATTGAAGAATTACTGAAAGTACACCAATATAACACTGCCTGTGCCAGTTCCATCTCTCAAAAAGGCGCTTTTGCTGCATTAGAAGGACCTCAAGACTGTGTGGCAGATATGGTAGGTGAATTTAAAAGAAGAAGAGATATGGTGGTATCCCGGTTAAATGAAATGGGTTGGCCTTGCAGTCTACCCGAGGGGGCATTTTATATTTTCCCGGCCGTGGGTAATTCTTTTGAATTTGTTAAAAAAGCCCTGGAAAATGAGGTGGTAGTGGTCCCTGGTGAAGGTTTTGGTAAGTGTGGTGAAAATCATATACGTATTTCCTATGCAACTTCCTATGATGCTCTGGAAACCGCCCTGGATCGTATGGAATCTATAAAATTATGAAATATGTTTAGGAAGGATTTTTATGAAATATAAATTTTCAGATAGGATGTCCCATATACCTCCTTCCTTTGTCCGGGAAATATTAAAGGTAACTGAGAGTCCAGAAATAATATCTTTTGCCGG